>JAOXSG010000663.1 GCA_025800105.1 Cohaesibacter sp. | reverse complement strand
TCGCCTTCTTGGCTATTGGCCCTCCCCTTCCGTTCTTGCTGCTCTGCGGGCCATTGCTCATGCTAAACCCCTCCTCTGGAATGCCCTGGACGCCCATTTTGGGCCTCGGGACATTCCCGCCCTCACATCGGCCAATCGCCCATTCTATACGCTTGAACATCCGGAAACTTTATGGCTTAAGGCCTTTGTGGTTTATTTATCAGCCCACTTTACCTTTGACAGTTTAATTTGGCTCCACGATGGTATTTGGATCTCCCCTTCCCCCGCTCCTCCTCTCCTCCTAGCTGCTAATAGACATGCCTCCACTTCTTTAGGATTCTCGGACCCATTGGACCTGCGGGTTACTCCTTGTTCCCCTGCGTATTCTTCAGCACATGCCTCCCTTCTCGCAGGTACTGCCCTGTCGGTGCCTCCTCCTCCACCCACCTCTGCCGCCGGACCTGCTCCCCGTCCGTCAGCCCCTTTTGACCCCCCCGCCGCACGTTCCGCGTTTCAACGTATGCTCCTTAACAACGCCTTCCCCCGCGGGGTCATCAATCTTGATTGATCCTTCTCGCGGCATAGCAAAAAAAAAATCATTATTTCTCGTGTGTTAATCAATGATGATGATAATGGGGAATGGGGGTTGCGTGCTTGTATGTCTGCTCCCTCGGTTTTGTGCTGTGTTTCGTTGCTTCTTTGAAAGATTGCAATCATCTTTTGGGCTCCTCTTTTTGGGGCTTTTCTCCCCTTTGGGTCACGTTCGTAGTTTTCATTCACCCGGTCTAACCTTTGCATGACACGCTGGCCCGCCTTCTCCTTGTTTTATCCCACTGCCCCACACCGGTATATATAGCGTGTTAATGTCTTCCACGGCTTTTGCCCCACGGTCTTTAGTCATTTTGTTGAAACTGTTTGTTCGTATCAACTGTATCATTTAATCTACATTTATTTAACCCTTCACCAAGACCCTCCTGGACATGTCAATGTTTGTTTGTAGGTGGTCTTCGTTATTGGCCCCTTTCACATGCGGCATTGGATATC
>JAOXSG010000643.1 GCA_025800105.1 Cohaesibacter sp. | reverse complement strand
TTAGTTTGGACGAATCATTTGTAACTCTGGTTCTCCCCCACGGTGCAGATTACTCATTACTTCGGACCCGCCGAAGATTCAAATATCCGGGGGCCGGTTGCATAAAGGTTTACGCCCGAGACTTACCGCTAACGTCTGACGTTAATTCAGGCGTAAATTTTACGTCAGTTGCACCAGTTTGGACGTAACTTAACGTCCGACGTACGTCCGACGTGAAATCTACGTCTAATAGGAAGTAGGCGTAAAGTGGTCGTAACTCCAAATGTTGTCGTTTTATTGCTTTAAGTTGCGTTTTTTGTTCGCTTTGGGCTGGTATTTTTTATTTTATGTAACGAAAGTTTTTGTTTTGCTCAGAAAGTCAACCACGTGTTAAATTTAATTTTGTTGAGATCTGGCTATTTTTGCCTTTGTATTTGCCGTATTTTCAAAACAGTTTGCGGGAAGTCCGTAGCATGCAAATTTGGAGCTCATTCAATTATGTGACAGAATTTGCATGTGAAAGTCGG
>JAOXSG010000462.1 GCA_025800105.1 Cohaesibacter sp. | reverse complement strand
ACGAAGTCGATGGAGATTTCACTCCACTTCGACTCTGGAATGTGGGTGGACATTAGCTTTCCTTTAGCTAATGTGTGGTCAGACTTCTCTGTCTGACACACTGCACAGTTCTCCACGAACTGGCGTATGTCCCCCACCATTCCTTTCCACCAAAAAGACCTTCTTACCCTAGCTATGGTACGTTGAATTCCAGGATGTGGACTGTAAGGGGTGCAGTGCAACTCCTGTACCACCTGGGTTTTCATTTCTTCATCATCTGGGACAACTATTCGCCAGAAATCAAAATCAACGTCTTGATTCTGGTCATGAATATAAAGAATCCCGTGCATTCGTTTGAAGACCAAAGAATTGCGGACCACTTGCCTGATACCGCTCTGCAATTCCTGCAGAATTTCAGCATAAGGACTCTCATTCTGCAACAAAGAATGCAATGAATCTTTAAAAGAATTGTCCAATTGGACCTTTGAAACTGCTGTAGCAGCAATTATCTGTTTGGACTGATTGCCTTGAGGGCATTGCTCTTCATTTGTTAAAAGAATTGACCCTTGAGGGGTTTGATTTGACAAAATTGTTTGGCCTTGAGGGCATTGAATCCGCTTGATCTGACTGTCTTGGCCTTGAGGGCTTGAATTAAATAATCTGTACAACGCATCTTGTATCTGTTCATTTGTTGCGTCCTCGGGTACTCTCAGCCTCTGCACATATTCTGCATTAGCATCAGTGACAGATGATTTCCGTACCAATGCATCAGTAATAAGCTGACGGCTTAGGGAATCTGCAGGGTTCTTCTTTCCCGGTATATGCCGGATGTCCACATCGTACCCTTGCAGTACTGCTAACCACCGCCAGACTCGACTGTTTACAGAGGTCTGACTTGGGAGATATCGGAGTGGCGCATGATCTGTTTGTATTATAATGGGGTATGGCCCCTGGAAATAATGCTTCCATTGGCCAATCGCCCATACAATCCCAAGGAGCTCCCTTTCATACGCTGAATAGCGTATTTCCGTGGGATTGAGTTTCCGGCTCGAAAATGCTATAGGCTGGAGGCCGGACCCAAAGTCCTGTTCTAGAATAGCACCAATTGCCACGTCGCTCGCGTCTGTCGTGACAACGAACTGGCGTTCGAAGTCCGGCAAACGAAGGACGGGCGCAGTGGCCATCGCAGCCTTAAGCGCCAAGAAACTTTGCTCCTCTTGCTTGTCCCATTGCCACCTGACCTTCTTCTTTGTCAGCTCTGTAA
>JAOXSG010000590.1 GCA_025800105.1 Cohaesibacter sp. | reverse complement strand
TGGAGCTGGATTTTGCCCGCAATTTTTCGCGTCCGCATCTCGATCCTGATCTTTCCGATGCGCTTGGGCATTTGTCCGACCAGCCGGGTTTAAACAGCTTGCTCAATTATGCACCTGCGCAAGGTTTGCTGCGTCACCGTGAAGCCGGGGCTTTGTTTTTTCGCCATTTTTCTGTTGTCTGTCGGCCTGAGGATGTGTTGGTGACATCAGGTGCCCAGCATGGTTTGCAGGTGGTTTTGCAAAGCCTGTTCCGTGAAGGAGATTATCTGGCTGTTGATGCGCTAAGCTATCCCAATCTGATCAGCGCTGCACACCGCTTAGGGGTGCGGCTTTTGCCTATTGCACGCGATGATGAGGGGATGTCGGAGCATCATTTGCGCGATCTATGCAAGCGCCGCTCGGTGTCCGGGCTAATGATTTTGCCCAATGTGCATAATCCAACAGGCCAGCCCATATCAAAAGCCCGTCTGAAGGCTTTGGCCAGACTTGCTGAAGAGTTTGATCTGCCGGTCGTTGAAGATGATCCTTATGGGGCTTTATTGCGCGAGACACGCCATAGTATAAGCGACCTTATCCCTCATCGCTGTTGTGTCATTGGCACCACAGCTAAAGTGGTTGGCGGTGGCCTGCGGCTGGGTTTTCTATTTGCGCCAGAGCGCTATCGGATGAAACTGGTTCGTGCCATTGCCGATACCAGCTGGATGGCCTCGCCCATTCTTGCTGAAATTGCAAAATACTGGATTGAAACTGGCGAGATGGAGCGGACTTTGCAGCGCAAGCGTAAAATTCTGGCCCAACGCCATCGCGTCACCCGGCAGATACTGGGCAAAGCTGCCTTGCTTTTGCCGGATCGTCTGTCCTGTTGGCTGCATTTACCCCCCGTTTGGGATCCTGCGGTTTTTGAGCTGGAAGCCGCGCGCCAAGGGGTCAGCCTTTTGGGTAGCCATCATTTTGTGGTGGGCAATGGTCAAGCCCCCAAGGCTGTGCGACTGGCCCTTGGGACTGTGGCCTGTGAAGAGGATTTTGCCAAAGGGTTGGGCTGCCTGAAAGGATTGCTGCGGCGAGAGGGTTAGGACGTAGACTCATAAATGTGATACATTTGGTAGAGGCTAATTTTTTCTCCCACTAAGAGCAAGGATGCAGATAATGTGGTTCATTTTCAAGTCCTTGCGACAACGTGGGAGAGAAAATTAGCCCTATCCTGCGGACGTTTAAATGGCCACGCTTTCGCTTTGTCAAAGTGTTTGAATGGGCAACCAGCCCATCCTGCACACTTTTCCGCGCGATAGCGGGCCATTTAAGCGCCAAATGCACCACATTTATGAGTTTACGTCCTAGGCCAAATAAAGCGAGCGCATTTTCTTGTCGTGATACATACGGGCATCGGCCAGCGCCATCAGCGAGGCGTAAGTGCCATCGCCTTCAAAGAAATGCACCACACCAATGCTGATACCAAGATCCTTGAAGCCTGCCTCTTGCAAGATTTGTTCGATTTTCGTGGTCCAATGGCGCAAATCACCGGCTTCCAAATTACCCGCACGGGGAAAGACTTGCACAAATTCATCACCGCCCAGACGAAAGATACGATTGCCCGGCACTTTATGCTCTCGCAAACAATGGCCCAGTAAGGTCAGCGCTCTGTCCCCTTCCGCATGGCCCATTGTATCATTGAGGCGCTTGAAGCCATCGAAATCTGAGAGCATGATCACAGAATTGCGCATGGCATGGGGATCGAACATGGACTGAACCGCTTCTGAGGTCCGCTCCCGATGCTCTTCTTCCAGACATTCATTGATGAAGCGCTCGCAGGCCCGGCGATTGCCTAGGCCGGTTACGCTGTCCGTCAGGGATTCCTGTTGGGCTTTTTCGGCTTCTTCACGGGCGCTATTGGCTTCAAAATATGGGCTATAGAGGGCTGCGATCACTTCCAGCAAGATGCCGACTTCCCATGCATCTTCCGGCTCGCTATGATGGCCAATCATAGCATAACCAACGCATTTTCCTGCATGATTTTTGATCGAGATGCCAATGAGATATCCGATACCCTGATCTAGGAAGGGCTGAGGATCTGCAAAAATTTCCTGCAAATTTGCTATATGTTTCAAGCCTGAACAGGCCGAAAATGTCGGAGCCGCTTTTGTTGGGGCAAATAAGGGCGTGTTTAGACGCTCGCCATCAAAGCCAAGATCAAAGATGAATTGCTTTGTCTCATGATCCAGACTGCAAATGGCCATCCAGCGCCAGTCAACATGATTGCGCAAAGCCCGCAAGGCTGCTTGCTGGGCGGGAATATTGTCTGCGAGCTGGACCATAAAATCCTGCCGCATGGCGCGGATTTGTTCTAACTGATTGGCTTTGTTGTTACAGACCAACACCATGTGATCTGGTAGATATGAGATGGAAATTTTCCAATTATCCAGATCAATTTGCGGACTTTTGTCATAGCAGGCCTGCTGTCTGCATAGCCGGATCAAACGCTTTAGATGTTTGGCGGGAAAGAGGGCAGATTTATGATTTTGATAGACGCACAGGCCGTCCTGATCAATGACGAAGACCGCATCACTGACTTGATCAAAAATAGTATAAAGACTGTCAGAGCTAGCCTTATCCGCCTTTTGCATCCTACCTACCCTATCGTCACGTAAAGATAGTATTGAGCAAATTATCTAATATCCCCTTAAAAAATATGACCTTTTTATTCAACCAGAAGCAGTCAAGGGCGGGACATACCCTATGGATCATGCTTTATTTGATCCCTTGGAAAGCTTGGCAGGTTTTGGGCCGCCATAAGCCCAGTCCAGCAATTGGATGACATGCAGAACAGGCCTTTTTGTGCCGGTGCCGATCTGGGTGATGCAGCCAATATTGCCAGCTGCAATGACATCTGGCTGGATTGTCTCGATATTGGCGCATTTGCGCTGTTGTAATGTTTGCGCAAGCTGTGGCTGCATGATGTTATAGACCCCGGCTGAGCCGCAGCATATATGGCTCTCTGTTATGTCCCTGACGGTCAGTCCGGCTTTTTTGAGCAAGCTTTTTGGGGCTGTTTTGATGTGCTGGCCATGTTGCAAAGAGCAAGCGGCATGATAGGCCACCGATATATCCGGCAGTTTGATTGGGGTGAGTGGTTGCTTGATTTCATTGATAAATTCACAAATGTCGCGGGCCAAAGTTGAGACTTTTTGTGCTTTTTCGCGCCACAGCGGATCGTTGCGAAACATATGACCATAATCCTTGATGCTGGTTCCGCATCCTGATGTGGTGATGACAATCGCATCCAGTCCATTGGTGTCCATTTCCCGGCACCAAACCTCAATATTGCGCTTTGCATGGACTTTGGCCTTGTCTTCTTCCCCCATATGATGAACCAACGCGCCGCAGCATCCCTCTCCTTCTGGCAGAACAACGTCATATCCCATACGGGTGAGCAAGCGGATGGCAGCTGCATTTATGTCGCTATCCAGCACTGGCTGGGCACAGCCGGTCAGCAGGGCCACTCTTTTTGTTTTTGTGGTTTTTGGAGACTGATCAGCGCCTTTGCTGGCTTCAAAGACACCGGGCAGTGTGTGCCGGGTTGGGGCTTCTATATGGCGGGGGATCAGCCGCATCATGGCCATCAGGCGCTGGCCCATTTGGCTTTTGCCCGCCATCATTTGTATGATGGGTGCAAAGGGGCGGACTATTTTTGCCAGCAAAAGGGCAAGACGGAAGCGGTCTGGATAAGGCAGGATTGTTTGCAGAAAAAACCGCATCATCTGATCCGCTTTGCCGCGCTGATGGGTTTTGGCAATATGGGTTCGGGTATAATCCAGCAAATGCCCATAATCGACCCCGGAGGGGCAAGTGGTCATACAGGACAGGCAAGACAAACAACGATCAATATGCGTCACCAAGGCGCTAGTTGCAGGCTCTTGACTTTCCAGCATATGCTTGATCTGGTAAATGCGCCCACGGGGGCTGTCCAGCTCATCGCCCAACACAAGATACGTGGGACAGGTTGCCGTGCAAAAGCCGCAATGGACGCAGGTGCGCAGGATTTTCTCCGCCTCTGCTGTGCCCGCATCTTGCAATTGCAACAGAGAAAACTTGGTTTCCATTTTATTCTCCCTGTTTTTGGGGCATGAAATCAGGGTTGAAAATGCCGTATGGATCAAAGCTTTGTTTGACGGCCTTGATCAATTTGGACATTTGCTGTGCTGGTGGGTGAAAAGACAGGCCCGTCTGGCGCACATTCTTTGGGGCTTTGATCAGGGTTGCATGGCCGCCCAGCTCGTTCAGCCTGTGACGTATGGCTTTGGCCGCGCCATCTTGCTCGGTGTTGGGGCTTATCGCCAGAGCGGCCCAAATCAGCCCGCCTGACCAATCAAGAAGCAGTTTGGCGTCATAGCTGTTGCGCAGCCATGCGGCCATGATTGGGGCATTGGTTGGTTTTAACGATATTTTCCAAAGTAAATCAGTCTCTTGGGCTTCAAGATCGGACAATTCCTTGACAGAGTGCCATAACAGCGCGCTTTTTTGCTCGTTAAAGCATTCAGCCTTGCCAAATGGGTGCAATTGCGCCGTTAATTCTGCGCTGCGATAGTTCAGAGAAGCTTCAAAGCCTTCTATGCGCAGCATTGTTCTTGCTTGTTTCTGATTTGCCGACCAATCCGGGCTGATATGTGCGGCAGATGTAACTTCAAACGGGCTTGCCAAGGCTTTGGTCATCAGCGAGACCGCAGCATGATCATCCAGATCATAGAAGACCAGCGTTGTTTGCGTTTCCGGTTTTGGCTGCACTTTGAAACAGAGCTGTGTGAGAAAACCCAACGTGCCCCAAGAGCCACATATCAGTTTGGTCAAATCATAACCGGTGACATTTTTCATCACCCGGCCACCATTTTTGATGAGATCGCCTTTGCCATTGATCAATTCCATACCGATCAAACTGTCGCGGGCTGCTCCATGGCTGATGCGCCGGGGGCCAGACAGATTGCACGCAGCCACCGCGCCAAGGGTTGGTATGCCAGCTGAGGCCAAGAGGCTCTGATAAGAGGGCGGATCAAAAGAAAGGCGTTGGTTATGCTGGGCCAATATGTCTTCAATCTCTGACAAAGGGGTGCCTGAGCGCGCTGCGATGACCAGCTCTGATGGCTCATACAGAGTGATGCCCGTCAGATTGGCACTGGAGAGGGTTTGGCTCACTGTCATTGGTGTGCCAATCGCCTCTTTGGTGCCGCCGCCCTGCAAGGCCAGTTTCTGGCCCGATTGAAGCGCCTTTATAATAATCTCAGCTGCTTCCTGACTGCTTTTTGGGGTCTGTAACGCTGTCATGCTTTGGTCCTAGGCTTTTTGAGGCTGTGGGCGTCCTTGCAAGGGAAAAACCTTAACCGGATTGAGCAACCAATGGGGGTCCAAAGCTGATTTGATGGCCATTTGCTGGTCCAGGTCTTTTTGTGTGAATTGCTCGGTCATCAAATCGCGTTTTTCAATGCCCACGCCATGTTCTCCGCTCAGGCATCCCCCAACCTCAACGCATAATTTGAGGATCTCTGCTCCCGCTTTTTCAGCACTTTGGCATTCTTTGGGATCATTGATGTTATAGAGGATCAAAGGATGGAGATTGCCATCTCCTGCATGGAAGATATTGGCAACGCCAAGGCCATGGCTTTTGACAATCTGGTCAATGCGTTCCAGCACATGGGGCAATGTACCGGTGGGGATTGTGCCATCCATGCACATATAGTCGGAAATGCGCCCCATAGCCCCAAAGGCAGATTTTCTACCCAGCCAGATGCGGCTGCTTTCTGCCTCGGATTGGGAGATTTTGCACAGGCTGGGGTGATAGTCTTGCGCAATCTCAGTGATCCGCTCCAAAAGATCCTGCATTTCCTGATCCGAGCCTTCCACCTCGATGATCAGCAACGCCTCGACATCTAAGGGATAGCCTGCATGGGCAAAGTCTTCGCATACCTTAATGGCGGGCTTGTCCATATATTCGATGGCGACAGGAATGATACCAGAGCCGATGATAGCGGCGACGCAGGCCCCGGCCTCTTTGGGGGATTGAAAGCCCATCAACATGGGCCGTGCGCCTTCTGCCTGCGCCAATATGCGGACCGTTGCTTCGGTCACAATGCCAAGCTGGCCTTCGGAGCCAATGATGAGGCCCAGCAAATCATAGCTTTCGCTATCAAGGTGATCGCCGCCAAGGGTGACAATCGTGCCATCCATCAGCACAAGCGTCAGTCCCAAAATATTGTTGGTGGTGACGCCATATTTCAGACAATGCGCCCCGCCAGAATTCATCGCAATATTGCCAGCAATGGTGCAAGCCAGCTGACTGGATGGATCGGGCGCATAAAAGAAGCCATCCGGGGCCACGGCATTGGTGATATTGATATTGGTGACCCCTGCCTGCACTTTGGCTGTTCTGTTGGCATAATCAATATCAAGGATTTGGGTCATTCTGGAGACGCCTAAAATGATGCCATCTTCCACTGGCAAAGCCCCCCCTGCCAGCGAAGTCCCGGCCCCGCGCGGGACGATTTTGACCTGATGTGCCTGACAGAATTTTACAATCTCGCTGACCTGCTGTGTTGTGGTTGGCAAGACCACCGCCATGGGAATGCGGCGATAGGCGGTCAGGGCATCGGCTTCATAGGCGCGGCATTCTTCTTGCCTTGTGATTAGGCAATCCGCATGCACTATTTCTGACAGGCCCGCCAAGATCTCTGCCCGGCGCTGCATGATTGTCTGGTCTGGTTCGGGTATTTCAATTGACATTGTGGTCCTCCCTGCCTGATCAAAATCCCTTATGCCTCCTTCATTCGCTCTATTATTGGTAAAATAGTCTTACCAATTAGGCAAGTCATGATCTCTGTTTATGGCTTGGATCAGGACCCGCTCATTCAGCAATTTTGCGATAGCCTTTCGGGTTTGTCTTGAAGCCAGCCCCCATCCTTATTTTGGTCTTGGTTCTTGTATATGAAGATGGAACGCCAAGTCGATCAGCGAAATTCATGAGGCCTGAACTTAAGCTCAGATCTCAATCAAGTCCTTATTATCTCAAATTTAATAGCCTATTAGACTGTCTCAACAAAAGTCTGGATACCCGATATGAAACTGATTTATCGATCCAAGTTTCGCTCTCTGCCTTTCTTCTTGCTTCTGCTTTTTATCGGCCTTTTCGCCTATGATAGAAGTGTTGCAAAAGATGTTTCTGACAATGGGAAGCTAGAAACAAAGACACAGAATTTGCGGGGCTATGTGATTTTTGGCCATGAAGTGGCGACATTTCGAGCCTGTGGTGGGCGCGAAGTCTTTTGGGTTGAGGGGACAGACAAAATAATCAATATTCTAACTGTGAATAGCCTTGCCTTGGCCGATTATCGAACCATGCCTTATCAGGAAATTTATGTTGAAATTGATGGCATGGATATAGGCCCGGCTGAAGATGGTTTTGCGGCTGATTATGAAACGGTGATTTATGTAACAACCATAAAAACACTCTCTTGGGCTAAGCCCATGGATTGTTCGTAAGGCATGATCAAATTGAAAAACCAGCTTTCGCTGTCATAACAACCTTCATTCTCACCAAACCCCTTTCATATCGCCTCAAGCAAGGCTTTGGCCCAGAAATAAAAATGACATTTGCGCCAGAATGTCGCAGATTTTGCCATTACTTGACTTTATTTTTCATATTATAACCTATCAGACACAAGTCCGACCATGGGTGCCCGGTCCCCGCTTCTGGCATTGATGCTTAAAAGCTGGCAGTGCCAACACCATGGTTTGCCGCTTGTGCATTTTGTTTGCCCATATGGGCATATGTCAGGAGCAAGATTATGAAATTAACCAGTGCCATTCGCCTTGGTGTGGGTGCAAGCATTCTGGCTGTTGCCAGCCTGTCTGCCATGCCAGCCTTTGCCGAGACTTTTGAAGTTCAGATGCTGAACAAGGATCCTGAAAACAAGAAGAATAAAAACATTTTCAAGCCCGCTTTCTTGAAAATCAATGTTGGTGATACCGTGAAATTTATCTCGGTTGACAAAGGCCATAACAGCCAGTCTGTCAAAGGCATGTTGCCGGAAGGCGCGAAAAAGTGGAAATCCAAAATCTCCAAAGATTTTGAAATTACCTTTGATGTGGAAGGCACTTATGGCTATAAATGCACCCCGCATTATTCTATGGGCATGGTGGGTGTGATTGTTGTTGGCGATGGCAGCAGCAATCTGGACGCCGCCAAGAGCGCAAAAGCCCCGAAAAAAGCCGCCAAGGCTTTTGCTCCTCTGTTTGAGCAAGCCGCTGCGCAATAAGCGCTTGATTTTTTTATGGGGCTGTCAACAGCCCCATAATTTTGCGCATTTTGGCGCTTTTACAGACCGGATCGCACACTCTCTCCTCTTTTCTTTTGCTGCGACATTTTATCCCGGATTTCTGGCAATAATTTTGCCGCATTTGCTCTCCAAAAAGTTTAATAAGATCGTGACCCCATGACGAGCCTCCCTTTTAAGGTCTTCATCCTATTGGATGGCAAGACTTTGATAGGGGTTTTGCTATAGTGGAAGAAAGAGGCTGGGACCAGACCATTCAGCCTTCTTTCGACAATGACCAAAGGACCAGATATATGAAACGTTTGATTGCTGTTGCTGGCATGCTTGTGCTTGCTGCTACCGGATCCGCCCTTGCTGAGGGTGATGCCAAAAAAGGCGAAAAAGTCTTTAAAAAATGCAAGGCATGTCATCAGGTTGGCGAAAAGGCCAAAAACAAGGTTGGCCCAATCCTTAATGGCATTGTCGGCAGCGAAATCGCCTCTGTCGAAGGCTTCAAATATTCCAAAGCTTTCAAAGCCAAAAAAGAAGAAGGCGGCTTTGTTTGGGATGAAGCCAATCTGCATGGCTATCTGACCAAGCCAAAGAAATTCATTCCGAAAAACAAAATGGCATTTGCCGGTTTGAAAAAAGAAAAAGATCGCAACAATCTGATTGCCTATCTAAAGACTTTCCCAGCGGCTGAATAAGCTCTATCTGTCTTTATCGGCACTTATCATCTAAGAAAAGATGCCCTGTCAGTCCATGCTGGCAGGGCATTTTTGCGTCATACCGAATGAAGTGTCAGGCGGGCCTGCAATGCACGCAAATCTGTCCAGATATAGGCTTTTTCCCGAAAGACAATTTTATTGTTGCGTCTTTCCACCCGCTTTGGGCCTTCTTTGGCGCCAAGCTTTTCGTAAAATGCTTCGCCTTTTTGATTGCCGCCAAGCACCCATAAGGCCAAGTCCTTATAGCCCTGTTGGATCAAATCTTTTACCAATGCAGCCATTAATCTTTGGCCATGGCTCTGGCGTTGATGGTTGGGATGCAGGTAGATGGCATATATTTCAGCCCCTGCCAAAGTAAGCTCTTCTGTTTCTTCTGTCTCTTGTGGTGAGACCGGGCGGAAAGCTCCGGCAAGGGCATAGCCAATCAGGGCTGTGTCTTTATGCAAGACATAGGCTGACAGTCCGGCTTTTTCATCAGCCAGCCAATTACGCCAATGCGGCTCTTCTGCTTTTGCATCCATTGTCTGCAAAACAGAATCTGGCATCAATCCCTTATAGGTATCGCGCCAACATAGAAGTTTCAGCTCGGAAATGGCTTTGGCATCATCAGGGTTTGCCACGCGCAAGGTTATAGATGTCATCGCTCAAGCCTTTGATTATATTGGGATATGATAGAAATGCCGATAAAATTGAGAGGGACTATTTTTAAAAGGAAAAGCTGGGGTCCACAAAGCCCCAGCCATCCTGGCCTCCCCCTTGTCGGCAGTCCAGAAAGATCGCTCTTTCTGTCTCGCGCTCAAACAAAAAGACTGAGGCGTTTATAAACGCGTAGATCACAGACAAAGAGGTTTTGTGACTATAGCACGAAAACTCAAGAATGTTTCACGGTCAGGTTGCGGCGAGAACTTGGCTTCATTGTCTTTATATTCTTGCAAATGTGCAAGCCCTGAAAGAAAAAATATTTCCCGGCTTTGGAAGACCATCTCTTATTCTTATTGTTTACTGGATCACAAAAATTACCTATTTTCCCAGATTGGATTTTGAAACGGATCTGGTAAAATGGGGATCTGTTTGTTTGTATACGGCCTTATGCCTGAAAGTTAAACGCCCATGATCTTCAGAGCCATCAGTCAAAACAGAACGTCAGATGCTGTGATTGACCAAATTGAACGCCTGATTCTTGAGGGCGTGTTGCGTTCTGGCGACCAATTGCCAGCCGAGCGGGAGCTGGCAAGCAAGCTGGATGTGTCTCGCCCTGTGTTGCGTACGGCACTGAAAGATCTGGAAGAGCGCAATCTGATCCGCACCCAACATGGGGGCGGCACCTTTGTGGCCAATGTAGTGGGCACGGTTTTTTCTGATGAAGTGTTTGAGCTGATCCGCCGCCACCCCAAAGCCCATAGCGATTATTTTGAATTTCGTCGCGATCTGGAAGGAGTGACGGCGGAACATGCCGCGCGCCGGGCAACAGATGCGGATAAATTGATTTTGACCCGCATTATGGATGTGATGCGTCAGCATCATGCCGAGGGTGATATTCATAAGGAAAGCGAAGCGGATTTTGAATTTCATCAAGCCATTGTTGAAGCCAGTCACAATATGCTGATGCTGCATACATTGCGCTCTTGCTATAAATTGTTGGCGGAAGGGCTGTTTTATTCCCGCATTCGTTTATATGAATGGCCCGGCGTTCAGGATGCCTTGCTGGAACAGCATGAACGGCTTTATAAAGCCATTATGGACGGCAAGCCAGATGAGGCACGCGAGGCGGCCCGTCATCATATGGATTATGTGGAACAGACCCTCACCCATACCAATCAGGCCGGAGTATGGGAAGAGATTTCACGTATGCGGCTGTCGCAATTGGCCGATCGCAGTGACAAGGCCAAACGATCGAAAAAGGCTCCCAATTCTGGCCGCAACAATATTCGCCCTCTCTCCAAAGCCAAAAGCAGCCAAACGTCTGTTGTCTCTAGGCTGCATAGAGATGATAAAAAGGCAATGTCGTAACGCTCATATCGCTCTTTTTACAAGAATTTGGAATTGATGATGGGCGGAGATTGCGGGATATATTTATGCAGCAGATAGAGTTTGACTTTGATGGGCCGGGCCAGAAAGCTGCCGCAGCCCGCAAAAAACGCGTCGGCCTTTTTGTCACCTGTCTGGTGGATTTGTTTCGTCCCGTTGTTGGCTTTTCTGCGGTGAAATTGCTGGAAGAGGCCGGGTTTGATGTGGAGGTCCCAAAGGCCCAAAGCTGCTGCGGGCACTCTTCTTGTCACCTTGATGACCAAAGCACCGCAAAGGCTGAAGCCCGGCATGTGATCCAGACTTTTGATGTCTATGATTATGTGGTCACGCTGTCCCCTTCCTGTGCCACTGTGATCCGCCAAGATTATCCTTCGCTTTTTGCCAAAGAGCCAATTTGGTGCAATCGGGCCGTGGCTCTGTCTGCCAAATGTTTTGATTTGCTTGAATTTCTTTGTGAGATTGCCAAACCGGACAAGTTTCGCTCTTCTTTTCAAGGCTCCATTGCCTATCACGGCCTTGGCCAGAGCGAGAATTGGGATTTGGCGTCAGGTAAAATACAAAGACTGCTCGAAGGGCTTGAAGGCATTGATCTGAAAGAGGTTTCGAACGAAAGTTCGCTTTCGCCCAAAGCTGTTCTATCCTCTGGGGCTGGCACCATGATATCGGATGATTTGGGGCAATTGATGGATTGGGCACGTTTGCTGAAACGCGAAGGCTCGGCCATTGAAGTGCGCCATATTGCCGAAATTCTGGCTGGCATGGCAGATGGTCCCGCGATTGGTGAGCGGGCTGCTTCTTTGACTTCTATCCGCCCATAGAAGAACCATCAGGCGGGTTGATCTTTCATTTGGCGGCTTTTGAAAGTGGCTTGCGTCTGTTCTTTTGCGCCTTGATTTGCTTGACGCTTTTGCTGCTTGCCTGCATGCTTGGCTTTGGATGGATTGGTGCAAGGAGTGCAAGATGGCGGATATTTCCATGAATTTTCTGGATTTTCTGGATCAGGTTTATGGCAAGGCTGTTCGAGAGCAACTCTCTCAGGCAACGCATATGAGTGCTGATGATTTGCGAAAAGCGGCGGATGCTTTCGCCCCTGCTTTTTTGCAAGGCTTGATGCATATGAGCCGCTATGCCCGCCAAGGCTCGGCACAGAGTTCTTCTGCTTCCTCTCCCAGTTTGCTGGATTTGTGGCCCACCGAGATGCAGGAGGCCATGCAAGGTCTGTTGCAACAAGGCAGCAAAGCGGCCGGGACATTTGGTCAATCGTCTCAATCCGGCTTTCCTTTTGCCTTTTTTACAGACCCGGCCCACGCTATGCCTTTGGAGCAACTTCATAAAAGCTTTCTGGCCTATAGCGCCCAGACACAGCTTTGTGAGCAGGTGGCAAAGGCAAGCGGGCTGGATAAGGAGCAGTTGCAAGTGCTGTTTCCCATGCTGACCGCCTATGGCCTGATGCCCTTGATGCCACCGAAACTGGATGATCCGGCAGGTTGGATTGATTATCTGGGATCGCTGGGGCGACAAAATTTTCAAAAAGCCAACAAAGAGCTGGATGCCATGCCCAATCCTTTGGCGGCAGCTTTTGAAGGCCTGCTTGCCGGGCTCTATCCCCAGAGTGCTGCGAAAGTGACCAAGCCTTTGAGCGATGAAGAGATTGCCGCTCAGAAAATGGCGCAATTGAATGAAACGGCCATGGAAATGCAAAGCAATTATATGAAAGGTCTCAATGGCTTGTTTGAAAGCTATCAGGCCGGTCTTGATAGCATGCGCCAGACCCAGAGCACCAATAAGGATGATGAGAGATAAAAAAAGACCCGCCGGATTAGGGCGGGTCAAGGGATGGGGACCATACGGCCATGATCCCCGGCTGCTTAACTGGGATGATGCTTATTGAACCGGATTTGCGAGTCTGACAGATCCAATAAGCATCACATGGTGGAGCAAAGCCGATCAAGGCTGCTAAATCATGATCAGGCGGCAGCTCCTTTCAAAGACGCGCAGCAGGACTGCTCATCTTTGGCGTTTGTCTGGAGGTCTGAGACAAACACATTCTGTTTGATGCTCGGCTTGGCGATGCCGCGTTTGTTGGCCAGAGGTCCGATGATATAGGGATCCTGATGCCATGGCACAGCTTGAGCGGCGACAATGTCTGATCGGGTCAGACCAATGTCTTTGAGCATATACTCATCAAGCGCGTCGAGTTGGCGAAGAGCGCGGCGGTTTTTTACCCACTTTGTTAGATTTGTCGCAAGGCGGTTGATGCCTTGACTGGCATTGTGCAGAGCGCGAATAAAAGCGGCTGTCAGCATGGGTCATCTCCTTTTGTTGGATGCCTTAGGGCACGCAATAGTCCCGGACATCTGATTTCCTTGAACAAAACTGATTGGGTGATTGCGGCCAATCTGTCGTTTTGCGGTTGATGAACTCAGTCTCGCAGATTGTTTTTAATAAATCCAACGAATGTTTTTTATAGAAATGATCTGTTTTTGTGATATATAAACCTATCAGTGAGAGACAGGAGACATATATGACCGCTCTTTTGGACCTTGATCAATTGCGCACCTTCATTGCAATTGCTGAAACTGGCAGCTTTACCCGTGCTGCCAATCAGGTCAACAAAACCCAATCTGCGGTTTCCATGCAGATGCGCCGTTTGGAAGAGCGGATTGGACAAACCATTTTTGTGCGTGATGGACGCCAGAGCCGGGTGACGGATGCGGGCATTCGCCTGCTGGATTATGCCCGGCGGATGCTCTCGCTCAATGCCGAGACGATTGCCGCTTTCTCCGCTGACGCCATGTCCGGGACTGTGCGGCTTGGCCTGCCCGATGATTATGCCCCGCGTCTATTGCCCACCGTTTTGGCAAGCTTTGCCACCACCCATCCCAATATCGAAATTGAAATGACTTGCGAGCAAAGTTCGTGCATTCATAGAAGAGTGGAAGATGGGCGGCTGGATATTGGCATTGTTACCCATGGGGATTGCACCAAGGGCAATATAGGGCGGATCATTCGCTCCGAGCCGTTGTTATGGGTCTCTTCTGCGCATCATTCTGTTCATTGCCAATCCACCATTCCGCTGGCTTTGGGCACCCCCAATTGCTCTTGGCGTCATTCCGCAACAGAGGCTCTTACACGCGCGGGCAAGCAATATCGCGTGGCCTATGTTAGCTCCTCTGCTGCGGCCCATACTGGTGCGGTGATGGCGGGTTTGGCTATTTCCGTTTTGCCCGAAAGCGCCCTGACCTCTGATATGCGGGTTCTGGGCGAGCGAGAAGGCTTCCCGGAACTGCCTCATTGCGATATTGCCCTTCTGCGCTCTCATAATGCGCAGGACCGCATCCATACCGCACTAGCCGCCCATATTGTCAATGCTCTTGATAATGTCTCCGGCGGTGGCAGTTTGGCAGCAGAATGATTTGTTAGGCTCAGTTTTAGCTCTTTTTGCCGCGCATGACGAGGATATTGCCGCCAAGGATGGCGGCAAGGCCGATCAGGCCGAGCCATGTCCATTGATACCCCTCAAACAAAGTCGAGAGGATCAAAGCCACAATGGGGAATAACACTGTGGCATAGGAGGCTCTGGCTGCTCCGATATTTTTGAGCAAGGTCAGATAACCAGCAAACGCGATGACAGACGCCACGATGGCCAGCCAAATGGTTGCACCCCAATAGGTCCATGTCCATTCTATCAGGAACGGGGTATCGCTGACCAAGGCAACCAATATCATCCATAAGGTGCCATAGAGCATTCCCCATGCATTGGAGCTGATCAGCGGCAGATTGATCTTTTGATTGGAGGCGGCAACCATATTGCCAATGCAAAAAGACAATGTTCCCGCCAACCCCAAGGCAAGGCCGGTTAGAATATGCTCATGCGCGGTACTTGCAGTCATCTCAGGCCAGAAAATCAGGGCAATCCCGACAAAGCCCATGAGCGAGCCCAAAGCTGCAATCGGGGTTGGCCGAATGCCAAGAATAAAAGCACTCAGGACAATATTGATCAGGCTGGCAAGGGAGAAAATCACCGCCATCAGGCCCGACGCCATATAGCTTGCGGCATAATAGAAGAGCACAAAATTGGTCGAGAAAATGAACATTCCGAGCAATAGAAAGCGCAAATGGATACGCCAGGGAAAGCGCATGGGTGCTTTGGCAACAAAGGCCCAGACCATCATGGCCAAGGTTGCAATGCCAAAGCGATAAATTCCGGTGATAATGGGGGGGACAATCTCGATCTGGAAGGTCATGGCAATCCAGCTGGTGCCCCAGATAAGGACCATCAGGATATAAAGCCCCAAATCATGCGCAGACATGACCCCAAAACTGGCATTTGTCTCAGGCCCGGCTAACGACGTGGCTTTGCTATCGCTCATGGCTATCCCCATGCAATTTCAAATAGAGTTTCGCTGCAAATCTCAGTGCTTAGGCTCAGGACCTATTAATTTAGCCTATATCCTGCCTGATTGTTGTGAGGCAGGGTGCAAAGACTTTTCAGCAAAAGGATAGCAAAAGTCTCCCATCGCTTCTAATGATTATAATATTTTCTTTCATCATATTTTTTGATGAAAAGTCGCTATTTGGGCCATTATTTCTGCAAGGATTGTTTCGATGTTGCGCAAAATTGGCGAATGTCTCCCTCTGCCTTTTGGGGATGGTTCGCTTTGCAAGCCGCTTCACTTTCCTGCTCAATCAGGGTCAAATCTCCCCTCACCACCCGGTTAAGATAAGCCGTGCGCGGGGCATCCTTGGGGGGGCGGTGTTTAAAATGCGTAACCCTTTGCTTCATCGTCACGCATTCTATCGCAAGGACTGTTACGCCCCCATTTGTCAGGATTTCTGTGACTGGTGCAATGGAGGCCTTGCATGTTTGCATGTCTGGCTTGGTGGTATAGGCGGTTGAGTGCCCGCCTGATGCCATTGCAGTCAGGACGAATAAAGTGATGAGGGATGAGGCTGCCATGGACTATCTCTTTCATCTGGATCCAACCCTTTAAGGCTAACCCAATCAGCGTTCATCGCCTTGGCAAAGATCAAATGGGGCTTTTAAAGCCTGCTCTGCTTATCTGTCTGCCTGTCTGGCACGCCTAAAATGGTCGCATTTGTGCAAAATAATCAAAGCCCCATTGACAAATATACCAATAGCATTCTAAGGCCTTTATAGGTTTACATTTTTATCTCTTTTGTAAATATTCCTCTTGTTCTTCTCCTTACGCTCCGACAAGGCACTCTCATGGCAACTCAGATCATCTCTTCTCTTGGTGTGACAGATTGGACAGATCATCGGCTCCCCGATCTTTTTGGCAAACGATATGTGATTACCGGAGGCAATTCAGGGGTTGGTTTTGAAGCGGCTCGTCTGCTGGGGCAAAAAGGCGCTGATATCATTCTGGCCTGCCGCTCTGTTGAGAAGGCAAAGGACGCCAAAAAACGCCTTGAAGCCGTCAGTCTTGGCAATGTCGACATCATCCGCCTTGATTTGTCCGACCTTGCCAGCGTGCGCGAGGCGGCCTATGAGCTGCGCCGCAGTTTCAATGGTCTTGATGGACTGATCAACAATGCCGGTATTATGCAAACACCGGAATTGAAAACAAAAGACGGTTTTGAGTTGCAATTTGGCACCAATCATCTGGGCCATTTTCTGTTGACCCATTTGTTGCTGGATATGGTCGAAAGACGCAAAGGACGGATTGTGGTTGTTGCCTCCCTCATTCACAAAATGGGCAAGCTGCATTTTGATGATTTGATGCTCACGGACGGCTATAGCCCAACCAAGGCTTATGCGCAGAGCAAGCTGGCCAATTTGATGTTTGCCTTTGAGTTGGATCGCCGGTTGCAAGCGGCCAAGAGCCCGGCCATTGCCATTGCCTGCCATCCGGGATATTCGGCCACCAATTTGCAATTTACCGGACCAAAAGGCCTGATGAATTTGCTCTATAAATTGACGACAAACTGGACCGCGCAATCCTCAAGCAAAGGGGCCTTGCCCAGCGTTTTGGCCGCAGCGGGGACAGAGGCCAAACGGGGGGCCTATTACGGGCCAACGGGGTTTATGGATATGCGCGGCCCCGTATCGGATGCGGGCGTTGCTCCCCATGCGCTGGATGAAGCAGCGGCCAGACGCCTTTGGCAAGAAAGCGAGAGACTTCTCGGCCTTGATTGATGCTGAGACATAAAAGGCCAGCTTTTGACTGGCCTTTTTCTATGTTGTTTATTTTGCTTCGCGGGCCAGTTTCCCGGCAAATGTCAGAAGCAGGAAACCAGATGTCACGCGAAAAATGCGATATCGGCTTTGTGTCAAAAAGCGTGAGCGCAGGAAAGCGGCAATACTGGAATAACCCAGCAAAGACGCCACCGAAATGGAGCAAAATGTTGCAATCATAATCGTGGATTGCAACCAGATCGGCCGCGATGCATCCATAATTTGCGGGAAAATGGCAACAAAGAACAAAATGGCCTTGGGATTGGTTGCTGCCAGAGTGAAGGCTTCAACAAATAGCACATGTGCAGGCACATGGGGTTGTGTCCCGTCCTTGTCCGATAAATCCAGCTCTTCGCGGATCCAGATCAATTTGAGACCGAGATAGGCCAGATAAGCAACGCCCAGCCAACGAAAGAGCGTCCATAAAAATTCCGAGGCCAGAACAAAGGCAGCCACACCGCCTGCGCAAAAAGAACCGGCAACAACCAGCCCTAATGTATTGCCCATAATGGTTGGCAATGTGCCTTTTACGCCCAATTGGGTGGCGCGCCGGATTGTGTTGAGAATGGCCGGGCCGGGTGTCACAATATTGGCGGCGGAAATCATGGCAAAGGATGCCCAGACAAGAAAATCCATCTATATATAGCCTTTATTGATTGGCTCGCATGAAGAAAATCATCGGATGATTGGCAGGATTATATCCTGAATGCATTGAGCCAGAGGTGGGAAGGCTTTCATTCTAGAGCATGGATGGCTGTTCGGCTATTGGCAAGCTAGGTTTCCCTCAGATATTCCTTAGTGCCTGCGAGTGCTCGGGGATATATCACGAAAGCAGCGCACTGCTTTCGTGATGTCTTTTAAACTCAAAAGCGTTTAATAAGCGAAATCTTCAAAGACGCGATTGATATTGCCGCCCCATTCGTTGCCATAACGTGAGAGCAGCATATCTGCGGGTGTCATGCCAAGGGCAACCGTCTCTTCCAACGCGGCAAGATATTGGGTTTCGTCAAAGCCTGCGCCATTTTTGCGATTGCGGGCGGTAAGGCCATTGCGGGCCAGTTCGACCACCTGACGGGCAATTGGCTGGATTGTGCCGCCTCTGAAGGATGCTTTCAGACCATCTTTTGCAGCATTAACCCGCAAAGCATTGCGCTCGTCCTCGCTCCAGTCCTTGACCAGATCCCAAGCGGCATCCAGTGTGGTTTGATCATAGAGCAAACCGGTCCACAAAGCGGGCAAGGCGCAGATGCGCCGCCATTGGCCCCCATCGGCCCCGCGCATTTCGATATAGCGTTTCAGGCGCACTTCGGGGAAGAGAGTGGTCAGGTGATCTTCCCAATCCTGCAAGCTTGGCAGGGTATCGGGCGTATCATCCATGCGTTTTCCGCCCAGATATTGGCGGAAGGTCACACCGGTCATATCATAATAGGTGCCATCGCGAATGATGAAATACATCGGCACATCCAGCGCCCAGTCGACATATTGCTCATAGCCAAAATTCTCGTCAAAGACGAATGGCAACATGCCTGTGCGGTCCTCATCGAGATTTTGCCAAATGGCACCGCGCAGGGATTGATAGCCGTTTTTCTGGCCATCGAGAAAAGGACTGTTGGCAAATAGGGCCGTTGCGATGGGTTGCAGGGCGATGCCGACCCGCATTTTTTTCGCCATGTCCGCTTCGCTGGCAAAATCCAGATTGACCTGAATGGTGCAGGAGCGGAACATCATATCCAATCCACGGGTGCCGACCTTTGGCATATAATTCATCATGATGCCATAGCGGCTTTTGGGCATGACCGGGGTTTCTTCCAGGCTCCATTTTGGCGAGGTGCCAAGGCCCAGAAAACCAATACCAAGGGGATCGGCGACTTCACGCAATTGGGCCAAATGGCCATGCACTTCGCGGCAGGTTTGATGCAGACTTTCCAAGGGGGCACCGGATAGTTCAAACTGCCCGCCCGGCTCCAGCGAGATTGCCCCCCCATCTACCGGGTCAATCAGACCGATAATGTTGCCTTTATCCTCGACGCGTTTCCAGCCAAGTAATCCTTCCATGCCTTCCAGCAACCGCTTGATGCCAGCTTCGCCTTCATAAGGGACCGGGGCAAGCGTGTTTTTATAGAAGGTGAATTTTTCATGTTCCGAACCAATGCGCCATTGGTCCTTGGGTTTTTCACCGGCGGAAATGGCTTCGATAAGCTCGGCCTTGTTTTCAAGGCTGATGCTGGTCTGTGTTTTATGCGTGCTGGCCATGAATGTGGCTCCGGGGATAGAAGCGTGAGAACAGAATATGTCCGACAGGCAGGCGTCCCCTCATACGATCTGCCGTCACACCAAATTAGGGATTCTTGGCCATTCTACAATGGCTGATTTCGGATAAACTTGCATAGAGCAAAATTATTGCCCATGCATCGGGCATGATGCTCAATCTTTTGTGAAAAATTGTTATCTTTGCCTTCTTTATGCTCAATTTAAAAATCTCTGCGTGCGACTTTTAGGGTCAAGCCGACTTGGTGCTGTGTGTTTGCTGTTCGCGGTAAATGATATAAAGCCCTGCCCCGATTGTGATGGCAATGCCTACGGCGGCCAGCCAATTGGGCAGATCTGAAAAGATGATCCAGCCTATCAAGGTGGCAAATGGCATTTCCAGATATTGCATTGGGGCCAAAGTGGTGCTGGGGGCATAGCGCAAAGCGGCGGTGAAAAGCAAATGCGCGAATGTGCCGATAATGCCTGAGCCTAGCAAATAGAGCCATTGCACACCTTGGGGCATGGTCCAGTCAAAGCCTTCCCAGCCTTGGCCGTTCAACATGATCATCATGATGATCAGCCCTGCCAAACCCATCAGCCCCGATAGAGATTGAATGGAAAATGCATCCATTTCTTGTGACATTTTGCGGGTGACCAACATGAAGATCACAAAAGTCACGGCCACGAAAATGGGCCATAAGACATTCAATCCAACCTCGATAAAATTGGGCTGCACAACCATCAAGGTGCCAACAAATCCCAAAAGAGCAGCACCAAATCGATGGGGGCCAACATATTCGCCCATATAAAAATGGCCGACCAACAACATCAAAAGCGGAAAAATAAAGGCAATGGCCACGGTGTCGGCCAGTGGCATATATTTCAAGCCATAATACATGCCAACGATGCCAGTTCCATGCAAGAGCGTGCGGATGGCAAGCAGGTGATATAATCTGCGCGAATGGCTGAAAGATATCCGCAAAGAGCCTTTATTTTTAATCAGAATGATTGGCCAGAGCAAAAAGCCCTGCATCCCGAACCGAAAGAGCAAGACCATCATGATGGGTACGCTCTCGCTCATCAATTTGACAAGGGCATCGCCAAATGGAATCAGCGCACAAAATGCAATCATCAGAGAAATGCCCAATAAGGGCTTGTCATGGATCATGGCTGAGGTCATGGCGGGGATATCGCAGCTTTATATGGTAGGGCGCGTCAGAAGAGACGTTTGGCACAAGAATTATTATAAATTTTTATATATTTCTAATAATTCATTCTTTATGTGAATGCAATCACTGATTTGGCCACAGGTCTTTATGCTGTTCGCGATTGCCTCTATCGATCTATATCCGGGTCCATAAAGGCCTGCATATGATAGCGTGCATGCTCGGCACTATAGTGAAAATCCTGTCCAATGGGGCAAGCCTTGCGAGCCAGACAGCCTGTCCAGCACTCTACCTTTTGATCCTGCATATAGCTTTTGCAGTGTGCGACATTGTAAATCTTGCCATCAAAGGCTGAGACGGGGCAAGCAGAGAGGCACGGTTGGGTCACGCAGTCCTGACAGGGATTGCCGGTTTTTTGTGCTGCAACGGGCAATCTTTCCTTAAACAAAAAGGCCCCCCGATGGGCGTGGAAGAGGCCATAATCACGATGTAGCCCCATGCCAAGGGGGGATTTGACCACATTGCCACTGCGCTCGGCCCAACTGACAAATGGATACCAAGGGGGACCGGCAAAGGGGAAGACAAGATCACAGTCCAGACTATCGGCAATTGGTTGCAAGCTCTCTTGCGTCCATTTGTTCATGGCATCGGGATCACTTTTCTCCCTTGCCTGATCAAAGGGCGGCCACATGGCAGAGCCAGCATTGCCGACCATCACGATGGTGCCCGGCTGGCTGTCTTGTCCGGGGACGGCTTTTTCCTCACATTTGGGACAAAAGGCGGCCAGAATGACAAGCCCCAATGGCGCAATTTCATGCTCAAGGATGGCGAGTTTTGAGGACATCATGTCAGCTTCGGCTTGCCATGGCCAGTCTTGCCCCAAGGCCAACCATCAACAATCCCAAGCCCTTATCCAGCCATAGGGCAAGTCTGGGGCTGTTTTTCAGGATATGGCCCAAGGGCACCACCATCACAATGAAGAGCAGTTCCAGACCAAAGCCAATGAAGACCACCAAAAATCCCAAAATGATTGTTTCAGCAAAAATGGCCTGTGATGCAGGGGCAATGAATTGGGGCAAAAAGGCCATGAAGAAGATCGCCACTTTGGGATTGAGGAGATCGATCAGCATGCCTTGGCGAAAGGCGCTGAAGAATGACACTTGTTTTTGCGTGCTGCTTTTCAATGCCAATGCGCTCTCTTTTGCCCGCAAAGCCTTGACGCCAAGATAGATCAAATAAGCCGCGCCAATATATTTGACGATCATGAAGGCGGTGGCCGATGTTGCAAGGATCGCAGACAGGCCAAAGGCCGCCGCCAAGGCATGAATAAAGGCCCCACAAGACACCCCAAGCGCAGCAGCAATGCCGACTTTCTTGCCATTGGCCAAGGCACGGGAGAGGATAAAAACCAGATCCGGCCCCGGTGTGATGGAGAGCATAATTGACGCCGCTACAAAAACAGCCCAACTTTCCAGAGACATAATCATGATGGTGCTTCCTTGTAGCCTGATTTAAGCGGGCATCATGAGCTTTTCATAAATGCCTTGATGCCATTGACTATAGTTTTCTATCTCCTGCGGACTATAGCCTTGCAGGGTCCAGAACTCCATCTCCATCTTTGCGTCAAAGCCTTGTTGCAGACGTTTCTTGAGCAAAGCTCGCAGACGTTGACTATATTTTTGCGCGTATGGACGCATTAAAATCTTGAAGGAATTTGTGCGCCCTCTGCAATCAAATTCATACTCTTCTATCGTCAGATCAAAATCGTCTTTTATCTCTTCCAAAGCTTGCCAGCTTTGCGGCGCGCTATAGTCGTCCAATATCGCAATATTCTTGTGGCCTGCCAGCAGCAATGGGATTTCCTGGCCATAATGGGGATCCAGAGTGTTCGGGATTGAGCGAATTTCTGGCAAGGTCGCCCATTTTATAAAAATTTCAATGTCCTCTGGTTTGTAAGAGAGCAATGCGCCAATCTGGCGTTCGATCTTGGGGTCAAATCCTTTTCCTCTACCTTGCTCTTGTAAATCCAGATATTGATCGACCAGATTTTCCCTACCTTTTGCAACCAGAAAATAGGTCTCCAGAACGCGTCCATCTTGTAAATTTTCTTTATGGGCGATCCGTTTCAGCTCAGGTATCGGTTTTTGGGTGTCTTGTAATCTTTCAAGCTTTTTCCAATCAGGTGGCAAAAAGAAATGAGCCAATTGCTTTTCGCTCTTGAGCATCAGTTCAATTTCTCGCCCTTCATGAGGACCAATTGCTGCGGGTTGCAAAAGCAATTGCATTTTTTATCTTTCATTGATGTGATGGCAATGACTGCTCTTTATATGGATGCCAAAATAGCAAGAATATCTGTGACTTCTATAAGTTTGGTTTGACAATTGCCTTGTTAAACCCAATCGCCCAACACGGCCTGGATGATGGCGAGGGAGGCGATGGCGGCGGTGTCGGCGCGTAAAATACGGGGACCGAGCGGGATGGCTGTGACAAAATCGCAAGCCAGCAATTGCGCCCGCTCCTGATCGGAAAAGCCGCCCTCCGGCCCAATGAGAACAGCCAGCGGCGGCACGGCATTGCCTTCTCCGCGTAAAGTGTTGAGAATAGCCAAGGGGTCGAGATTGGTCTCGGTTTCATCACAAAAGATGATCAGGCGATTGGGATCGCTTTGATGCCATTGGTCCAGCAATTTGCTCAAGGCAAGTGGTTCCTCGACCGGCGGGATGGACAGAATACCGCATTGCTCGGCCGCCTCGATGATATTGAGGCGCATTTTATCCAGTTTTGGACGGCGCTCCTGCGTGTGCTGGGTCATGACGGGGCGCAATGTGGCAACGCCCATTTCCACTGCCTTTTGCGCCATATAATCAATGCGTGCCGATTTTAGCGGGGCAAACAGATAATGCAGATCATTCTCTCTTGCCTGTGGCTGCGCTCTTTCCTGTATGATTGGCACAAGGGCGGCCTTTTTGCGGCCCAAGGCGTGCAACTCACATTTCCATTCGCCATCACGGCCGTTGAAAATCAGCATATGGTCGCCTTGCTCCATGCGCAAGACATTGAGCAGATAATTGGCCTGAGCACGATCACAGGGAATGGCATTTTGGGCAATAATATCCTGCGATACCCAAAGACGCTGGCTTTTGTAATCATAATGGGACATGGGCCACTCGCTTTTTTGCCTTGGCAAAGACTTTGTTCTGACTTACTGCTTTCTTGCTATGGCATTTTTGCGCAGTCAAGCCAAGAATAGGCAGGGGATCGTCTTGATGGCCCAAATTATACTCATGCGTCACGGCAAACCAGAGCTGGATTTTGATGGCTCTTATGGACGCTGGCTGTCGGCCAAGGCCATGGCCCGCCTGATTGCTGCCTATCAGGATGCCCGCCTTGCAGAGCCTGCCTTAGTGCCAGATGATACCCTTTCTCTTGCCCATATGGCGGATTATGCGTTTACCAGCCCGCTGACCCGCAGCTTTGAATCTTTGCTCGCTTTGCGGCTGGATGTGGAATTTCTGGCCGATCCGGTTTTTACAGAGGCCTCGATGCCTGCCCCTGCTCTGCCGTCTTTTCTGGGTCGCTTGCCTTTGCCCGTTATCGTCTGGTCCGTCCTGCTGCGGCTTTTCTGGTGGCTGGGCCTTATGAATGGCAAGGAAAGCTATCAACGCTGCCAATTGCGGGCAGAGCGTGCCGTTCATCTGTTGCAAAAGCAATTTTTGTCTCATGACACGCTTTTTCTTTCTGGTCATGGATTTTTCAATCATATGCTGATACGGGCTTTGAAACGCCATGGCTGGACTGTGACAGCGCAAACGTCTGGATCTCGCTCCGGCTATTGGTCTTGTGTCCTGTTGGAAAAAACGTAGACATCAACTTGACCGGGGCGACAAAGACAGGCACGAAAGAAGCCTGTCTGTCTGTTTGTCGAATCCCGGAAGTATTTATGGCCAATTCCACCAATGCTGCTGAATTTACCGTTTCCGAAATCAGCTATGCCGTCAAATCTTCGATTGAAGATCAATTTGGCTATGTGCGGGTGCGCGGGGAATTGGGGCGGGTCTCGCGTCCGGCCTCAGGGCATATTTATCTGGATTTGAAGGATGATAAATCCGTTCTCAACGGGGTTATCTGGCGCGGGGCTGCGCAAAAAATGACGGTTCGGCCCGAACAGGGGCTGGAAGTGATCGCCACTGGCAAATTGACGACTTTTCCCGGTCAGTCGAAATATCAGATGGTGATTGACCGTATGGAACCGGCAGGGGCCGGGGCGTTGATGGCGTTGCTGGAAGAGCGCAAAAAGAAGCTGGCCTCTGAGGGCCTGTTTGCGCCAGAGCGCAAAAAAAGGCTGCCCTATCTGCCACGGGTGATTGGAGTTGTCACCTCGCCCAGCGGAGCCGTTATTCGCGATATTTTGCATCGCGTGGCCGATCGCTTTCCGGTTCATGTTCTGGTCTGGCCTGTGCGTGTGCAAGGGGAGACGTGCGCACAGGAAGTGGCCAATGGCATCAAAGGTTTTAATGCCTTGCCGCAAGGGGGTGCCATTCCCCGTCCTGATCTGATCATTGTTGCCCGCGGTGGTGGCAGTCTGGAAGATTTATGGGGCTTTAACGAAGAAGAGCCGGTGCGCGCTGCGGCCATGAGCGATATTCCCCTGATCTCTGCCGTTGGCCATGAGACAGATGTCACCTTGATTGATTATGCTGCAGATTTGCGGGCGCCTACGCCGACTGGGGCGGCGGAAATGGCTTTGCCGGTCAAATCTGATTTGCTGGCAACTTTGGGTGATTTGCATTTGCGCCAATCTGGTGCGGTGATGCGGATGATGGAGCGACGCCGCTCTGATTTCCGTTCTGCGTCCCGCGCCCTGCCCCAGCCTAAGGATTTGCTGGCTTTGGCTCGGCAGCGCTTTGATATGGCCTCGTCCCGGCTTGGGCAAAGTTTGCAAGCTGCAACGCTTAATCATCGCAGCCGTCTGGCGACCAGCTCTGTGCGCTTGCGCCCGACTTTGATTGCCAACAAAATCACCCTTCATAAAGAGCGGTTGCAGGATCGTGGTGACCGTCTTGCGCGGATCTCTTTGCTCAGTCTGGAGCAAAAACGCGCGCAACTGGACGGTGCTACACGCTTGCTGGAGAGCCTGTCTCATAAGGGTGTGTTGGCGCGTGGCTTTACCTTGGTACGCAATCGTGATGACGAGATGATCCGACAAGCTGATCAGGTTAGCGCCGGGCAAGGCCTCAGCCTTGAATTTGCTGATGGTCATGTCTCGGTGGTTGCGGGATTGCTGGATCCGGTTACGCTCACTCCGTCTGATGAGGACAAACAGAGCATCGCGGCTCAGCAGGAAGAAAATGTCAGCGGCATTATGGCATCCCAAGACATTTCAGCGGAAGATATTGAAGCCAATCTGCGCTCTCTTGCCGGTGTCAAAGTGGGGGCTAAAAGCGGAAAAGGGATCAAAGGCCACGCTTCAAAATCTACCGCTGCTACATCGTCCAAAGATCAGAGTCAGCCTGAGAAGGCAAAGGCAAAATCGCGCAAATCTGCTGCGCCAAAAGATGATGATGCGCAAGGCAGTTTGTTTTAGGACGTAGACACATAAAAAGGCTCGCATAAGACAATAGCGAGCCTTTGTTATTGGTTATGCTTTTAACTGCTCGATGATCACAGCAGCACCGGATTTTTCGGCAAT
>JAOXSG010000572.1 GCA_025800105.1 Cohaesibacter sp. | reverse complement strand
TATATCTTGACATCGATTTCGATTTTGATTTCGATTATATCTTGATTTTGATTGATAAATCAAATTCCTCCTTACAAAAACTGTATCTCTGGAAATCACTAACTTACTAAGCGAGCGCTATGGCTTGACGACCGCGGTATGGGGAATCCTATCCAATGCAGTGAAAAAATATCGTTCGCAGTTTCTGATTGGACTAACGATTTTTCACACACGTGAAAAACGTCGTTCGCTCTTCTGATTGGCCAGAACTTATTTCCGAACGAAAATTTACGACATGGCTTTTAAGTGAGTAAATCTCAGTATTTATTTAACTGAAAAGTGATATTGTATCGTCAGTGGATGGTATTTATGTCTCTGGTTATTGGCCTGATTTGTCAATTAAACTCTCATGCTATTGGCTGTAAGACTCGTAAAAGTTGATTGTTCCGGTCAGACTTTTGTTAGTTAGATTGTCAGTTTAGTCTATCTTTTGTCTGTTTTGGTGTCTGCAAAACACACAGTTTTAAATGAAAGGCTGAGATACCACT
>JAOXSG010000562.1 GCA_025800105.1 Cohaesibacter sp. | reverse complement strand
TTAGAAAATCTGCGAGAATTGCACGAAACCCTGCACCGTCCATTGGTTCATGTGCAACAGCGTGGTGATAAGTGGCGAGCCAGAATCATGAGAGGTGGGGAGTACCATTTTGGGCCATACAGGAGTGAGAGGAAAGTTGCAGAGTCCGATGCGCGAGTGTTACTGCAATCTGGACCTCGTGCTGCTGGTGGTGAGTTGCAGGAACCTCGTGGCGCGGAGTTAGTGGATCGCAGGAGTGAAGGCTTTGAAGCCGTTGTGCGTTTGCATTTCCAATTCTTGCTGTTGGGAAATTTTTCTGGTATGTCCCAGACAGAACAAAGGCGCTTGCGACGGGCGAGACAAGAAGATAAATACAATGCCGCCTTCAAAGCTTGCGAGCTCCTGGTGGAGGATAAGCGAGCGATAGAGAAGTTGGCGTTGCAGCACGATGCGAGCTGGATGGATAAGCTCGGCGAGCACTTCTGCTTGGACTATGGGAGTCGTCCGCTCGGCACTGGCGGTTTCGATGTCCCGTCTGGGCAGTGTGGGTTGTGCAATCTGGGTAACAGCTGCTGGTTGAACGCGACCGTGCAATGCTTGTTGCATTGTTCACCGCTTCAGAAGGAGTTGTCGGGGTCGGAAGCTGCCAGAGGTCCGCTGAGACAACTTTTGCGAGAGCTGTTTGATAGGATGTGTAGCAAGCAGTGGGATTATGTCGCACCTTTCAGACTCCTGAATCAGATCTACAAGACGTGGGCTTGGCTTTTTGAGCCCTGGAGAAGCGCTGATGCGGGAGATTGCTGCGCTAAACTCCTGGAAACCTGCATGATGTCCAATGAAGTCGGAGGCCATTTTTTTTCTTGTGATAGGATTCGGTGGTGCCGGAGGTATATTTTTGGTTGGATTCTTGTCTGTGTAATTTGTAATATTAATTTTGTTTGGATTCTTGTCTGGTTGAGCGGACGTAGGACAAAAGATACTGTGCGACGATGGCTTGCATGTTGTGTCGGATCTCCCAAACGATGCTTCCACGCGAGCGATCAGTGTTGGTGACATTATGCGTGAAACGTTCAAGGCGGAGTGGCCCTCGTCGCAAGCGGTGGTACTCCAGCTGACCATGCCGCGTACTGATGCTGTCCTTGACTGGAAGGAAACGATCGCCACTTCTAATAGGTCCTCGGAGGCAGGGTTTGCAGTGGCACGTCGAATCTTATTTTTTTTTCTACGGTGATTTGCCTGGATGTTTATATGTTGCATTGTTTATGTTAAGACTCGGCAGGTGAGTTCGCTTGCCACATATGTCGTTACTGGCTTTGTGCAATTTCAGTCTGGGCACTTCGTGGCTTTTGTGCGAAGGGGAGGCAAATGGTACAAGTGCGATGACACCAGAGTCACCGCTGTGGACGTCATGCCTGCAGTTTGGCCGGTCTTGATTTTTCTTGAAAAATTTCGCAGGCAGCAGGGGAAGCTGCAGGTGGAGACTGTTGCGACTGTGCAGAGCGAGTTACCAATGCGGCGTTTGCCGGTGCTGTTACGGGAAGTATTGCATGTTGATGCCGCAAGCAGACATGTTGATCTGGACACGATGGATCGCACGGATCGGAGTCGTTCGCGCAAGATTAAACGTTCGCCATTTGCTGCGTTGGTGAGGGGAGCTATTCTTCGCCAAAATCATTTTTGCAAACGAAGACATTTTGAAATGGTGAGGCCGCCTGCTGATCCAGCTGCAAAGAGACGGAAAGGAAGAACACAGAATCGGAAAGGAAGAGAACAGAATCGGAAAGGAAGAGAAGAGAATCGGAAAGGAAGAGAAGAGAATCGGAAAGGAAGAGAACAGAATCGGAAAGGAAGAGAACAGAATCGGGAGGGAAGAAAACGGAATCGGAAAGATGATGAATGGGATGGCAGAGAGGAGAAAGAAAGCCGGAGGCGGCAAGCTGAAACGTTTGGGGGCTCCAGGGCGAGCAATGCAGACGGAAGACGGGAAGATCGCTGGTCAGAGGAAGACAACCCTTTCAATCGCTTTAAGAGTCGGCACAAATTGTTTCGGGCTGGAACCGAGGAAAATTTGCGTGTTTGGCCTCTGGAAGCCGTCCAAATGTCTCCTCAGCCTTGTCTGTTATGCGATGCCGACCACGAATATCGTGAAGACCTGCTCAAGCACATTGATGAAAAGCACGGTGGTTTGCAGCGGTACAGGAACGCGATGCTTATGTTGGAGTCTTTGTGTCCGCATGTGGTCGTTGGCAGTGAAATCAGGCAGTATGTCAGCAACTACGCAACCTTTTTGCGTGAGTCCAAGATGGATTGGGAGAAAGGTGCACATGATTCTCTTCGGTGCCGTGTAGGTTGCGCTTTTTGCGCTCGATCTTTTTGGAAAGAAGAACTTTGGGAGGTGCATTTGACTGGAGAGCTTGGTTTCATGCAGAACGCAGATGCCGTGTGGAAACTACTGTCAGTTGATCGGTACCAGCAGCGA
>JAOXSG010000530.1 GCA_025800105.1 Cohaesibacter sp. | reverse complement strand
CAATGAAACTGCCAACCGACTTGACGGTGGGGCTGGAGCCGACGCACTGAATGGGGGTGGTGGGAATGATACGCTCATTGGTGGCTTGGGTAATGATCGCCTTGAGGGAGGTGCTGGCAACGATCGTCTTGAAGGCAATGATGGTATTGATTATGCCGTTATTCAGGGTGCGCGTGGCTCTGTTACCATGACCAAGCAAAGCGATGGATCTTATCTTTTGACCACTCAGGATCAAGGTGTTGATACCTTGATAGATGTTGAGCGGCTTAGTTTTTCTGACGGGACCCTTGCGCTGGATATTGCCGGTAATGCAGGGCAGGCTTATCGTATTTATAAAGCAGCCTTTGCGCGCGATCCTGATAATGACGGGTTGAAATACTGGATTGGTCGGGTAGATAATGGCACTGGTTTGATTGATGTTGCCAAAGGCTTTTTGGCATCCACTGAATTTCAAACTCTTTATGGCACCAATCCGAGCAATGAGGCTTTTATCGCCAAACTCTATAACAATGTCTTGGGGCGTGAAGGAGAAGCGGGTGGATTTGCTTTCTGGCAGGGAGAGCTTGACAGCGG
>JAOXSG010000507.1 GCA_025800105.1 Cohaesibacter sp. | reverse complement strand
CACTTATCCAGGCCGATCATTCTAGCACCATTATCAATCATTCTACACCTATACGTAATTCATCCAATCGTAGACGACGCCACAAACGTAAAACAAACAGAAACAGATACTGGAGACGTGACAACCACAACATTCAACTTGACACTAACGCTGTCATCAATTTAAGCAATGCCACTCTTAGTCACGACGAAACCCAACTACTTGCTAGGGGTCTTTCCTTTTGTCCCACTCCACGCAATGTTGACTGGACTGAAGTCAGAGCTGATTTTATCGAATTCAGCCGACGTATGCGACTGCTTGAGTACTTTCATGACCATCCCTCCCAACCCAAGCCTAACCCATTCCGTCCTAAGGGCACTTGGACCCCTCCCCCCCACAGAGACCCTGCACTTCACTTATCCAGGCCGATCATTCTAGCACCATTATCAATCATTCTACACCTATACGTAATTCATCCAATCGTAGACGACGCCACAAACGTAAAACAAACAGAAACAGATACTGGAGACGTGACAACCACAACATTCAACTTG
>JAOXSG010000503.1 GCA_025800105.1 Cohaesibacter sp. | reverse complement strand
TGTGTGCAGGATAAATGTGTCATAAGTGACATCGGTGGTGTCTGGAAGGGCTATCGTCCAATAATGTGGGAGCCAGTGTTCTGGTTCGTATTCTTGGTCCAGCGTGAGTAGGACGGATGGGCGATTGGCTGTCTGGGTAAGGTTTGGTTGGCCTGGGCGCAGGTCGGTATGTGCTCCAATCTGGTGATCTGGTGATGGTTCAACATGTGCACGTAGCCAATCTCCGGGATGTAGTAACTGGTTGTCAAGGGAGGCACTTACGCAGGAATAGCATAAGTTGTGGTGGTTGATGTGCCAGTTCTCGATGTCCGCCGCAGGAATCATCGGTAAGATATGGTGTTTTGGATGCCATATCTTGCAGTAGGCGCACATGGACCAGCGGCCAGTGCGTGTGAAATCGGCGGCATCATATTGTGCGAAAAGAAAATTGGCAGCCTTCTCACGGTGTTGCTGGTCAAGGGTGCCGTGTAAAAGGAACTCCTGGATCCGTTTGGCAATGTCCTTCTGTGGAGTGACTGG
>JAOXSG010000500.1 GCA_025800105.1 Cohaesibacter sp. | reverse complement strand
GCTTAGCCAAGCGCGAATTTCGCGACTTCGTATATTTCCCACCAGAATATATTACTGTTTCTTCTCGCATAAAAACACAAAAATACCGATCCTCCTGTGGTCGAAATATATAAATTTAGGAAAAATTATATAACGTGGGTTTCCCATCGTCTAGACTTGGATATGGTTAGGGTAATGTCACGTAATGGAAGGAAAATGCGATGAAGACAAAATTTTGCGCAGGCTCCAGGAATAAATTATAACCGAGCTCGCTTCGCGCTTAGTGCATGTGTATAACTCCTATTTCCCCACGAAGTTTGTAAAAATCGGGTAACTTTAAACGGTTGGCATACAACTTACCAAAGTCGAAAGAACATGAATTCAATGTTTCTCCATTCTCAGTCACTTTTGCGGGAAATAATCGATCATCTAATATTCGGCATAATAATAACCAACCTGGGAATAATAATTGCCGAGTGTCTCTTCGCCTGCTGGCTCTGGACTCTTATGAAATCATCAGATCATCATATG
>JAOXSG010000408.1 GCA_025800105.1 Cohaesibacter sp. | reverse complement strand
GGGCCTTGTTCGTTCATGTCATCACCGGGCATCGTTGAGAGACCAGTTGTAAGCATAACCCTTGATGGATTGTTGTTTGATTAATGCCTGTTTGAGTTGCGGGGCGGCATGGCGTTGCCAATGGGCAATCAATTGTTTTTTCGAGCCAAAATCCTCATCATACCAATCATAGATTTTTGATGCGGTAATGCCATTTTTCGTCACAGATACGCCACGGGGGTGATTGATATAGTCCCGGGCCGCCTTGTTGAGCTGGTTGTTGATTGTGGAGCCTTTAAAAGCCTCGGGAAGCAAATTGGGACAGCCGATGGAGGCACAATTAAAGCCATAATGAAGGCGGGGGTCTTTCCATGTTTTGCGGGCAATTTTATGCTCAATGTCATCAAGCGAGAGCTGTTTGCCGCCCACTGTGACCAATTTCTTTTTCCATGGACCAGAGCCAAAGAAGCCGCCGCCCAGCTTGATATCCTTGATGGATTTGACCGGATAGCGATCCAGCACCACATCCAGTGTTTTGGCGTTATAAAGATTGATCCAAAAGGCTTTGGCAGCGTTGGAAGACAGGGATTTGACCTTCACGCCCTGCATGCGATCAAGATAGGCTTTCAAGGCTTTGTGCTGTGTTTTCAGCCCACGATAATTGACGCGATTCAAGCCGTCAGAGCCTTTGACCACATATCGCTTGAGCAAGTTTGAATAGTCGGAATGATCGAGACTGGCAGAGCCTTTTGCTGCAAAGCTGCTGGCAAGAGAGGCCGCTTTGGCCGATGATGGCACCAGTGTGAGGCTTGCAGCCAAAGAGGCCATCACAGCCAAAGCCATATATGCTTTTACGTGATGGGTCTGGTCTTTATGAGGAGAGAGCGCGATTGCCAGATTTTTTGTTTGCTTTAGCGGTGACATATGGGGCCTCTTTTTGCGTGATTTTGATCATAGCGCTTGTTAGTGCGGGATCATTTCTGCTCCCTATATAGCGCTAAAATCTGCGCTTGTGGGCCACCTCACCGTCATTTGATCCTGCCCTGACACGGCCCTCACGCTTGTGTGAAGGCGGGTGTGATTCTCCTCACCGCCCTGACAGAGCTTGCGAGCGCCTTGTGAAAGAGATATGGCGGAAATCGGGGCTTTTGGTCTTTGAGGAGGCCATTTTAACCTTTTGTTAGTGAAAAGAGGGGGGATGGGGATAGAAATATCTGCGTTTGGTGCGGATTGCAGATTGACTCATCCGCCACATCTCCTTATAAGCCGAGCCAAGTGTATCAGGTTCGTGTTTTGCGTCTCCTCGCGGGGCGCTGTTTTTTATCGAACCTGATGGGATTTGAAAAAATTCAAATAAGGGGCCGCGAAAGCGGAAAAGCCCATGAAACGGACTTATCAGCCAAGCCGACTGGTGCGCAAGCGCCGCCATGGCTTCCGGGCGCGTATGGCAACCAAAAATGGCCGTCAGGTCTTGGCACGCCGCCGGGCAAAAGGACGCAAGCGTCTTTCAGCTTAAGACTAGCACATCAACCGCCCGCCTTTTTGGTTTGGCGGTTTTTGTGTGTCTGGGCTCATGCTGACTGGCGCATAACCAAGCGAGCGAGCTATGCTTCGTTTAAAGAAACGCGCCGAATTTTTAACCGCGGCGAAGGGTGTGCGCATCCCTCGCCGCGGTTTCGTACTTCAAGCGATCTGCCGCAAACCAGATGATCCTGCCCCAGCGCGTGTGGGATTCACGGTCACCAAAAAGGTTGGCAATGCCGTTGTGCGCAATCGCATCAAGCGTCGCCTACGCGAATTGGCCCGCCTCCATGGCCCCCATATCATGATGGATGGTCATGATTATGTGCTGATTGGTCGCCGGGCAGCTCTGCATCTGGGCTTTGATCAGATGGTTGCAGACTTTCGCGGGGCTGTCGGGCAAGGCGCAAAACAGCTGCGTCGTGGCAACCAAAAGCCATAAAGTGGTCGGGTTGACACAAAGGATGCTTGAACTATTTGAGAGTTTTACGCATGGTGCTGCGCAAGAAACGCGACAACAGCATCATGGCATTGATCATACCGTCCTTTTGGGCGGCAGGATAACGGGATAAAGATAAGTCGATGGAAAATAATCGCAACTTTTTCCTTGCAATTGCACTTTCCTTTTTAGTGCTTTTGGGGTGGCAATATTTTATTGCGGGCCCGCAAATGGAACAGGAAAAGGCTCGTCAGGCAGAACTGGCGGCTCAGGCCTCTAACCAGAGCGCAGGCGCACCGCAAGACGGCACAGTGCCAAGCCCCGATGCAGGCCAAGCCAGCATTCCGGGCACGGAAAGCGCCGTTGTGCCAAGTGGCAAAACGGTGGAGGATGTGCTGGCGCAGACCAGCCGTGTGCAGATTGAAACACCTAAACTGACCGGCAGTATCAATCTGACCGGGGCGCGGTTGGATGATTTGCATTTGCGCACCTATCATGAAGAATTGTCCAAGGACAGCCCAACCATTACCCTGTTGGCCCCTTCAGGCTCTGATAAAGCCTATTATGCCGAATTTGGCTGGGTGGATAGCGCGCGTAAATTGTCCTTGCCAACCGCCAAAACCGTTTGGACGGCGCCAGATTCTGCTGTTTTGACGCAGGATAGCCCGCTGGTTTTGACATGGGATAATGGCGAAGGTCTTGTCTTTACCCGCACCATCAGCGTGGATGCCAATTATCTGTTCAGCGTTGAACAGAGCGTTGAAAACAAGTCCGGCGAAGCCGTTGCCCTGTTTCCTTATGGTTTGGTGTCTCGCCATGGACAGCCAGAGACAACCGGTCTTTACATTCTGCATGAAGGTTTGATTGGTGTTGCAGGCGATGATGGCTTGCAGGAAATCGATTATAGCGACATTGTTGATACCAAAGTGGAAAAGCCTGCCAAAGTCTCTGAAGGCTGGATTGGCATTACCGATAAATATTGGGCAACCGCGCTTATTCCACCGCAAGGTCAGAGCTTCCAGCCAACCTTCCGCTATTCCGAGCGCGCGGGCAAGCCTGCCTATCAATCCGATTATCTGGGCGATGCCGTCGGCATTGCAGCTGGCAGTACAGCAAGCTTTACAGCCAATCTCTTTGCCGGTGCCAAGGAAGTGCATGTTCTGGAAGCGGTGCAAAGCGTCACCAATGCCAAAAACTTTGATCTGCTGATCGATTGGGGCTGGTTCTATTTCATCACCAAACCGATGTTCTGGGCCATTGACTTCTTGTTTGGCATGGTTGGCAATTTTGGCGTGGCTATTTTGTTGATCACCGTTCTGGTCAAGCTGGTTTTCTTCCCATTGGCGAACAAGTCTTATGCGTCCATGTCGAAGATGAAAATGCTTCAGCCAAAGATGGAAGAGATCAAGGAAAAGTTTGGCGACGACAAGCAGGCCCAGCAAAAAGCCATTATGGAATTGTATCGTCAGGAAAAGGTCAATCCGCTTGCCGGCTGTTTGCCGATCCTTATCCAGATTCCGGTTTTCTTCTCGCTCTATAAAGTTCTGTTCATCACCATCGAGATGCGTCATGCGCCTTTCTTTGGCTGGATTCAGGATTTGTCTGCGCCAGATCCGACCAATCTGTTCAATCTGTTTGGGCTGATTCCATGGGATCCAACCACAGTGCCAATTCTCGGCTCTATTCTGATCCTTGGCATCTGGCCTTTGATCATGGGTATCACCATGTTCATTCAGATGAAGTTGAACCCGGCACCGACCGATCCAACACAGGCGATGATTTTCAACTGGATGCCGATTATCTTTACCTTCATGCTGGCAACCTTCCCGGCAGGTCTGGTGATTTATTGGGCATGGAACAACACATTGTCGATCCTTCAGCAAGCGGCCATCATGAAAAAGCATGGCGTGCCAATCGAGATCTTCAAAAATATCAAAGATACCTTTGGCAAAAAGTCCGCAGCCAATTAAGCGGCTCTTTGATCCAGACAAAAGGCGGCCAAAGGGCCGCCTTTTTTATATCATGCTTTTGCGTTTCACGCTTTGCTATTTTGCCAAATGATAGATAGATCTTGCGAGCGGGGCTTAATCCGGCTAACCAAGATCCATAAATTTTGCCTGTTTGAGGCTTTTAAGACTGGATGACTTTGATGACTGATCCCAATCTACCTGCTTTTTCTGCCAATCAAGATGATCGGAGCAGCCTTGCAGCGCTTGTTGGCGAGGCCGAGCTGGAAGCAGATTTGGTGGAGCGTGGCCGCAAGCTCTTTGCCCAAAGCTGGGATTTCATGTGGGGCACCAAATTCTTTCATCAATTGCCGCCGATTGAAGGGGTCGAGATTGCCTTTGCTGGCCGCTCCAATGTGGGCAAAAGCTCGCTGCTCAATGCTATTACCGGTCGCAAATCTCTTGCGCGGACCTCCAACACACCGGGCCGCACCAAGGAGCTGAATTTTTTCCGCCCCGAGCAAGATCCCACTTTGGTGATTTGCGATATGCCGGGCTATGGCTATGCGCGCGCCTCCAAAAAGGAAGTTGCGGCCTGGAATGAATTGATACTCGACTATTTGCGTGGTCGCCCCAATCTGCGCCGCGTTTATGTGCTGATTGACAGCCGCCATGGGCTCAAGCCCAATGATATTGAAGTGATGGACACGCTGGACAAGGCTGCGGTCAATTATCAGGTGGTCCTGACCAAAGTGGACAAAACCAAACTGACTGATTTGAAAAAAATCATTGGCAAAGTGGAGCTTGGCTTGAAAAAACGTCCTGCTGCCCACCCGGAAGTTTTGCTGACCTCATCGGACAAGAAAATCGGTATTGCCCGCATTCGGGCTGAAATGCTGCTTTTGTCTGAAGGTTTGTAAAAAGGGCACCTTGATTGCCCTTACATAAAACAGCATAAAATGCTGAATTAGATACACCCCACCCTATAATCCATTGCATTTATGGGGGCTGGGGTCTATAGAGCTGAGACTTACTTTTCAGCATTGAGTTTGACTATGTCCGAGCCAGAAAATCAGCCAGTCCAAAAACCGCATAACCGTGCCAAAATCATTTCCGAAGCCTTGCCTTATATGCAGCGCTATGACGGTCAGTCTGTTGTGGTGAAATATGGCGGTCATGCCATGGGCGATGAAATGCTATCCCAAGCCTTTGCCCGCGATATTGTTTTGCTCAAACAATCTGGCGTTCAGCCGATTGTGGTGCATGGGGGTGGCCCTCAAATCAAGACCATGCTCGCACGCCTTGGCATTGAGAGCGAGTTTAAAGGTGGCTTGCGTGTGACCGATGCCCGCACGGTGGAAGTGGTTGAGATGGTT
>JAOXSG010000403.1 GCA_025800105.1 Cohaesibacter sp. | reverse complement strand
TGGCCTTGTTCTCTGCATCTGAAGCATGTCAGACCATCTCTGGGGTCTGACGGGTTTGGTGGATTGTCATTTTGCAATCCATTGTGACCGGTTGGTCTGGTTGCTGTTCTGTGATTGATTGTGTTTGAGCTTGTGTTTGTGGTGTTGTTTCATCTCCACGGTTCATTACGACCTGCTGTGTCGGTTGCGTTGGTTGCGAACTGGTCTGCTGGTGATGAAGTTGCTCCTTGTAATATTGAGTCATTTTCTGGTGGCTCGAACTGTTCACCTCTGTCCGATGTAGTTGCGTAAACATGATGAACAGGGTTTGTGTTGAAATGTACTCCTGGTTGATCTGATCTTGTGTTGGTGTTTCTGATTGGTGTACTATTGGCTAGCGTGGGGTACAAGTTAATGTCAGACCTGCTGGTTTGTCTTTTTGATCTTAATTGTTCTTCTCTGACTCTAGCTTGTTCTTGCTCTTTTCTGTAATTTTCCTCGCTTTCTCTGATGGCATTCAACATTTCTACTGCTATTTCGTCTATTTCTTTTATTAGTGTTTCTTTATCCTGGATTGTTTCTATTTTGCATTCCT
>JAOXSG010000390.1 GCA_025800105.1 Cohaesibacter sp. | reverse complement strand
CTCTCATGCATTAAGTTCCTCAAAATCATCTCTACCACCCTATTCATCGCCTCCGTTTGTCCATCTGTCTGTGGGTGGTAGGCACTGGACATCCTCAATTTTGTACCTAGCAGACTCCAGAGCCCCTGCCAAAACTTGGATACAAATCTGGGATCCCTATCACTAACTATGGAACGAGGTAAGCCATGTAATCTCCCAATGTTGGTCCAGTAGACCTGTGCTGTCTCGGATGCAGTAATGGTTTACTTCACTGGTACTAAATGTACCATCTTTGTAGCACGGTCTACTAGCGTCAGAATACCATCGTTCCCATTGCTAGATCTAGGTAATCCCATGATAAAGTCCATACTAACATCTGCCCATTTTTGTTCGGGCAGTGTTAAAGGCTCTAAGAGACCTGCAGATAATTTCGTAACGCTCTTTTCCTGCTGACATACTGGACAGCCTAAATCAAAATCTAGAACATCCCAAACTAGGTCTGTCCAATAAAATGTCTTTTGTATTTGCTTGAGCGTTTTCTGATAACCCAAATGACCAGAATATGGTACAGAATGTATTTCTTCCAAAATCGTCCTCT
>JAOXSG010000382.1 GCA_025800105.1 Cohaesibacter sp. | reverse complement strand
GATTTTGGATTTTGGATTTTTGGAACATTATGTAGCAGATCTTTATGTGCAAAGTTTGGATTTTGGATTTTGGGGATTTTGGATTTTGGATTTTGGGGATTTTGGATTTTGGATTTTGGGGATTTTGGATTTTGGATTTTGGAGATTTTTGGAGTTTGGGGGACTGGGGATTTTGGATTTGCAAATGCGACCAAGATTTTGGATGCTACATAAGAAAAGAAGACTCTGCACGCCGACCCGGGTCGGCGGATTTGGATTCATTTGCCACAGGGTCACAAGTATCTGTAATTTCTTGCTGACTCCCTGTTCTGTTACTGAAGAGTTTCCACCAATCTGATCTTGCAACAAGCCGAGTGAAGGATGATCTCCACATGTGAGCCGTTTCTTGGTAGTGGAATCTTCTGTTGAAGAATTTCAGTTTGATTTCCAACCATTTTTCATAGGGTGGAAGGGCTGTTCCATCTGCCTATGCCGAAAATATCTGAGGCATTTCGACAAGCATCGCTTCGACAATTATACTGACTGGTTGGATCGTGAGACCAGGAAGCGGAATCGCGCTGGTGGGAAGCATGTTGGGTTGCTTGGTTTGAGCCTGAACTGATTGAGACCTCAACCTCTGTTTCTGGACTTTGAACCTATGCATTCTCACTGGAGGTTTGGATTCCCGGTGCCTCAAGCACCGCAACCACCTCGCCCTGAGAGACCGTTTTTTGTCACAGAACAGAGCATGGTGTTCCTTGGCTCTTCGATCAGCAGGGCTGTCGAGATTGCCAGGTTACAAATGCCATTGGTTAACGCCGGGTGTCAAGTGCCAATGCCGTTTCCAAGGTCTGGCTTGATGGTCAGGCGGAAGTATGACCAGACAGTACCTTGGACTGGCTGTTTTTTAAAGGGGATGCTAGCGGCAAGCTCTTGTGCTAGGCATTTCAAACAAACAAACGTCACTTCAACCCTGCGCCATGTGCGTGATTCGTGGCGAGGAGACCAGCTATTCAACTGTGGCCACCCGATCTGATACGCACCACTTTCCAAATTACATTGACGTGAAGGATGCAGA
>JAOXSG010000376.1 GCA_025800105.1 Cohaesibacter sp. | reverse complement strand
TAATATTTTACAACTCCATTGAAGTTATCACTGGATTTCCATGTCCTTTTAACCAAAGAAATCGGTTCAAGACTCAATTTCACGCTATCGTATCGCTGGTTGAGAAGACTTTTCAAACAGCCAACAAGCAAGGTTGCGCTGAGCGAACATTATTTCATGTAAAAATGTCATCTGGAACGACGTACGCCGTACGCCGTACGCCGTGCGCCGTGCGCCGTACGCCGTAGGCGCACGCGCCCGCGAGCCATCCCGCTAGCCTTGACCAAAATTTCTCGCATCGATAGGTTACCATATTTTCTTACTCAGGATGCTCCGCGGGCGGCTGCGCCGCCTGGAGCTCCGCTATGACCGACATCTGTGTTACCATAGCAATGCAGTGATGACGTCATGTATTTTACATTTCACCTGGTCATTTTAGTCATTTTATCCATTTAATAGGCATTGGTGAATTTTCTCAAAACTATAGGTTTGACCGACATTGGTGTTACCATAGCAACGCAGTGATGGCGCCATGCATTTCCGCCATATC
>JAOXSG010000369.1 GCA_025800105.1 Cohaesibacter sp. | reverse complement strand
TCTGCATCACAGAGGCCACCGATCCAATCAGAAACTGTCTGTCATGTGGAGACCATCTGAGAGCTGGGGTTTTTGGCTTTTTGTAGTAAACCCCGTGGTTGTCTTGTGTTGTGTTTGTTTTGGCTGTTTTGTTTGTTTGGCTTCTCCCATGGGGTTCCCAGCCCGCCGTGCCAGTTTCCTAATATCGGAGTTCTGGGATGCCACTATCGTCACGATGCGCGCAGCACAGGAGCAAAAAAAAATTGAAGAGCCGTATTTTTCATGACATCTTCAAGACATCTTGAGGAGCCGAATTTTTCCAGAGCTCTGGACGAGCAAAATTTTCAAGACATCTTGACGAGCCAAGTTTGCAAGATATCTGGACGTGTTTTTCTGCATTTGGTGCAAGAATTCGTGCATTTACCATGATTTTCAGTTTGTTTCAGGTGAGAATCCTTGAGCCTTCCAAGTTTTTAATTTGAGATTGCAGGTCAGGCGGATCTGTGTCTTCTCTCGACAATGTGTTGCTGGAAAGAAGAGGTTTGCTGCTTCCTCAGCCCAGTTAGAATGTTCAGTTGGAAGGCGGCTGGCCTACTACTCTAAATTTTGTTTGGTGCCAAGCCCAGTTGGAAGGCGACAGGGCTGCCACGGCAATCTGGAAACTCGAGATTTTTGGTGGCAGGCCCAGTTGGAGGGCGACAGGGCTACAACTGCAATCTGGGAACTCGTGATTTTTTTGGTGGCAGGCCCAGTTGGAAGTT
>JAOXSG010000363.1 GCA_025800105.1 Cohaesibacter sp. | reverse complement strand
TAGTTTTGCGCTAGTCTGGCGCTAGACTTTTTGTATCATGTATGCTAATGCAATGAGTAAAGTTCATGTCAAGGTTATCAAATGAGCCCGCAACTTGAGTATGTCATTGTATCATTGGCTTATAGATGGCTCAACTATTTTTTTCTGCAACAGACCCATCCACCTGCATACCTTTGTGTAGAAAAGTAGCGCGTTCCTTTGTTGCGGGGGAAGCACTTTTACTTGGGGAGTACATGAGCAGAAACATTTTGGAAAATGCAGGCCGAAAAAAACGCTTCACTGGCGCTAGTTTCGCGCTAGATCCGCGCTAGATACGGAGAGCACATACCAACCATACCGCATGGCCAAAACAACAATAAGTAGCCAGTTCCTCGCCAACCTGGAGCGACTGAATGGGCCTCGCGCTAGATACCTTTGCAGAAAAATAATCCTTTTGCAAATTGAACATATGTTCGGACAGGGCCTTGGAAATGAAAGCAGTAAGAAGCGGAGCCCCATGTAAACAAGAATAAGAGAACTTTTTGGGTAAAAGAATTTTCGAAAGAAACCACATCATTGAAGATGCTCTTGAAAAAGATGCGAAAACATCGTGGAATTTTCAGGATGCTGAGATGGCGGAGCTCTTCGGTGAGGACGGCGAGGAGTCCAAGGAGCTGCGGTCGGCGCCATCGGCCAAGGCGCCCAAGTCCCGCGCCACGGCGCCGGCGGCGAAAGCCAAGGCTGGATGGTGGGCCTTGCCCGATGTCCCAGAGGAACCCGTTGAGACACCTGTCGAGGAGAGGCCAGAAGG
>JAOXSG010000347.1 GCA_025800105.1 Cohaesibacter sp. | reverse complement strand
TCATCATCACCATCATGAACATCATCATCATCATCATCATCATCATTTAAGACATCATCATGAACATCATCATAAACTCATTTTTGTGCAAACAAAATCAAACACCAAGATGTTTTTTGAAAATTGACTTTGTTTTGACACATGTTTTGCATTTTCAGGTTTGCTTGAAGAACACTGACTGATGCCTAACTGATTTCAATGAAAATCTCAAAAAATCTCATTTAATCTCATTACAACTCAGTATAACTCAAAACATCTCAAAAGAACTCAAAACATCTCAAAATATCTCGTAAAATCTCAAAATTGTAATGCATACAGAACCCACCTCAAACAATAATAGTCGTTAAGTTTAGTGAAATGTGGTTGTTTAGATGACAGGTTTTGTGGGGCAGGAAATGGCCAATGTTTCTACCCCACAAAGCCTGCCCCAATTGGACCTCAAGTTTTCAATGTTTGGGTCTGAAGTTTGAAGTTGGACGATTACGATAACAGCTCTGTTTCTGGGTCATTGGGGGATCGAGATCGGTATAAATTGAGTCTGATCTTGTTTGTTAAAGAAACCATCAGTTTCCCTCACTCTGAGCAACTGGGACCCTTTGTGCTACTGGTTGAGGTACCATCTTTGGGAACCCACAGCCAAAGACAGATTCCTTATGTCTTCGACAAACCACATGGGAATGCAGAAGACAAACGTGCTGTCATGGCAAACATTACAACACCAATGACGGAGAGCGTCACCTTTAAGAAGA
>JAOXSG010000151.1 GCA_025800105.1 Cohaesibacter sp. | reverse complement strand
CAAGCTGGTGAAGCGGCGACATTGGAAACCCTCCAGGATCAAGGAACTTGGCCCTATTAATCAGAAGGTCCTGGAGAACCACCTCCGACGGAAATGGGCAGAGAGACTCCTCTCCCACTTGATTCCACATGCTGGGGACATTCCCCACCTGGCTCCCCTGAGAGGAGACCATGAGGAACAAGAATTTCATGACCTCCTTGGTGATACCAGATTTCGGACACTTCGCCAGAGGTGTTTGGTATTGGAACAGATGTGCAAATGGGGGGTTCCTATCCCATGGGAGGAATCAGATGTCAGAGACTTTCTCAATCGCCTCCGCGCTCAGGAGGTTACACCACACAAACTTCAACTATGTTGGGATACCCTTCGCTGGTTCTCGAAGAAGTTTGGCATGCTACCTATTCATGAAGAACATAGATTACTCCAGAAGAAGCAGGCAATCGAAACGGGCCTCACTCCAACAGTGGTGCAGCCGGCCAAGAAGGCCAAGGTGCCACCAAAGGAAGTTATCTGGGCATTGGAAGAAGGGGCGGCAGGGGTCCCCATCCATCCCGGAGCTGGTAGC
>JAOXSG010000329.1 GCA_025800105.1 Cohaesibacter sp. | reverse complement strand
GACTTCCTTGGGATGCAAAGCAATGCGACGAATAATTCCTGGAACTTCCCGTGTCAACAAAGGCTCTTGAACCACGCAGGACAAGCGCACTTCCATGCCGATGAACAACGGACACATTCCCATCAAATAATTCGTCTTGGTCATGTTGACAACCTTCAATGCGCTCTTTGCATCTTCCTCTGAAAAGGTTCCAGGACCGGCAGGAAGATCGATGGCCTGAGAATAGAACACAGTGCGTTTTGCACGCTTTGCCTCAAGTTGAACTCGTAAGTGCTGCAGTCGAGCAATTTGTTCCCAGGCCAAAGCACCCCAGTGAGCCGCGAGTATTTTGTTGATTGTTCCTGCGTCGCTTGATAAAGCATTCAAGTCCACCACTCTTCCTTGCAACTGTGACCATAACTCCTCCTGGTAAGATGCGTCCTTCTCGCATGGAGCAGAGTATGTCCACCAACGCAGCACCTGAAGCGCAAGCAGAGAAGCGTCCTGTTCCAGTAAAATGCACCACATGCTGAATGCAGTTCTTGAAGAGAAAG
>JAOXSG010000327.1 GCA_025800105.1 Cohaesibacter sp. | reverse complement strand
ATAGTCTTTATGACCTTTGTGCCACAGTATTCTGTTCTCTTTATAAAACTGAATTAACATCTTTGTGGTGGTCACGTTCCATGCTGAACTGGAAGAAGAATCCTCAGATTGCTCCGATTTGTCTTCCACATGTTAACTCGCCATCTTGAAAGGGTCATAAAAGGATCATGGGATAATGAATGTTGCTCTTTCATTGGTTGATTAATGTTTTTGTTGCAGCGACGTTTTGCAGAAGTGTTCACACGCTGCGAAACGCTGCGATAACACTAATTTCAATCATTTTGTCGCCGCAACAAGTCGCAGAAAATCAAACCAGTTTGAATTTGTGCGACTGGTTGCAGCGACAAAATTCTGTTGCAGCGACAAAGATTTTCACAAAATTTCTCAAGTACACACGAAGCGATTTGTCGCAACGATGTGTCGCCGCGACGTGTTGCAGCGACTTGTCGCCTAGTGTGTACCGACCTTTAATGCTATGCGAAATTGTTATCTATTATTAATTCACGTTCAAACTACCGCATAGCATTAAGACCAAAATATGCCGTTTT
>JAOXSG010000311.1 GCA_025800105.1 Cohaesibacter sp. | reverse complement strand
CATTTTGTTTGATGTTGTGATGATTATTGAAGGGTATGTCATGGAATTTTGTTTCCGATTGTTGAGGTGTTTTTTGCAGATATGCAGTGCCTTTTGACTTGTTTAGTCTTGTGGTGGCGGGTTTTAAACCAATTATTGAGTTCAAGGCAACATTATGTCTTGGTACCCACCAATACTACAGTATAGATGGCATAACCCTAGGCATGCAGTCATATTCTCAGATAATGATTGGGATATTCAATCACCTCCTCAGCATACGGTCAAACCTTATAATAAGAAACTTTCCCAAAGCTGCCAGACTCTCGCAGATTTCTTGATGGGCACGAGAGCTGTAAGAAATTTTTCCAGCACCGAGACTCTCGGAGCACATTTCTAAATCCTCAATGTTTTAATTATATTGCCCCAGGCAGCGGCAGGAATCTTTGGCCTGCTCACGCCGAAAAGTATCTAGAAGAAGCCGCTCCTGAAGAAGCCGCTAGCACCAAAATCCTATTATGCCGCGGTAGGAATTTTTTGCCTGTGCCCTGCTCACGCTCTGCAAAGCACCCCCCACCACAGGAAAGAAGCCAGGACCCGCGTTCTGCGCAGCTAAGCCTCCTGAAAAAATCCGCCAGACCTAAGATCCTTATTACGCCGCGGTTGGAATCGCGTTCTGTGTAGCCAGCTCTCCTGAAGCCCCAAAATCCTTGCACCACGATAGGATTTTTGCCTGCGCTCTGCTCCCTACATGGCCCCCCCCACCTGAAAAAGTCACCGGCACAAAAAATCCTACGGCGCTGCGGTAGGAATTTTTTGCCCGTGTGCTGCTCAAACACTAAAAAGCGGCGGGACGCGCGCTCTGTCCAGCCAAGCCTCGTGAAATAGTCGCTTGCGGCGGAATCCTATTACGCTGCGGTAGGAATTTCCTCTGCCGCCCTTGCCTGCCACAGTCTTTGTCCATATTTGCAAAGCCCCTCCACAAGATAAGAACCCATGGCCTCCTGGATGAGGCCTTGGGCTACGACTTCCCTCCATGGATTGCATGTATAAAAGGAGGTTCCAATCCACCACCGTGCAAG
>JAOXSG010000303.1 GCA_025800105.1 Cohaesibacter sp. | reverse complement strand
GTTGCTCCGCGCATTGTAAAAAACGTTTCATATGTGATGCGGGTCAATCATGAGATTTTTTTGCGTGGCAGGCGCAGTATTTGGTGAAGTTGGAGGATGACTCTTGTTGCTGCGCGCATTGTAAATGACGTTTCATATGTGATGCGGACCACTGATGCGATTCATCTTGCGTGGCAGGCGCAGTATTTGGTGAAGTTGGAGGGTGACTCCTGTTGTTTCGCGCACTGTAAATGACGTTGCATATGTGACACGGATCAACCATGAGATTCATTTTGCGTGGCAGGCGCCGTAGTTGGTGCGGTTCGAGGTTGACTTTGCTTGCTCCGCGCATTGTACATGACGTTTCAAATGGCACCCGGATCAATCATGACATTTTGGGTGATAGCCGTGAGGTCACGGATGACATTCATTTTGCGTGGCAGGCGCAATATTTGGTGAAGTTGGAGGGTGACTCTTGATGCTCCGCGCATTGTAAATGACAGCTTTCATATGTGATGCGGATCAATCGTGTGAGTGAGTTTTCGTGCCAGGCGCAGTATTTGGTGAAGGTGGAGTGTGACTTTCCGTGGCAGGCGCAGCACTTCGTGACATTTTGGGAGATAGCCGGAGCGCGAAGTTGTATTTTTCAATACAAAATTGTCGCCAAGATCGCACGGGGAAGGTCTCCG
>JAOXSG010000287.1 GCA_025800105.1 Cohaesibacter sp. | reverse complement strand
GGATTCGAATAATTGAACTTGAATGAGCGGGCAGTTCGCCGGGAAAACTGCCGGGACAAACATATATGGTCGGACGTTTCATTCTTGTATGTAATCCGTTTGAGAGTTGCAACCTGTGCCTTGTTTCGAGCGCTTGCATCGGTCGATACCGAGAAGCGCCTTGTGCGAACGAACATCCGGTCTTCAACCTCGACGCTGACCCTAGAGGCGCCGTGCCTCAGTGCAGTACAAGAAGACAACCCGAACCAGTACCGTCCGAGGACTGGTTTTGACGGAATTGTGTGCTGGGGAAAACAGCACGTACGCGCCACCGCACGCAGCAAGCGATTGCGGATTCCGACAGGAGCTTCACGGGCCCACCTCGCCTGGGCATCTACAACATCTGGTTTCGGAGCTTTGCGTTCAGTTCCAGGCGAATCGCGGACGTTCTGTGTGGGCAGGACTTGAAGCCAGCTCCGTCGGATCACAAGTGCAGGTGACCGCGGAACGTGCTGTCTAGGGGAAAGACAGCGAGCGACGTTGTCGACCGGACTCACGAC
>JAOXSG010000280.1 GCA_025800105.1 Cohaesibacter sp. | reverse complement strand
GGGCGATTGTATCTTTTGATCCCAATATCCGTCCGACATTATGGTCCTCTCTTGAAGAGATCCAAGAAACCTTGCGCGAGATCTTTTCTATCACCGATATTGCTTTGCCCAGTTTTGATGATGAACAAAAACATTGGGGCGATTCCTCGCCCATTGCCACCATTGAGCGGCTACGGTCAGCGGGAATTGGCGAAATTATCGTCAAAAATGGTGATCAGGCTGTTGCTTGCCATATTGGCGGGCAAACGCGCTTCATTGATACGCCTGCTGTATCAAATATCTGTGATACGACCGGTGCTGGTGATGCTTTTAATGCCGGTTATCTTGGGGCTAGATTATTAGGTCAGGACCCTATTGCCTGCGTCAATGCCGGGCAAAGGCTGTCAGCCGAAATCTTGCGCCATTTTGGTGCGCGGATGCCAAAATCTGCTGTGCCTTCCCTATGACGAGGAGGGCATCCCCCCTCTCCTGTCACTTTATAGAGAGCGTGCCTTTGCCAGTGCTTCGGCTGCATTTTGGCGGATTGTGTCCCACTTT
>JAOXSG010000273.1 GCA_025800105.1 Cohaesibacter sp. | reverse complement strand
AAATGTAGCAGAAGTTTCAAAATCTGGCATGACAAACCCTTCCCCTTCTGTAATTGATTTGGTCACCCCGTCACCTTCCCCTCAGCAGGTTGAAGAATCTGGAGTTCTCCCTGCATCCCCAATCTCGGTGGCGAGTACCCCCTCCCAGTCAGGGAATGGTGGGAGCGCCCCGGGATTGTCGCGTTTGACCCATCCCACCACCGCCGCGTCCCCTCCCCAAATTTTTGCCACAATGCATTGGAAGCCTAAAGAGCCTCCATGCTTTTTTGGGCGCAGCACGGAGGATGTCCATACATGGACATCCTTGGTGCGTCACTACCTATCCTTCATGGGAGGTAGTGACGTCCAACAAGTCTCGTATGCAGTGACCCTCTTGCGTGAGTCCGCGCATGAGTGGTACATTGGATACGAAAGAAGACACCGACATTCGCCCAGAGATTGGGCTCAACTGTGTAATCTGCTGCTAGAGCATTTCGGATCAAACATCCGTTCGCAGGAAGCGCAATCCACATTGATGTCCATCTCCCATGGGCAACGACTTGTTCGT
>JAOXSG010000427.1 GCA_025800105.1 Cohaesibacter sp. | reverse complement strand
CATGTGGGCGTTTGCCAGTTAAGATAAGCAAGTATTGCAAGCGTAATCACACCCAAAATCCCCTGATACATCAAGGTGACCAAAGGGGGATTGTCGCCTGCGGTTTTACGGGTCAGAACAATATAAACGCCAAATAAAGAGCCTGCCCCCAACGCATATAAAGCTTGCCATTGAAAGACACCTGATCCCGGTTGAATGATAATCATTGCGCCAACGAAACCAACTAGAACGGCGAGCCATCTGTGAATGCCGACTTTCTCACCCAGTATCGGCATGCTCAATGCTGTGACAACCAAGGGGGCGACAAAGGCGAGTGAGAGTGCATCTGCCAGCGGTACGGTTTGCAAGGCAGAGAAAAAGCAGAATGTTGAAATGATTAACGTAAGGGAGCGGACGGTGTGCGCCTTGATGCCCTTTGGAAAACACCCTTTTGGCCCGTATTTCACCAAAACAATCGGCATCAAAAGCAACATATGGAAAAAATAGCGCCCGAAAGTAATCTGACCACTATCATATCCCATGGTGCTGAGGATTTTGGCAAAACCATCGCCAACGG
>JAOXSG010000243.1 GCA_025800105.1 Cohaesibacter sp. | reverse complement strand
TTTGCTGCGGGCGCTTTATCGGGCCGGTGTGCCCCTGGAAGTGGAGTTCATGTCTCTGTCTTCTTATGGCAGGGATACCAAGTCAACCGGGACCGTGCGTGTTGTGCGCGATGTTGAGACATTGGTCGATGGGCGCGATGTCTTGCTGATTGATGACATTCTGGAATCTGGCCGGACGCTTGCTTTTGCCAAAAATCTGCTGAAAGAGCGTGGGGCGCGGCGTGCAGATGTTGCGGTTTTGCTGGATAAGCCGGGCAAACGTGTTGCCGAGATTGAAGGTGATTATGTGGGCTTTGACTGCCCTGATGAATTTGTTGTCGGCTATGGGATGGATAAGGGCCATGCCTATCGTGAGGTGCCCTTTGTTGGCTATTTGAACCATGATCAGTGAGGTAGGTGATTTGTTGGCTGTTACGCAAATATCACGCTTTGCCTGCTGTTTTGAACAAATGGCGGGTTTTTGTGGCAAAATGCGGTGACTTCCAGTAAAGACAGTAGAA
>JAOXSG010000233.1 GCA_025800105.1 Cohaesibacter sp. | reverse complement strand
ACTTCTTTTTTATTAATTCTTTTGCCCTTTCAAGCCTCGCTGGTTGGTCATTTTGATTTAAGTCCTCTAACGAAGGGGTTTCAACATAGGATGTGTCAGGCAGCCCGCTCTTTTCGTGCTGCATCGTTTGCATTGGAATTTCTTCACCAGAAGGCCCTGGTGTGGATGCGGAGCCCGGCCAAAAATGAGTTGTTTCGTTGGGGTCTTGGTCACCATCGTCATTTCTTCATCGCGGTCATCCAAACTCGGATCGTTCGGGTCATAAACAGGGTTGTCAAAACCGCCTTCCGCCATTGCGTTTTAATATTTTTTGATTATATTTTCAATTTAACATTTAATTATGCTGCGTATTATAAAGATGTCTGTGGTGCAAGCAAACCTTCGGCCAACGCACAACGAGAAAAATCTCGGCGCAAGGAAAGCCGAGCGCGCTGTCAAGCGCATCACCTTTGATCGTAACGAAGCCAGCCCCGGCGCGAGCCTGTATGTTTCAGTGCCCAAGCTGAATGTGAATGATGTCCTCGTGCCTGGCTCGCTCTCACTGCTCTTCAACATCGACTTGTCTGAAGGGCACGCCAACAATTTCCTCGTCCAAAACGTCACGCGCGCTCTGATCGACCGGCTGGTTGTGAAGTATGCGGGAAAAACTCTGCACGAC
>JAOXSG010000227.1 GCA_025800105.1 Cohaesibacter sp. | reverse complement strand
AATTTTTCAAAGGGTGGAACCAATACTGGCAAAGAGATGATGAAGAGGACGAACCATCTGCGGAATTTCAGCGTTGGCTTCAGACCTTGCCCAGTTGGCAACCTATGGATTTCAATGAACTTTCCTTTACTGATTGGAGCGCGGCACTTTGCAGCGCAAAGAAACAGTCTATGCGTGGAGCAGATGGCTGGGCCATCGGGGAGCTGCGCCTTGTCCCTTGTTCATCGTTCTTGCTTTTACGTAAGATATTTTCTCATGCAGAAGCTCATGGTCGCTGGCCATCGCTCATGACCAAAACGTGGGTGATTCTATTACCAAAAATCGAAGGTTCTTTGAGCTGGAAGGAAGTACGTCCCATTTCTGTGGCGTCCATGCTTTACAGAGTCTATGCGAGGGTCAGGACCAAACAGATTTTGAACAGGGTGCCACCTAAGTTTCTTCCCTTCGTTGGTCTTAATACCCCGACCACTGTCCATTGGGCGACGCTTTTGGACCGCATACAGTTTGCGTATGACTCTCAAGGGGTGATTTCAGGTGTGGTATGTGACATCCTCAAGGCGTTCAATTGCCTCAATAGGAAGATCATCTTTGCATTGGC
>JAOXSG010000203.1 GCA_025800105.1 Cohaesibacter sp. | reverse complement strand
CTCTCCTGGATTTCAAATCTTTGCCTTTCAACTCTTCATGTGATTCATGTGATTCAGCAAGAAAGCGCTCAGGAGGAAAAGATTGTTTCAGTCGTTTTCTGAGCTTGGAAGAGGTCACTTCAGCCCCAACCAGCTTGGCAGTGATTTCTTTTTCTTTTTCTTTTTCACCAAGTGAGACAACATCTGGTGCTTCATGTTGCATAGCTTGTAGGTTCTGGTTACAAGGTCCTTGTTGAGATTCGTTGGGTCGTACAATTTCCCCATCCGATACCTCTTCGATGGGGTCGCTAGGTGACAACTTACTATCCTGACCTGAAGCTGACACTCTTTGTATAGGATCAATGGCAAAAGCGTTATCTAACTTCAAATTTCTTTTTTGGTCAAACCGAAGCTTGACGTCTTTTGGAGCCCTACCTTTCGAAGTGGAATTTGTAGCTTTGCCTAGCTTTACTTCCACTCCTGACTTTGGGGTAGGGTCTTCTTTTAGATGATATGGTGTCTTCCTTTGATTTCTTTAAAAATTTGTGGATCGAGTTGACTTTCTGCCGAGTAGGAACTTTGATAGGCTGCGCCTTTCTGCTTTTGGTAGCGATCATTCCAGAGGCACT
>JAOXSG010000420.1 GCA_025800105.1 Cohaesibacter sp. | reverse complement strand
AGGGCACCCATTGCCTCAGTCGTTGAATCTCGTCCGGATGTTTCTGTAGTCACTGGCGTTCAGTCTCAATTGACACAGATGAAATTTCATGTCAATGTCCTCGGGTTTCAATCTCAGAAAGTGAGCTCCAGCTGACAGGGGGACGCCCCACGTGAAAAAGTCTGGGGTGTTGAAGAAGAACCTCATCTTGATTTCCACTCTAGGTACAATGGGTTTTGAAGAGTGAAAGATGTCCAAGCTAGGTTTGAACATGAGCACTTTTTCTTTTCCATCCACATATTTCCTCGTTTCATTGATCAGTGCCGTGATGGCTTCTTGTTGAGGCTTAGGCAAATTCTTGAATGTGTCGCCGCTCACTCCAGCTACATCGGTGGATCTCAAGTTGGCAACGTAATTCCCCAGTCCATTGATCCAACCTTGTGGCTTCAAGATCGTTTCCCCATCGTCTCTGTCATAGTTCAACAATGTTTCCAAGAAAGCCTTGTAGGCATAGGTATCTGTTTGAGGGCTGATGAGCGTGCCATTCAATCGCACATTGATTTGTTTGAAAAGATTGTGAGCC
>JAOXSG010000418.1 GCA_025800105.1 Cohaesibacter sp. | reverse complement strand
CTGTCCAATATCCCCACAATCAATCTGTCGGGGATACGTCCTTGAAACAGATTGTTTTCTTCCCAGTACGTGCTGCTTCCTTCAAAGCTGAAGGTTCTGATTTCACTGCGCACCAAAGGGTAGGGCACCCATTGCCTCAATCTTTGAATCTCGTCTGTGATGTTTCTGTAGTCGCTGGCGTTCAGTCTCAATTGACACAGATGAAATTTCATGTCAATGTCCTCGGGTTTCAACCTCAAAAAGTGTGCTCCAGCTGAAAGGGGGACGCCCCACGTGAAAAAGTCTGGGCTGTTAAAGAAGAACCTCATCTTGATTTCCACTCTAGGTACAATGGGCTTTGAAGAGTGAAAGATGTCCAAGCTGGGCTTGAACATGAGCACTTTTTCTTTTCCATCCGCATATTTCCTCGTTTCATTGATCAGGGTCGTGATGGCATCTTGTTGAGGCTTAGTCAAATTCTTGAATGTGTCCCCGCTCACTCCATCTGCATCGGTGGCTCTCAAGTTGACAACGTAATTCCCTAGACCATTGATCCAACCTTGGGGCTTCAAGATCGTTTCCCCATCGTCTCTGTCATAGTTCAACAATGTTTCCAAGAAAGCCTTGTAGGCATAGGTATCTGTTTGAGGGCTGATGAGCGTGCCATTCAATCGCACATTGATTTGTTTGAAAAGATTGTGAGCC
>JAOXSG010000178.1 GCA_025800105.1 Cohaesibacter sp. | reverse complement strand
GTGGTGGGGAATATGTGGATGGTGCACTGGATGATGAAGGTTGAGTGGGTTGTGAATCTGCCGAAGGTTGACTGATAGGGTTCAAACGTCGATTCAACAGAAACCAAATAGACCACAACAAATGCAGGAGCTGAGAAGTTGACAAAGTTTCCAACTGAGTCAAATCCATGAGCGCCCCGGGCCACGGAAGTGCAATGCAAAACTGCGTGAAAGTGAATGAAAAAAATTGACGTGTCATGTGACTGAGAAACCAAACGCCAAAAGCTGAAAATGTTATGTCATGTGACTGCAAGTGAAAGCCAACATGAAGCTAGGAAGAAATTTTTGTAAGCCAAGAGGAATGTCCACCTTGAGCCAAAATGTTTTGGGGAATATATATATAATGAAATCGATCCCCCAAAAACAACCCGAACAAGTACGGAAAAGGTACCAAAAACGATGCCTTACTCCTAGCTGCAGTTGCAGGCCTGGCAGGCAGACTCAAAATTTCCTTACACTTTCAAATTGTATGACAACCTTAAAGGTGCAGGCACGGATGATGGTCAAAGCTTCTGACTTTGAGAAGGAACCATCCATATAAAAGCCCACCCTATATTGCACATGCGCAGGAAGCATAGTGAAACGAAGATATTCAAGCGCAGGCTAAACATGCGCACATTTGCTTCAGCAATTACAAGTGGAGGCTTGGAACTTTCTCATATTCCTTCATACCTGCTGATCTAAAAGACAAATACGTGCAATTTCCTCATCGCAAAACATCAAAGGTGCAAAGCCACTTGGGGCAACTTGCTGACTCTGCCAACTGCATTGCAGCTAGCAAGTTTCAATCAGTTTGATGCCTTGCGAACTGCATCCAAGGCTTTGGCAGACTCTCCTATCAACAGTGAAAGTTGGGAGTAGGCCACCCCAAATTGCACGCCAATCTTGTCTGCTACACCCGGTGCCCGAGCGCCACCCACAGCATGATTGGAAGAAAATGCCACTGCGGAAGTCGCTGGCTTGCCGCTTCCCATCAAACTTACTTTGGTCTTGCAGGTGGCAAGCTTCGGCGTGAGCGAACGTAACGTGGCCAAGAGCTTGTTCTGCCTTACAACGCTTGCTCGCACAAGCTTGCCGAGGCTGTGCACTCCAGCGGCAGCTTGAGGGTCGTACTTTGGCACGGCCACCGGAAAAAAGCTGCCAGCACCAACAGCTGCTGCCTCTTCGCAATCCATGGCAACAACACC
>JAOXSG010000175.1 GCA_025800105.1 Cohaesibacter sp. | reverse complement strand
ACAGGACAACACAGTCGCTACGGAATTGTTTTTCTTAAGGTGAAAGTTTGTAATTGAAGAGACTGGCTGTTCTGTGAATCTTAAAGTACAAATCTAATTCATTGACAAAACACACTGCGATTAAAACTCAAGACAAGCCGTGAATCTTTCTCTTGCTTGTGATCCGCATTCATCAAAATGGCAAATGCGTATGATCCCAAACAAACTTGCAAAGCAATTTATCCCGCTAAATTTGACATCTTCCTTTCTTCCATTCACAAATAAATATGCTCTCTGTCCCTTTGAACGATCTATTTGCTCTTTTCTAAGATTGATACAGAGAGAAAGCCAGGAAAGTTGAACTATGCGTTTCAAACGGTTCCCAAAGCAACGGCCAGAATAAACTGAAATTCTTGAATGGAAATCGAAAATCAAATAAGAACTCAGCTAAAACAAACATTTGTGCATAAAAAAAGTTCTTTCACGGGTGCCTGTCCGTCACGGGTTTTAAAAAGGCTCTCACTGATAAGAAATGTTTTGCTTTAAACACG
>JAOXSG010000169.1 GCA_025800105.1 Cohaesibacter sp. | reverse complement strand
GCCTTGAGGTCATTGACCTTCATTTGTTGAAAGAATTGACCCTTGAGGGGTTTGCTCTGACAAAACTGTTTGGCCTTGAGGGCCCTGAACCTGCTTGATTTGGCTGTCTTTGCCTTGAGGGCTTGAATTGAATAATCTGTATAAGGCATCTTGAATCTGCTCATTTGTTGCGTTCTCTGGCACTCTCAGCCTCTGCACATATTCTGCATTAGCATCAGTAACAGAAGATTTCCGCACCAATGCATCAGTAATGAGCTGACGGCTTAGGGAATCTGCAGGGTTCTTCTTTCCCGGTATATGCCGGATGTTCACATTGTACCCTTGCAGTACTGCTAACCACCGCCAGACTCTACTGTTTACAGAAGTCTGACTTGGAAAATGCCGGAGTGGTGCATGGTCTGTTTGTATAATTATGGGGTATGGCCCTTGGAAGTAATGTTTCCATTGGCCAATCGCCCATACAATCCCGAGGAGTTCCCTTTCATACGCTGAATAACGTATTTCTGTGGGATTGAGCTTCCGGCTCGAAAATGCTATAGGCTGGAGGCCGGACCCAAAGTCCTGTTCCAGAATAGCACCAATCGCCACTTCACTCGCGTCTGTCGTGACAACGAATTGGCGTTCGAAGTCCGGCAAACGAAGGACAGGCGCGGTGGCCATCGCAGCCTTAAGCGCCA
>JAOXSG010000164.1 GCA_025800105.1 Cohaesibacter sp. | reverse complement strand
ACAGGACCCCATTGTGTACTGAAAGCTCTTCTCGATAGTTCCAGAATTCTCTGATGTTGATGGGCACCTGCTCTTTCTGTGTAGGCCATCCGGACAGGATTGTCGTCTTCAGGGTTTGCAAAGCTGCATCTTGTACTGTACAGCGTTGTAATTGCTCCAGTCTTTCTGGCGACAACTTCAATGCTTGCATAGGATTAGTTTTCTCTAACTCAACGGAAAACACTTGAAATGAATCTTCTGGCTTTGTCATTTCTTGCCGAGCAGCTCTTGACAAGTGGTCAGCTAAAAGCATCTCACAACCTGGTTTGTAACTGACCGACAGGTTGTAACGCTGAAGCCTGAGCAGCATTCTCTGGAGTCGACAAGGTGCTGCTAGTAGTGACTTCTTGAATATTGACTCAAGGGGCTTGTGATCTGTTTGCACCGAAATCTTCTCTCTGCGAGCCAGGTACTGGTTGAACCTTTCACAACCGAACACAATTCCTAGGCACTCCTTTTCATTAGTGGCATATCTTTGCTCTGTCTTCGAGAG
>JAOXSG010000162.1 GCA_025800105.1 Cohaesibacter sp. | reverse complement strand
ACGGACCAGTCATTGGGCTCACACTTGGATAAGGGCAACTACTAGGCACATGCATATCAAAGTTTCCGGCAGGTCCAAAACTTCCAGCTAAGCCTCCAACTCCTAAGCTTCCAGCATTTTTTTTTGCTCCTGTGCTGCGCGCATCGTGACGATAGTGGCAGTCGTGAGCCCAGAACTCCGATATTAGGAAACTGGCGCGGCAGGCTGGGAACCCTTGAGGAGAAACCAAAAACACAACCCAAACAACCAACCCACAAAAACAAACAACCACAAAAAGGTCATCCACAGGGTTCCCAGCAAAAGGGTGAGACGTGTCGGCAGTATCACCGACAAACTACAAAAAGTCAAAAACCCCGGCTCTCAGATGGTCTCCACAATGACAAAGGCTACGATGCGATCAAAGTAAATTGGATGCCCCTTTACACTCAGCCAAGATCGCGGCTTAAGTGTCACTGGCTGGCACAGGTTGAGAGGGGCCAGCAGTGGCAGAATCAATTTCTTTCTTCTGACGCTTACCTCTGCCTGGCAGGTCCTCATTGTTGATAATCCGTTTGCGGTATTGCAGTTCTATATCATTCGCATCTTTTCGCGCAACCGCCAAGATTTGTTGGCAGATGGAATCAACCTTGGGGAACTCAACAACTGTCCCTGCTTGTTGCAGGTTTTCCATCTGCTCCTTGTTGTTTTTCCAGGCAGACCAGGCCCATTTTT
>JAOXSG010000155.1 GCA_025800105.1 Cohaesibacter sp. | reverse complement strand
GTCGCGCGGCGGCATCAATAATTTCCTGACGGCCATAGCCAACATTGACGCACCAAAGCCCGGCCATTCCATCCAGCATTTTGTTGCCATCCGTATCCCAAAGATAAACTCCTTCTGCGTGGGAAATCACCCGGGTTCCTTTGGCATTCAGCGCCGCTGTATCTGTAAAGGGATGCAAATGATGAGCTGCATCTTTCTCTTGCAATTCTGCGGTCGGAGGAAGGTTTGCCATAAAGCTCATGAGACGTTTCCTTTCCTGACGGCCAAAGGCCGATGACGGGCCCTCAATGGGGCTTTTATCTTGTTATGATGTTTGATTTTTAGACGGTCAGTAAAAGATGCTCACGCTCCCAAGGGCTGATCACCTGCATATATTCTTCCGATTCATGATGTTTGATTTCGCTGTAAATGGTCACAAAATCCGGCCCCAACAGCTCGTGTAAATCATGATTGGCCGCCAAGCGTTCCAACGATAAATGCAAAGAGCGCGGAAGGCTAAATTCCTGATCATGGGCATGGCTTTTCAATTCATCGCGCGGCGTGACTTCATTGACAATGCCAAGAAACCCACAAGCCAGACTTGCCGCAATCGCCAAATAAGGATTGGCATCGGCCCCCACAAGGCGGTTTTCGATGCGCCGGTTTTTGGCGTTGGAATTGGGAATGCGCAAGCCAACGGAGCGATTATCAATCGACCATTCCAGATTGATGGGCGCGGAATCGCCTGCCAAAAGCCGCCGATAGCTGTTCACATAAGGGGCAAAAATGCTCATGGCATCGGGCAAATAAGCCTGTTGCCCGCCAAGGAAATGATAAAAGATCTGACTGGCCGTGCCATCCTCGTTGGAAAAAACATTGCGTCCGCTTTTTGCATCCACCAGACTTTGGTGAATATGCATGGCACTGCCCGGCTCATTATCCATCGGTTTGGCCATGAATGTGGCATAGCAATCATGGCGAAAAGCGGCTTCGCGGATCAGACGTTTGAAAACAAAAATCTGATCGGCCAGATCAAGCGGATTGCCATGGATGAGATTGATCTCAAGCTGGGCTGCGCCGCCTTCCTGAATGACGGTATCAATTTCCAGACCTTGCGCTTCGGCAAAATCATATATGTCTTCAATCACCCGATCATATTCATCAACCGCGGCAATAGAATAGGCCTGCCGTCCAACCGACTGCCGCCCGGACCGCCCAACGGGTGGCTCAAGAGGATGGTCTGGATTGGTATTGCGCTTGGTTAGATAAAATTCCAGCTCCGGCGCGACAACCGCCTTCCAGCCTTTGTCTTCAAAGCGCTTCAAAACCCGCTTCAAAACATTACGTGGGGCCAACTCGACCGGCTCACCTTCCAGCGTATAGAGATCATGAATGACCTGAAGGGTCGGATCATTGGCCCATGGCACAGCCCGCAAGGTCGAGAGATCTGGCACCAGTTGAATATCTTTTTCCATCATGAAATCATCACGATGATCCATTTCGATATAATTGCCGGTGATGGTCTGAAAAAAGATTGAAGTGGGCAGATAAGTCGGATTGAAGCCGGAAAATTTTGACGCAGGCATCGCCTTGCCACGCGCCACGCCAACAAAATCGGGCACAACACATTCCACTTCGTCAATATGGCGCAGGCGCATCCATTCACGCATTTCCTCAGGCGTCGAAGGCAAAACCCCCAAGGCGTCCCTGATCGTGGCATCTTTGTCATTCGATGGTGCGCTCATAGCGAGATCCAACTGATTTGCAGGCTTGATTGACCATATGTGATGCAAGAGTGTTTCAAGCTTTCAAAGCCAAATATCTGTGATCACATTTCAATATATTTTGTGATCACATTTGGCGCATTGTCAACCGCCAAAATGCAAAGACGCACAAAGTCAGGCCTGGATCTGATCGCCAATGAAGGTCATGCCCTGACGGATATCCTCTGTGATTGCGCGTCTAAGGGCAGGGGCATCCTTGGCTTGCAGTGCGTCAATGGCCTGTTTGTGATGATCAATCAAATTGGCAGTGCCGTGGCGGCCATAGACCATGCGCATGAAAGGGCCAAATTGCATCCAAAGACTTTCAACCAGACTGCTCATAACATGAGAAGAGGCAAGATTATAAAGCCGAAAATGAAAAGTATAATTGCCCCGCATATAGCCTTCAACATCGCCATTTTCCAAACAAACATCAATGGCTTTATCGATTGCAATCAAATCCTTGATGTCTTTTGAACGCACATAGGGCTGGGCCATTGCAGCAAGTTCCGGCTCCAGCAAAGAGCGCGCCAGCAGAATTTCACGGTGAGTTTGTTCGCTCATTTGCGGGATGGAAACCCGGCGATTGCCATGGGTTTCAAGAGCGCCCTCGGCAATCAGGCGACGAACCGCCTCACGCACAGGCATGGGGCTGACATTTAAGTCGTCTGCCAATCCGCGCAAGGTGACGGCTTTGCCCGGTAAAAAGCCCCCAAACAGCAATTTGCCCTTCAAGGCACGGTAAATGCGCTCGTGCGTCGTGTTGGGAAGAGCATCCTCTTGCAAAGGCGAGGATTGGGGGCTGGGCTGTTCTTGTTTCATATCTTTGTTATAGCGACTTGCGTCAAAAGAGGAAAGGCAATTTGATCGAAAGGGACTTGCGAAGGCGAAAAAATTGTGATCAAATTTTACAAAATAAAAGGATAATAGGTCCGCCAGAGGCCGCGAAGCAATCATTGACTGACTATGAATTCCGGGGAATGGCCGGGGAATGGGGAGAAAAATATGCATAAAAAAGCAAAGAAGCTTGGCACCAGCTTTGGTGTCATCGCTGCTGCTTTATTGGCAACAGGCGTGGTTGCCAAAGCGGATGAAAAAATACTGCATGTCTATAATTGGTCTGATTATATCGACGAAAGCGTCATCAAGGAGTTTGAGACAGAAACCGGCATAAAAGTTGTTTATGATGTTTTTGATTCCAATGAAGTGCTTGAAACCAAATTGCTGGCTGGCTCCTCTGGCTATGATGTGGTGGTGCCAACCGGCACTTTCTTGATGCGCCAAATTCAGGCTGGTGTCTTTCAGAAGCTGGATAAATCCAAACTCGCCAATCTGAAAAATATGTGGGATGTGGTCTCCGCCCAAACGGCCAAATATGATGCCGGCAATGCGCATTCAATCAATTATCTTTGGGGCACAACGGGCATTGGCTATAATGTTGGCGAGGCCAAAAAACGCTTGGGCGATCAGCCCGTCAACAGCTGGGATATAATCTTCAAACCCGAAATTGCCGCCAAATTCAAGGATTGCGGCATTCATATTCTCGATGCCCCAACCGAATTGATCCCAACTGCCCTGATGTATCTGGGCAAAGACCCCAACAGCCATGACAAGGCCGATTTGAAAGCCGCGAGCGATCTTTTGGCAAAAGTACGCCCAAATGTGCAAAAATTCCATAGCTCGGAATATATCAATGCGCTGGCAAATGGCGATATTTGTCTGGCGGTTGGCTGGTCAGGGGATGTCTTTCAGGCAAGAGACCGCGCCGCAGAAGCCAACAATGGCGTAGAGGTCAATTACATCATCCCCAAAGAAGGGGCGCAAATGTGGTTTGACCAAATGGCCATTCCGGCAGATGCAAAAAATGTCGAAGGGGCGCATAAATTCCTCGACTTTATCATGCGCCCGGAAGTCATCGCCAAGGCATCCAATTATGTTGTCTATGCCAATGGCAACAAGGCCTCCCAACCTTTGCTCGATAAAGCGGTTCTGGAAGATCCGGCAGTCTATCCAGATGAAAAAACGGCAGAAAAGCTGTTTGTTCACATGCCTTATCCGCCCAAAACCCAGCGCATCGTGACCCGTTCCTGGACATCGATTAAGTCCGGTCAATAAAGCGCGAGTGATGAAAGCAAATCGGTGGCTTTTGTCGCCGGTTTGTTGCTGCCTTTGGGCTTTCAAAGCCAAGCCATAGCGAGACGATCATGACCATTTCCCCTGCCGCAGAGCCTGCATCTGTGTTTGCCCCTTGGGACAAACCAGATGAAAATCCTTTGGTGAAATTTGAAAATGTCACCAAACAATATGGTTCTTTCACCGCGATTGATGATCTGACGCTGAATATTTATGAGCGGGAATTTTTTGCTCTCTTGGGGCCATCGGGCTGCGGCAAAACCACCATGATGCGGATGCTTGCAGGCTTTGAAACGCCCACAAAAGGCGCCATTACCTTGGGCGGGGAACCGTTAAGTGCCTCTGCTCCTCATGAGCGCCCGGTCAATATGATGTTTCAGTCCTATGCGCTCTTTCCGCATATGAGTGTGGAGCAAAATATTGCCTTTGGTCTGAAACAGGAAAAGCGCCCCAAAGGCGAAATCTCCGCCAGAGTGGAGGAAATGCTCTCGCTTGTGCAATTGGAGCAATTTGCCAAACGCAAACCTCACCAATTGTCCGGCGGCCAACGCCAGCGCGTAGCTTTGGCCCGTTCACTGGCAAAACGGCCCAAATTGCTGCTTTTGGATGAGCCTTTGGGCGCTCTGGACCGAAAATTGCGCGAGCAAACCCAGTTTGAACTGATGGATATTCAGGAAAAACTGGGTATGACCTTTGTCATCGTCACCCATGATCAGGAAGAGGCCATGACGGTGGCCAGCCGTATTGCGGTGATGGATCACGGCAAAATCGTTCAGGTGGCCACTCCCTCTGACATTTATGAACATCCAAACAGCCGCTATTGCGCCAGTTTTCTGGGCGATATCAATATCATTGAAGGGCGCACATCGGGGGGGTGCACGCGCGAAGACGATATCACCCTGCTCACATGGGCGGAGGGTCAAAAAGATATCCGCATCCGGCTGCGCAACAACGACCCCCATCCTGACAAAGACAGCAAAGCATGGCTGGCCATCCGGCCAGAAAAAATCCGCATCACCAAGGAAGAACCCTTTGACGCCCATAATTATGTCAAAGGCAAAGTGCTCGATATTGCCTATACCGGCACCTTTTCCACCTATCATGTGCAATTGGAAAATGGTCAAATCATCAAAAGTCAGGAAGCCAATGTCCAGCATCTCTCCAAACGTCCCATCACATGGGAGGATGAGGTTTTCATCCATTGGCGCGCCGGCTCTGGCGTCTTGCTGGAAAGGTAAGGAGCAATGGCAGCGAAGACGGACAAGGCATCACTGGCATTGAGCGGCAAATGGGGAAAGCGCCTTTTGGTGGCTATTCCCTATCTATGGCTGCTTGTTTTCTTTCTGGCTCCCTTCTTCATTGTCGCGAAAATTTCGCTCTCTGATATTGCCATCGCCAAGCCCCCTTATATCCCCGTTTGGGATCCGGCAGCGGGGTGGGATGGGCTCAAGGCAATGATGGCCGCCTTTGATCTGGAAAATTACATCTGGCTGACAGAGGATGATTTATATTGGAAATCCTATCTCTCCAGCCTCAAAATCGCCAGTATCTCAACGCTTTTGACGCTGATCATCGGCTATCCCATTGCCTATTCTATTGCCCGTGCCCCCAATGAATGGCGACCAACGCTGCTAATGTTGGTCATCCTACCATTTTGGACCTCTTTCTTGATCCGCGTCTATGCATGGATTGGCATCCTGAAAAAAGAAGGATTGCTCAATCTCCTGCTCACCTCGCTTGGTATCATTGACGAGCCGCTGACCATCCTCAATACCGATGCCGCCGTCTATATTGGCATTGTCTATTCCTATCTGCCCTTCATGATCCTGCCGCTTTATGCCGCCTTGGAAAAAATGGACGGCTCTTTGCTCGAAGCCGCCCAAGACCTTGGATGCCCACCATTAAAAAGCTTCTGGGTTATCACCATTCCCTTATCCATGCCCGGCATCATCGCAGGCTGTTTTCTGGTCTTCATTCCAGCGGTTGGAGAATTTGTCATTCCCGATTTGCTCGGTGGCTCCAACACATTGATGATTGGCAAAACTCTTTGGGTGGAATTTTTCTCCAACCGTGACTGGCCGGTTTCCTCGGCTGTGGCCGTCATTCTCTTGCTGCTGCTGATCGTGCCAATTGTCATGTTCCAGAAAATGCAGGAACGCAATGCGGAGGCAGGCAAATGAGACGCATTTCTCTCTTCAATGTCACATCGCTAACCCTTGGCTTTGCTTTTCTCTATTTACCCATCCTGCTGTTGATCATCTTCTCTTTTAATGAAAGCAGATTGGTCACCGTCTGGGGCGGTTTTTCGACCAAATGGTATGGCGCAGTCTTTCAGAATGAAGGCTTTATGGATGCAGCTTGGGTCACAGCGCGCGTGGCCTTCGTCTCAGCCTCCATTGCCACCATTTTGGGCACCATGGGCGCGCTGATACTGGTCAGGGCAGGGCGCTTTGCGGGCCGCACGCTTTTCTCTGGTATGATCTATGCGCCATTGGTGATGCCGGAAGTTATCACTGGTCTGTCCCTGTTGTTGCTTTTTGTCTCCATGGGGCTGGATCGTGGCTTTTGGACCATCATCATCGCCCATGTGACATTCTCCATGTGCTATGCGGCGGTGGTCGTCTCCTCGCGCCTTGTTACCTTTGATCAATCCTTGGAAGAAGCCGCGCTGGATCTGGGCTGCACGCGCCTTTCGGCTTTCTTTCAGGTGACCTTGCCGATCATTTTGCCTGCGGTGCTCTCTGCATGGCTTCTCAGCTTCACCTTGTCTTTGGATGATTTGGTGATTGCCTCTTTTGCTTCCGGCCCCGGTGCCACCACTTTGCCGATGAAGATTTATTCGCAGGTGCGGCTGGGCGTGACCCCTGAAATCAACGCTCTGTCCACCATCCTTGTCATCCTCGTCTCAACAGGCGTGATCATTGCCTCTCTCGTGACCAAAAATCAGGAGCTTAAACGCAAGCGAGAGGAACAGGCAGCGATTGCCGAAGCCTAAAGCGAAAACCGTGCCCAAAGCGGCAAAAGCGGACAATCCAATGATTGAGACACCAAAACAGACAAAGACCATCAAAGACCAAGCAGAAGAGCACGAGCCGCCAATTCATGATGAATATGGCGAGGCGGATCTGGCCATTACCCGACGCTCGCCCTATGGCACCTTGGCCGAGGCGACCTATGCAGGCATTCTGTCTTTCATGCGCCGCCAATATAGCAAGGATTTGACCGGCGCTGATGTCGCTGTCTTTGGGGTGCCATTTGATATTTCCGTCTCCAACAGGCCAGGCTGTCGCTTTGGCCCCCGCGCCATTCGTCAAGCCTCTTCCATGCTGGCATGGGACCGGGCATGGGGATGGTCTTTTGACCCTTTTGAGCGCCTCGCTGTGGTGGATTATGGCGATTTGCAATTTGATCCCGGCTATCCGCGAGAAATTGCCGATCGGCTGCAAGAGCAAATCCGGGAAATTGCCGAGCATGATGTCGCAACGCTGATGCTGGGCGGTGATCATTTTTGCACCTATCCCGCCATCAAGGCTCATGCAGAGCAGCACGGCCCGCTGGCCCTCATTCAGTTTGACGCCCATTCCGATACATGGCGCGACAATGGCGACAGGCTGGACCATGGCACCATGTTTTATCATGCTGCGCGCGAAGGCGTCATCCTGCCAGAAAAATCTGCCCAAATCGGCATCCGCACCAACAATCCCGAAAGCCATGGCTTTAACATTTTCAGTGCTGACTGGGTGCGCGAAAAGGGCGTTACAGCAACAATCGAAGCCGTTCGTTCAATCGTCGGCCAGCATCCCGCCTATATCACCTTTGACATTGACGGACTGGACCCGGCTTTCGCACCGGGAACAGGGACGCCCGTGGTCGGCGGAATGCATACCGGCGATGTCCGCGCCATCATTCGCGGCCTTCAAGGCCTCAATATCAAGGCCATGGATGTGGTCGAAGTCTCCCCCGCCTATGATGTGGGAGAAGTCACAGCTTTGGCTGCTGCCACCTTGGCGCTGGATCTGATTTGCCTCTATGCATCGCAATTCCCGGATCGTAAACTGACATCATCATAAAAGACTGAACACCCATCAAGGGCGTCATAACAAACGAGGATACAATGCTCGCCACCAAGAGAGAGCCAAATTTGGCAGACCAGTTCAAAGCAGAAGCCGAGGCTTTTCTGGCGGCAAATCCTGATATCGTCAAAGTCGAAATCCTGCTGCCGCGTTTTTGTGGTCCCTTGATGGGCAAATGGCTGCCTGTCGAGGCGCTGACCAAACTGGCAGAGGGGGGCGTGCGTATGCCGCGCTCCACCGCAGCGCTCGATATCTGGGGCGATGATGTGCCAGCGGTGGGCATTGCATTGGAAAAAGGCGACCCGGATGGCATTTGTCTGCCAGTGCCCGGCACCTTGAGCCGTGTGCCATGGGCATGCGAGCCAACGGCGCAAGTGTTGGTCACCATGGCAGAGATCGAGACCGGCAATCCCTGTGGCTATGACACAAGAGGCGTTTTGGAAAGGATGACAGAACGCTTTGCTGACCTCAAACTCACCCCGGTGGTGGCCACCGAGCTGGAATTTTACCTGATTGATCGCAACACCACCCAAACCGGCCACCCGCAAGGCCCAATCATTCCCGGACAAACAGACCGGCTGACGGACAGTCAAGTCTATAATATGGACGTGATTGCCAGTTTCGAGCCGGTTTTGGCAGACATTTATGCAGCCTGCAAGGCGCAGAATATTCCAGCGGAAACAACCATTTCCGAATTTGGCCCCGGCCAGTTCGAAATGAATTTGCTGCATGTGCCAAGCGCGCTGCAAGCCGCCGATCATTGTATATTATTCAAGCGGGTTGTGCGCCATGTGGCACGCAAACATGGCTTTGATGCCACCTTCATGGCCAAACCCTATGCCCATAGCACCGGCAATGGCTTTCATGTGCATATGAGCCTGCTGGATGAAGAGGGGCGCAATATCTTTGATGCAGGCAAAACGGGCAAATCAGGCGAGCAAGGCGAGCCAGAGCAGGCCAATGCGCCTTTACAACAGGCCATAGGTGGGATGCTGGAGACCATGCGGGATATGCAAATTCTGTTTGCCCCTCACGCAAACAGCTATCGTCGGTTCCAGCCAGAAAGCTATGCCCCAACCACCCCATGCTGGGGCTATGATCATCGAGCCGTTGCTATTCGTGTGCCAGCAAGCTCAGGCCCCGCAGCACGCTTCGAGCATCGCGTTGCCGGAGCCGACGCCAATCCCTATCTGGTCATTTCCGCCTTATTGGCGGGGGTCATGCACGGCTTTACCACTAAGACCAATCCCGGCGAAGCCATTGAAACACTGGAGCAGGTCGAGGCCAAAACACCTTTGTCGCCCATCTGGCAAGAGGCAATCAAACAGTTTGGCGGCGCAAAGTGGTTTGCCGATATGGCCGGGCAGGACTTTCATCACTGCTACACCAAATCGCGCGAGGCGGAAGAGGCCATTGTCTCGGCCACCATTACCGATTTTGAATGCCGCTCTTATTTGCGCACGGTGTAAAAGGCCAATCTTATGCTGGATCAGATCAGAGCAACTGATCCAGCAAGCCAAGCCCCACAATGCTCGCTCTGATATAGCTTTTGCGCAAAGCCGGAAAAGGAAACGTCTTCAGCGGTTGGCGAAAGGCGGCTGGCAAAGCGTCATGCCGCATTTTGGAGGCCAGAATATCCGCCGCTTGCGCCCCCGCCCAACTGCCCATGGCCAGACCATTGCCATGATACCCAAGCGCAGCCCAGACATTGGGTGCACCCTCAACAGGCCCGATATAGGGAAAGCCTGAGGCGGTCATACACACCAGCCCCGACCAGAAATAATCATGCTCCACACCAGCCCATGCCGGGAACAGGCGATTAAAGTCTTTGCGCACTTCGTTTTCAAAGCGTTTTTGGCCCGCTTCTGAGGCATTGCAGCTGCCGCGCATACCAAACAAAAAGCGCCCATCTGGCATCAGGCGAAAATAATGCAACAAATTGCGGCTGTCATAGGCCATCAAATCCGACCACCAGCCTTGCGCCTGTTGTTCCAGCTTGGAAAGAGGCCGTGTCACCAAGATGGTCGAGAGAAGGGGCAAAGTCCGCCCTGCCATAACCGGTGGACAGCGCTCCGAGCTATAGCCATTGGTGGCAAGCAAAACTCTCTTTGCCAGCACGCTCCCCTCAAGGCAATGCACCCGAACCCGCCCCGTCGGCTCATAAGATAGTGCCACAACATCACTTTGCCCGCATAAGCGCACCCCCGCTTCATGACAGGCTGTGGCCAGCCCCGTGGTATATTTCAGCGGATGCATGGCAAAGCCAGCCTTCATATGCAGCCCGCCATAATGCCCAGATATATGAGCGCCTTGCTCTTTTAGCGCGCTTGGACTGTAAAAGTCTGCCCCAACCCCCAGCTTTTGCGCCAGCAAAGGCGCTTCTTCGCGCAGGACTTCAGCCTGACGCGGGCTATGCGCAACAACAAGCTCTCCCATGCTATGCCGCTCAACATCCAGCCCCAGTTGGTCAAGCATCTGTTCAACATGCAAAATGGCATCAAGCTGGCTTTTTTGAAAGCGATGGGCTTCTTCTGCGCCCAAGCTGCGTGCAATGGACAATTCGGACAGGCGAGAGCCGCCCAGACAGCAAAAGCCACCATTGCGCCCCGATGCCCCCCAGCCGGGATAACCGCTATCAAGCAACGTCACCAATTGGCCGTGATCGCGTGCCAGACGCAAAGCGGCATTCAGCCCTGTCACACCACCGCCAATCACCGCAACATCACTAATCCGGTCGTCTTGCAAAGGGGAATAGAGAAATTGCGGCACGGCGCAACTGTCGCGCCACCAGCTCATCGGCTCGGCATCAAGGTCATAAGCATGGTCATCATAAAGGCGATTATGCAAATCGACCAAAGTAAGGCTCCCATGAAAAGAGGGGGGATTCACATTTGTATAAATCACATGGGCAGGCGTGAAAGGCAAAACAAGACTTGCCAATCAAACGCACTTATTTGTAGCTTGTGATCACAAAAGCCGACACTGTCAAGTCACCGGCAAGAGAATAGAAAGACACAAGCGTTACCGGCTTGAAAGGGAGCAGCTCATGTTGAAATTGCAAGATCCAAAACTTTTGGAAACCCGCGCTTATGTGAACGGAGAATGGGTAGAGAATGGCAAAACATTTGATGTGACCAATCCCGCCACAGGCGAGATCCTTGCCAAAGTGACGGATCTGTCGGTCGCAGAGGTTTCCAAAGCCATTGATCATGCGTATGCCGCGCAAAAAAGCTGGAAAAAACGCACCGCCAAGGAGCGCAGCACCTTGCTGCGCCGCTGGTATGAGCTGATTGTGGAAAATGTCGATGATCTGGGAGCCATCATCTGCGCCGAGATGGGCAAGCCCTTGGCTGAATCAAAAGGTGAAGTGCTTTATGGCGCCAGCTTCATTGAATGGTTCGCCGAAGAAGCCAAACGGATTTATGGCGATGTCATTCCCGGCCATCAGCAAGACAAGCGCATTGTGGTGCTCAAACAACCCGTTGGCGTTGTTGGCTCGATCACCCCGTGGAATTTCCCCAATGCGATGATTGCACGCAAAGTGGCACCGGCTTTGGCGGTGGGCTGCACCTTTGTTGCCCGTCCTGCCGAGCTGACCCCTTTGTCCGCCAATGCCATGGCGGTGCTGGCAGAGCGCGCGGGCATCCCAGCCGGTGTCTTTAATATGGTGCCCAGTTCTGATGCCGCAGCCATCGGGCAGGAATTATGCGCCAATGAAAAAGTCGCCAAAATCACCTTCACCGGCTCCACCCGGGTGGGCAAAATCCTCATGCAGCAATGCGCCAGCACCATCAAAAAAGTCTCGCTGGAATTGGGCGGCAATGCCCCTTTCATTGTCTTTGATGACGCGGATCTGGACGCCGCAGTGGATGGCGCGATGATTGCCAAATATCGCAATGGCGGGCAGACCTGTGTTTGCGCCAATCGTATTTATGTGCAAGCCGGGGTTTATGATGCTTTTGCCGAAAAATTGGCGAAAAAAGTACAAGATCTGACATTGGGCAATGGCTTTGATGAAGGGGTGACCACAGGGCCTTTGATCAATCAGGCCGCTGTTGACAAGGTTGAAAGCCACATTTCCGATGCGGTCCATAAGGGAGCGCAAGTTCTGGCTGGCGGCAAACCTCATGAGCTTGGCTATACCTTTTTTGAGCCGACCATTCTGACCGATGTCACCACCGATATGGTGGTCTCCAAAGAAGAGACCTTTGGCCCTGTTGCTCCGCTATTCAAATTTGAGAGCGAAGAAGATGTCATCGCGCTCGCCAATGATAGCGAATTTGGGCTGGCGGGATATTTCTATTCTCGCGATATTGCCCGTATCTGGCGTGTGGCAGAAGAGATGGAAACAGGCATGGTTGGCATCAATACCGGTCTGATTTCAACCGAAACAGCGCCTTTTGGTGGCGTCAAGCAATCCGGCCTTGGCCGTGAAGGCTCCAAATATGGCGTAGATGATTTTCTGGAGATGAAATATCTCTGCTTTGGCGAAATTCATGAGTCCTAAGGCCCACTTCGTCTTTGGGGTGGTTGAGCGAGACACATATTTCCTGTAGAAGCCGACAAAATGCTTTTGCCGAATGGGATAAGGGTCAGCATAGCTGACCCTGAAAACAGGGAGTGATCCTGTCTTGATCAAGATAGAAACGGTTGACTTTGCTTTGCAGGACCGCCCCATTTTATCCAATCTCAGCTTGGATATAGCGCAAAAGCGCGTCGGTCTGATTGGCTGCAACGGATCAGGCAAAAGCTCATTGCTGCGGCTCATTGCAGGATTGCAGGAGCCTGACCAAGGTGCCATCACAGTCAATGGCATCGATGTGGCCAAAGACAGAAGCAAGGCCATTTCGACCATTGGTCTGATTTTCCAAAATCCCGATCATCAAATCATCTTCCCCACGGTGGAAGAGGAGATTGCCTTTGGTCTGGAAAGCCAATTGGGCGATAAAAAACTGGCCATTGAAAAAGCCAATGCAATCTTGACGACCTTCCAACGCAGCCATTGGGCATCACTGGGCACCCATATGCTCTCTCAAGGCCAGCGTCATCTCGTCTGCCTGATGGCCGTTTTGGCCATGCAACCCAGTGTTATTTTGCTGGATGAACCTTATGCCGGTCTGGACTGGCCAACCAGTGCAGCGCTTTATCAATGGCTGGAAAAGCTGGATCAGCAGCTCTTGCTGATCACCCATGATCTGGACCATCTCAAAAAGTTTGACCGTATCATCTGGCTTGATGAGGGCAAAATTGCCATGGATGGAGAGCCAGAGACAGTGCTTGCAGCCTATGCCGCGGAAATGCGTCTGCGCAGCAATCAGGATTTGGCCCCTGATCAGGACGCAAAACCGCTCCCGGATTCTCAAACCATGACCATCAAAGAAAGGGCATAAGCGATGCTCTCTCTTTCGGTTTCCGGCCAAAGCTGGCTGCATAAATCCCCCACACCGCTCAAATTAATTGTGCTGTGCGTGGCGACTTTTATGCTCTTTTCATTGCAAAATTGGCTCGATGCTTTGCTGGCTCTGGTCGTCGTGTGCGGTCTTTATCTCTCAATTGGCTGGTCTTTTGCCAAAATCGGCATAGAGCGTTTAAAGCCCCTGATCTGGATGATCTTGGTGATCATGCTTTATCATCTCCTGACCAGCCGGATTGAAGAAGGCGTCGTGATCAGTCTGCGCTTATGTGCAGCCATTGGTTTGGCAACCCTGATCACAATGACCACCCGTCTGGATGCCATGATGAAGGTTGTTGATTGGCTGGCGGAACCGGTCTACAAGCTTGGCCTGCCAAGGCGCACATTGGGGTTGGCCAGTGCCTTGGTTATTCGTTTCACCCCTGTTTTTATCGAGCGGGGAACAAAGTTAAGCGACGCATGGAAAATGCGAAGCACAAAGCGGCCCAACCACCGGCTGCTTGTGCCGCTCAGTCTGGCTGTTCTGGATGACGCAGACCGAGTGGCCGAAGCCTTGAAAGCACGTGGTGGGCTATCAAGCATCAAGGCAGGAGCAGAAAGCTCCAAATCAGCACAGACCAAGGACCAGAGGACAAAGCTTTAATCGGCAGGCTCCATTCAGGCTCATAAGGGCCTCTGGTGCAATGCATCTTTGCAAAGGAAGAAAACGTGGAAAGAAATCTTGTTTTTATCGCCCTGTTCGCAGCTTTGATTGCGGCGCTTGGGCTGATCCCCAAAATTGATCTGGCCTCCGGTGTGCCAATCACAGCGCAAAGTTTGGGGATCATGTTGGCTGGCACGGTTCTGGGCGCAAAGCGGGGCGCTCTGGCTGTCCTGTTGTTCTTGGCGCTTGTCGCGCTTGGCTTGCCACTTTTGGCTGGTGGACGCGGTGGGCTTGGTCTTTTTGCCTCTCCAACTGCTGGCTTCCTTGTTGGCTTCCCGGTTGCAGCCTTTGTCGCTGGCCTGATCATGAAACAATGGCAGCATAGCAATATCGCATTGGTGGCGACAGTGGCCGCAGTGATTGGCGGCATTATTGTCTTGTATATTTTCGGCATCATCGGCCTTTCCATCACTCTCGATAAAAGCCTGATGGAATCAACCCTTTTGATGACACCTTTCCTGATTGGCGATGCCATCAAAGCGGTTATCACTGGCCTTGTCACACAGGCAATTGCCAAAGCACGCCCGGAATTTTTATTCTCCCGTGCCTAAAACAAAGAGCAAGCAATGAAAATGGCCGGTCTACGGCCATTTTTCTGATCTGCCTCTGAAAGCAAAAGAGGGCAGGATAGCTCATTTGAATGTCATCAAAATTTCAAATGAACTCTCTATGATCCGGCGAATTCAACAGTGCAAATCGCACAAAGCCGGGATCTTTTCGCATGTCTGCTTATTCTCATCGCCAAATGCATATTCTGGCAAAAGTCCATGAGTGTGGCAGCTGCGAGATTGAGACATTGGCACAGGTTTTTGCCGTATCCACCCAAACCATTCGCAGAGATGTCAATCTTTTATGCGAAAGGGGAGAGCTGCGCCGCATTCGGGGCGGTGTGACAACCCCACCCAACCAGCCTCAGCCCGTGTTAGCATCTCGAAACGTGGAGAATGCACAGAGCAACGAGCTTGCACAACAGGTTGCTGACCATATTGCCAACGGCAGTTCGCTCGCCATGATCGCATCATCGCTTATGTTGGACATAGCAAGAGCCTTGCAAGCAAAATCCGCCCTTCACCTCTTCACCAATGATCTTGCCGTGGCGCTTATGGCATCCCAACAAAAAGACTGGCAGGTCAGCATTGCCGGTGGAGCAGTCAGACATGGAAAACAGGGCAGTGTTTGCGCCAGCAATGCGGTCACCGGTCCCAATGTCGCAGACTTTTTCTCTCGCTATGAGGTGGATGTCACACTGATACAGGCAAGCGCTCTCTCAGAACAGGGGCATCTGCTGGCCAAAAATGAACAACAGGCCCATATCATACAAACCGCTATGAAACATGCCCGCAAAAGCCTGCTTTTGATTGAGAAAAAGCATTTTGATCCAACTGCCTATGTCAGATGTGGACATCTGGATCAAATCAATCATGTGATAGAAAAGGCCCATCCGGCCATGACACAGCCCACACAAAAACCGTTGGAGCAAAGCTGGCTGAAAGTTCAAATGGATGGGATGATATAGTCTGGCACAATGCCACTGCTGGCGATATAGGCCTCAAGATCATGCCCTTTAAACAAGCCATGATCACTGACCAGAATGCCAGTCCAGCCACAAGCCTGCGCGCCTAAAATATCAGTATGCAGCGTATCGCCCAACATGGCAATGCGATGGGGATCAAGCCCTTTTTCGTCGCTAAGACGCCCATGAATATGCTGATAAACGCTGTCATATGGTTTGCCATGGAAATGGATAGACAGATTGGGCAAGGCATCTTGCAGATGATGAGCAAAAAAGCCCGGCTCCAGACTAAGGCCATCTTCACGCGGTGCAACAAGATCGGGATTGGCCACCACAACAGGGCGCGGATTGGCCGCCAGACTATGCAACAGCATAGTCTGTTTCATACGGGACCAGCCAGAGCTGGAGAGAAACAAAAAACCATCGACCTGATCATAATCAGCGCCATTGACATCCAGCTGGGAATTGGCAACGTCAAGCTGTCCCGGATGATAATCTTCAGGCCCAATCACCCCCCAATGATCGACCTGATCAAAGGCGCTTAAATATTGTTCGCAAACCGTGCGGCTTGAAACCAGCTCTTCCGAGGTAAAATCAAAGCCAAGGGTTTGAAATTTCTTGACCGTCTGATCCATGGTATAGGAGGCGGCATTGGTCAGAACAAACAGGCGCTTGCCCATGGCGCGCAAGGCATCAATGCGCGCCCGTGCCCCTGCAATGGGTGTTTCTCCAATATTCAAAACACCAAATGCATCAAATACAAAGACATCAAATTGATCTGCCAAAGCACCAAGGTCCGGCGCTTTGACGCTTTGTTGCGGGCAAGGTGTCAGAGTCTTGGAGCAAGCCGAGTTTGATATATCCTGTCGTTTAAAACCGGGCAGCCGCGCACGAATGGCCTCATAACGGGCAAAGGCGTCCTCGGTTGAAAGAGCGGGATACATATCAAATCTCCTAGGCTCAGGACTTATTAGCGTTAGCGCTGATCTTGCGCCAGCCAATGACAGCCTTTTTCCAACAACAGGCGCTGAACGCGGCCCGGATAGTCCGAAATAATGCCGTCAACGCCCATCTCGATCATGGCGGCAATATCGTCAGGCTCATTCACCGTCCAGACATTGACTTTTAAGCCCAATGCATGGGCTTTTGCCAGACGCTCTGCTGTCAGATCCTTGAAAAAACTGCCCCAGACAGGAATGCCAGCCTTGGCAATCATCGAAGGAATGCAGCCAGCCGCTTTTTGATAATCGCTCGACCCAATCCAGGGAGAACCCTGATAAATCGTGCTATTTTCGCCTTTGCCGGAATCAGGAAATTCTGACATTTCAACACTCAGACAAGCCCGCTGCATATGGGGCGCCAAATGTGTCAGCGATTCCATCAAAGACCAGTCAAAGCTTTGTAGCAGGACGCGATTGTCAAAGTCATGGCGCTGAATAAGGGTGACAAGCTTGCTGGCAACCTCATCAACCCGCGCGCAATGAGAGGCAAGGGTGGCATCGCTCTTTATTTCGATATTGAGGATTTCGTCCCCATCCCCAACCTCCTTGATCAGAGTGATGACCTCCTCAAGACTTGGAATGCTGACATCGCTTAAAAAAGCCTGATCAGGAAAACGCGCCCCATAATCAGACCCGGCCTTGAGACCACCAACATCATATTGTTGAAGCGCGGCCTTGGTCATGGCAATGACTTCATGCTCTTCTTCCAGCCATGCCCCGTGCGAGTCGCGGGTGCCGTGTTTGGCCAGCGTCTTGTCGTGGGTTGTCATGAAAATGCCATCGCTGGACAATTGAATATCCAGCTCAATGATTTTCACGCCAATCCCAAGCACATAGGCAAAGCCTTCCAGCGTATTTTCCGGCAAGACACCTCTGGCACCACGGTGACCATGAATTTCAATCACCCGACCAGAGGATGGGGTATGCAATGCATCGCTCATCACTCAGGCCTTCTCAATTCACCCGCTGGGTGGTTTGCGGATCAAACAAATGCACATTGGCCGGATCGACAGACAAGCCAATGGTCGAGCCGCGTTCCAGTCTTTGAATGCCATCCAGACGCACAGACAATTGCTCTTCTGTATTGAGCAAAGTGCCATGCACGATGGTGTCAGCACCCAATTGCTCCACCACATCCACATGGGCAGAGAATTGTGCATCATGAGACCCGGCAAGATGCAAATGTTCAGGACGCATACCAGCTTTGAGCGATTTGCCAGCCAGATTTTCAGCACCCGATGCCGCTGTGATCACATCACCATTGAATAGGGTCATGCTTTTGCCATCGCCACCACAAACAGCATCCAGAATATTCATAGCAGGGGAGCCAATGAAGCCCGCCACAAACAGGGTTTGCGGTTTGTCATACAG
>JAOXSG010000150.1 GCA_025800105.1 Cohaesibacter sp. | reverse complement strand
AGGCGGAATGGGCATACCGGTCAAGCGTTCACGCACCAACAAGGATAGAACATGATCCAACGGAGCCTCTTCAGGGCTGCTGCTATCCGGCGGGGAAATGCGGCTATAGCGATCTTCCAGCATAGCGGCCACATTATGGGCCAATCCCTGCATTTGCCGCGCCCCGATGCTCTCGACCCGCGCCTGCTCCACCGCATCAAATACACTTTTGGCACGCGCACCATCTGGCACATGCTTGGCGTGAATTTGCGAATTATGGCAAGCCACTTTCAAAGCCAAAGAATCGGCTTGACCGCGTACAATCGCCGCCGCTTGTGGCGTCAAGTTGCGCACCGGTTCCGGCAAACGAGCACTTTTTTGCGTCAAAATAGGCCGATCACCGGAGAAATGCACCTCCAGTTCCCCATGCCCTGCAATCGCCTTCAGCGTCCCACCAACAGAGCGCTTGAATGCTTGATTGGGATTAACCTGACCATGCAATTTTTGATGCGGCTTGCCTGACATTGAACAGACCTCTTAAACGCGGACGCGACAAAGCTAGAAACAAATAGAGAATGAGAAGCAAAAGCCGGGGCAAACACCCCTAGCTCACTGCAACATTCAAGGCAGAATTAGGCAAATCCTCGCCAAAACAGCGTTGATAAAATTCCGCCACCAAAGGCTGCTCCAATTCATCGCATTTATTGAGGAAGGTTACCCGGAAAGCAAAGCCCACATCTCCAAAAATCTTGGCATTCTCGGCCCATGTGATAACGCTACGTGGGCTCATCACGGTTGACAGATCCCCATTCATAAAAGCA
>JAOXSG010000114.1 GCA_025800105.1 Cohaesibacter sp. | reverse complement strand
GAATGTGTTCCGGTTCAAAGTGAGTCATCTCGCGGGGTCGATACTTGATTTCCCGCAAAACATCGGTGACTTGGTTGCCCACCATCCGGCTGGTACCCGCATCGCAGTGCACGAACAGGGACCGCGTGGGGGCGAATTCGGTGGTGCGATGAAACTTGGCATTCAAATTCACAAATCGCCAGTTGCAGCTCATGCTCAACAGGAAATACTGACCGTCCACTGCCCAAAACGCCGGTTGATTCCTGGCGTCGAGGACATTGGTCGGGGTGGGGATGGTATCCGAGCGAAATTCTTGACTCACGCTGGGTCCCAGACGAAACGTACCCGGACCAGGTTCGACGATCCACCCCATTTGCAGGGCCAACTGTTTTCCCCATTGCATTTTGGTCACTTGACGGGTGTAATCCACATTCGCAGCGTTCAACACCAAATCCCCCTCGCTCGTCCACTCGAAGGTCGAGTACAACTTCGTACCATTGTTCTCGGCCAACTGGCTTTTGGGGACGACGCGATTGGT
>JAOXSG010000090.1 GCA_025800105.1 Cohaesibacter sp. | reverse complement strand
TATATTGCCAAGGTTCTGGCCATTCCATCGCGCTTTTTATTGCCCTTCATCTTGTTCTTTTCGCTGATCGGGGTGTATTTTGTCAGCTTCAACACCTTTGACATTCAGCTGATGGTCTTATTCGGCGCTGTCGCCTTGTTGCTGCGGTTTCTGGATTTTCCCATGGCGCCAATGATATTGGGTTTCATTCTGGGCGGCATGATGGAAGAGAATTTGCGCCGCGCCCTGCTGATCAACAATGACAGCTGGTCTTTCCTTTGGGAACGCCCTTTAACATTAAGCATTTTGGTCATTGCCGGTTTATGTCTGGTTGTTCCGATGCTCTCGCCACTTTTTGCAAAAATGCGCAAAGCAAAACAGAGCGAAACACCAACAGGAGATTAAAGGCAGATTTGTCTTGCCTTTTCTAGGCTCAGGACCCATTAATTTAGCACATTCTGCGAGGACAGTTTTGCGCAAGGACAAGGAGGAAAATCGCGACAATGTGGTTCATTTTCAAGATTTTACGACGGTGATCTATGGTTTATCGGGTTCACCCGATGAAACGTCCAGTGGACGTTTCACCATGAGAACGCCGAAGGCACATTGCGCAAAAATGCCTCGCCCTTCGGGTTTGTCTTGAAGCGCTCATCTATCGAACCAAGACTTGCAAAAAGGGAACCACCTTTATTTTGCTCTTGGCTCTTCTATCTGAATGCTTCAAGACAAACAGAATAGGATAAATTAATGAGTCCTGAGCCTAGAAATCCCCGATAAAACAAAAGCTCCCCACCAGAGCCTCGAACAAATGTCGAATGCCATGGTGGAGAGCTTTGAAATGCCATTACAGCATAGATTGATTTAGAGACTTGGCGAAGTCTTAGCTTTCGTCGCTGTCAAAGACGCAGGTATAGCCAACAAAGCCATTGTTTGAATCAGCGGTCGCAACAAAGGCGGCGCGGGTTTCCTGACCAAGACCACAATG
>JAOXSG010000399.1 GCA_025800105.1 Cohaesibacter sp. | reverse complement strand
CCAACGTTGCCATACTTGAAAATCTCAAACTGCTCCCGCAGGACGGGCTATTGTGATCCCGCCACCTCTACCTGTGCGCCACACCCTTCAGCACCATGGCAGCTTTAGAGATGTCAGCAGTTTGCAGCTCTTTAACACAAGGCATACCTTGTCTTTTATGAAAAGATAGAAATCAGATAATCAGATATGATATACATGCGCAAATTATAGAGACCTCAGCTGAAACCAGCCCAAATGATGGTTTAGGATGGTTTAGTGAGGGAATCCCCCAGAAAGTCTGGTTTTTAGGAATTACCGTATTTTGCCCATATTATACCCTCATAAAAACCAACATGGCATAAACTGTTAGAACCTGTTCCAGCTTTTGATTTGCAGTATCCGTTCACTCAAAGGTTCACAACTGCTCCCCTACCTGTGACAAAGTGGGAAGCAAAACCCGGAAACCCATCAGTGATGAAACTCACCCAAAACTTCAATAATGACTCCCAACTTCAGCATTTCTTTGGAGACTCTGGAGAACCACACATGAAGAAATTCCCAACATGTTTTGTTCAGCAAATTATATATCAAACATATCAGGAATTTTTTTAAAACTGACTCCCAAACAAAAATGACTCTGAGTTTGTCATTGCACAAGTGGTGCCATGGGTGTACTCCCAATTTCCACCTCATCAAACTCAAACCTTTGAAGCTGTGTCACCTGCTTTTTTGGGTTCCTAAGCTTTGCACCCACCTGCATATCATGGGTGCATTCCCAGCTTCCACCTTATTAAACTCAAACCTTTGAAGCTGTGTCACCTGCTTTTTTGGATTCCTAAGCTTTGCACTATGTATCCCACCTGCATATCATACTCAAACCTTTGAAGCTGTGTCACCTGCTTTTTTGGATTCCTAAGCTTTGCTCTATGTATCCCACCTGCAAATGTCAAAGTTCAACAGACTTTCCCAAGCTGTGACAGCTACTTGTAATACAGTTGTTGCTCTTACATAGTATTCGGAATCATTGATTGCGTTCATCATGACAAAAACCTTTGCCATGGGGTTCTCAGGAGGTGAATCAAATCAGAGCAGTGACGCACCAGTTTCTGGCTCAAATTTACGTCCGATACATTAGTGCAATCCCTGTGCCATGTCTGGATCGGAAAGTTCTGGTTCCGATACACTGACATTGGGGGAGGTCAGGCCAGTGCGGCGCAAGCGCACAGCCGCTGCTGTGGATGCTTAGTCTTGTGTTTCAGGGCCTGGAGACTGTAGCATCTGTAGCATTGGGTGTGGTTGGCATAACAGTCAGTTTAAGTGGGCCTATTCTACAAATCTAATGTCCAAGGAAACGCCTGGCGACAAGGGCAATGGAGTGGTTTCGCCTGGCGTAGTGGCTGTGGTCCTGGCTAAGTGGGGCAGTAAGGCTAAGGCTCCTAAGGTGGCGACTTCGTCTGGCGGCTTGGATGTTAATCCTGAGGTGGGTGGTGGTCTTCCATCCCAAGCTGCTTCTCACGTGGCCTCTGAACAGTCCACATTTGTTCCCAACGAACAGTCAATTGTGACTTGGCTTCTACATAACTTGCTTTTAAATGCCTTACTGCCATCATCAATATACCTCACCTTGAGAAGTTACCTTGGACATCCCTGAGGACAGCCCTGGGGGCAATCCTGAGGACAGACCCACCGCTGCTGCTTGGTCTCATGTTTCAATTAGAAATGATGGGGCTTGCAATCTTCCTGCCTTCAGGCTGACTGGGCTAATTTGTTGGATCGTGTTAAGCGCCTGGCGGAGTCTTGCGAACAGGTGCGCAGATGCATTCCTTCTTAAACGGGTCGTGTTTCATCCTGCTTGATGCTTGGGTGAAGCCAGGTTCAGCGTGAACAGAAGAACTTGAAGGATGAGCCTGACATTGGTTCTTCTGCATGTCTCCTGCAATGATTAGTTCTTTTGTTCAGGCTAGAGCATTTTTTCTATGACTCATTCTCACAAAACATCATCCTTACGCTTTGTGTCAGTGACACCAGGCACAGATGATGCGGCTCTTTCTTCACAGTGCCACAGAGAGTTTAAAATTTGACTGTCAAGTATCATCATCATGATGGATTTTGTTTTTCACTGGCATCCAAGATCATCCAAGGCATGGCGAAGAAAAATTGATCTTGACTCCTGGTTCTTTACATTCGCCTGCAAAGACAATTGGGTCTGCTACGCCTGGCGTCTCATCCTCTCCTGTGATGCCAACATCACCGGACTCGACAAGCCCCATCCTTGCCCTTGAGGACGTAGAGGATACTATCCAAGCAGTTCAAGCCAATCGTGTTGCCCTAGGGCTTGAATTTGACCAAGAGTGCTAGCCTAAGCGGAACAAGCTTGTACCACATCAGTTAGAACTTTCAAACTCAATGCCATGAATTTTAGGTCGCCTGGCGTTTGTAACTCAGGTTCAGTTTTTCATTTGGGATGTCAAGACAGCACCTCTCATGGATATGGCAGTTTTGTTTTGCAAGCATGCCGAGGTAGCTTGATGCTTTCGCCTGGCGCGTGTGCAGCACCTTGAGAAGGCCTGTTGTTTTTCAAGTGGCAGTCCGCTGATGCAACTCACTTCTGCACCCTTTCTTCTGGCTGATTTGAGTATCTTCCGCAGCAATTTCAGCTGACAAATGATTTGATGCACGCAATTCAACATCAGCCACTGCACCTTTTTTTACATGTACATTGCAGCTAGTAACGTCATGTACATGTTACATGTCATTGACTGGCGCCAGGCGAATTATAATTGTCACGTCTGGCGTCATCGTAACGTTGTCAGATTTTTGCCTGATACCTGCTTCTGCGCCATGGAGAACAAGAAGAAGCTGGAAATGTGCATCGCTGCCTATGGCCTTGAAAGGTGGTATGGCAAAACTCAAGGTGCGCCGTGTATTTAGTTAAACTTTCAGCCTTGCGGTTGACAGTCGTATTGAAATTTCTGGCACCAGCCTCTGGGAACTAGCGCCTTCAGGTAAAAATCTTGGGGGCTTCATCAAATACCACTTTGACAAGTTTACTGTCAGCACGGTGGATGCAGCTTGGATCAAATTAAAGTCTGAAGCATACTTCAACAAATCTGAGTTCATAATGTGGAGGGGCGGGGTCAACTTCAAGGTTCGTGACATTTGGAGCAAAGATCCTGGGGTGAAAACCCACAATGACGTTTCCGTGCCTCAGCTCTATGAATTGAAAACGGTCCTGTCACCCTTCCTTTGCAGTTGCGCTGCCACACCCATCCTATCCTGAGCCATTGGTCGGTTTTGCTGAGGATTTCGAAGTGCAGCGGCAACTTGCGATGAACAGCGAGGGAGCTGCGCTGATCATCCACAGCGTGAACGTGGCTGGGCGGCAGTTGAAATCGAACCAATTTGAGATTTTTTTGCCGAGGCTTCTTAAAGCACCCTCCAACCAAGGTCATGCGATCCTGGATGAAAGCCATCCCTGGGAGAAGCCTCCTTTATTGCTTGACATGCCCCTTGGTGCAGCACTTCCATCATGTTCAAAACCTGTCTTCTGTGTATCCTGACAATGTGTTTAATATGTTTTACTTCAAGGTTCCGCCGGGCGCCATCGTTCGGCGTGGGTGGCCATTGCAGCGGCGATGATCCTCCATGAGTTCCACAAGGATGAGGTAAACGTCCACTATTGGCTGCCGAGTCTCACACCGTCTGGCGTGGACGACGTTTCTTGGCCGTGTCATGTTTGAAGCAAATCTGACATGAAACAAAATCAGTCCTGACCTGATCCCACTTCATCAACCAAGGTGCCGAAAGCTTGGAGAACCGAACCCTTTTGGCTGGCGGAGGATGTCGTCCGGCGAATCGAAGGCCCGGAAAGCCATTTTATATTCAAATGTCCCCAATGTGGTTTAGAGTCATTAGTAAATATCCACCACAACATGCACTGGCAGGCATCATGATGCAGCTGACCGATCTCCAAGCCCAAAAGCCGATGTATCTTGGATTATTTTGATTATGCATGAGTGAGTCACATTTCATTCTTCACTTTTGCGCCAGTCAAAGTTTCCATCAATTTCTTGCTGCTTGCTTTAACCATCTTTAACCAAGGCTTCCCAAAGCGCCCGAGTACTATGATGATTGGCAAGTGATTGGCATGGAGGACAAGAAGAAGGCTAGGTCTGGCGCTGCTGCTTCGTCTGGCGCTGCTGCTGCGTCTGGCGGTGCTGGTGCGTGGGCTGATGCGACAGATGATGCAATCCCCGAGGAGGAGGAGAATGAGGACACGAAGGTGGAGTTGGAGGTGGAGGTGGAAGACGATCCGGAGGAGGAGCATCAGTGACAGAGGCGGCGTGGTCCGCCGTGTACCCTGAGGAGGAGGCCAGGTCTGTTCCCTTTGTCGCTCTGAATTTGTTCTTCGTATACCGATGACCTTAGTTTTGCCTTCCATCTTTGCAGGTGGAACTCATTGAGACCTTGGGGAAGATCAGTCCGGCGTTGAAGACGGCTGCGATCGACTTGCGTTTGGACAGGCGTTGCTTGTGTGCTACTTGTCTTGATATAAATTGCTGTTTTATGCTTGTGCGTCAATGCACTTCGGACGCCATTTACATGAACAGCGCTTGAGGTTCTTTCGGCGCTGGCTTCCCATTCGCAGCTGGGAATGATGATGGCGTTGGAACTTATGCCGTGCCCTTGGAAATGGTCATTATTTAAGCTGCCATTGCGTGGTTTCATCGTGTTTTCACAAGCTGAGGCCTTCGATGATCCGAACAGATGATCAGCAGGCTTGGAAGAACCCGAGCGCGGTGATTACAACGATGTGCCGCGAAAGCTCCTTGGCTTAACTCAAATGTATCGATGCTTGTTGCTTGCTGCTCTACGCCCATGCTGTTTTGATGATTACAATGCCTTGAACCAACTCAGGGTTCCATTACCTACGCAAGCAAACGATGCTGGATGTGACTGGCGATCCGAATAATTTGCCATGGAATCGTCAGAAAAAGCAGGGCTGGGGCAACTGATGTGTCTGGGGTCTGGCGTCTTAAAGGGTCTGGCGTTTGGGTTAAATTTCGAAAAAGACAGTCACTGTGACAGTTTCATGCATCAACTCCCTAGACATTTGAATTTTAAAATGAGACTGTTGGACGCCACCTCGACACATCAGTGCCGGAATCTGGGTAACGCATGGTCATGCGAAGTTTGTATGTGATCGCCTGGCGTGAAAATGTAGATCTTCAGGTA
>JAOXSG010000072.1 GCA_025800105.1 Cohaesibacter sp. | reverse complement strand
AAAACTGCGTCCAGAATAAAGGTGCAAAGCGATCCGACTGTAACAAATGAATGCGCATTGTCTCTCTTTCTTTATAAAACCACCACTGCCCTGACATTGGCTCTCAATAGGCGCATTTGCATGGCTGCACTTTGAGAATTGACAAATGCTGACAAGAAAAGCGTCTTTATCGCCCTTCTTATTGGCCAGATTGAGTCAAAATGCCAGAAGCATCAAAATTACTCACCTCCCACCCGATGAAAAATAGCAAGCGCCCTTGCTTTTCCCCCCAAACAGGAATATGAACAACATTCATAAATCTCAATAAACAAAAATTGAACAATGTTCAATAATAAAATGAACATTGTTCATAAATTTATATATCAGACCCAAAGACCAAACAGGACAGATCACAATGAGCGACAAACGCGAGGCGAAAAAAGCAGCATTGCGCACACACCTGTTAGAGGCCACAACACAGCAAATCTGCCAAAAAGGGGTGGAAGAAATCCGCGCCCGCGATATCGCCAAACATGTTGGCTGCGCTGTCGGCTCTCTCTACACCACCTTTGAAGACCTTGATGACCTGATTTTACACGTCAATTCCCAAACCTTGCAAAAGCTCGACGAAGCCCTGACACAAGGCAGGCCAGATCAGGCCTCGCCGCAAACATGCATGGAAAAACTCGCCTGCGACTATCTGGATTTTGCCAGCACCCACTATCGCCTCTGGACAGCCCTGTTCGATCATAAATGGCCAGAAGGAAAAGCCGTTCCCAAATGGCATTTGGACAATCAGCAAAAGCTTTTCCTGCAAATTGCAGGCCCGCTAAAAGAGCTGTTGCCAAAAGCAGATCAGGATCATTTGTTGCTGGAAGCCAGAACATTCTTTGCGGCCATTCACGGCATCATCACATTAAGCCTGCAAGAGCGCTATGCCGCCGTCGA
>JAOXSG010000071.1 GCA_025800105.1 Cohaesibacter sp. | reverse complement strand
AAAACTGCGTTTTTGCATACGTTATTTGTGGAAAATGAAAGAGAAACCAGCAAACTTAAATGGGGGGCTATGTTTTTCTATAAAGTGGAAGGCCACATGCCAAAATTGAGCTCATTTGGACGAGGAAAAAAATTTTGGCCTAAAAAGTCACTTACGAGCTTGTTGCACGCAGCCCTTCAATTGTATTGTTTACTCAAAGTCAGTCTCCACTTGCAAGTATCCACACTCATCATACATAAGTTCATTACATGAAAAGTTGAAAACTGTGCCCTTTTTTAAAGTATCGTTACTTAGTTTTTTTATTCCCAGGGATGTACATGTAGTCAATAGTTCTCCCCGTCTCCCCCTCATCAATGTTGTTTTGCTGCTGAAAAACAAGTCTGATGCACTGTCCAGCCTTCAAGACAACATTGAGTGAGGAGGGAGGGGAGGGAAAGCATTTCTGCGACTATGATATCATTGTGTTTCCATTCCCGGTAAGGAAGAAATAAGCACGCATGTTTGGTTTGTCTCAACTAGTTTTGTCCGGAGTT
>JAOXSG010000040.1 GCA_025800105.1 Cohaesibacter sp. | reverse complement strand
CAATATTGAGTGCTGTTGAAAAAGGCCATAAAGCCTAGAATACCTCAGATACCAATTTCAGCAAAATCACCACGTTCAAACAATTTCTGCTTCGGCCAAACCGGCGAGTAAGCGGAAACGCCAAGCAGAAGTGAGCTTGCTCAGCTCACTTCTGCTCGGCGCCATTTCCGCTCGCATGCTTTGTGCTCGCTCCAATTGTAAACAAACAGTATAGTTTCCGTTGAATGGAAATTTTGCTTTTTCACACGAGGATGGACGTTTTTATACTATTATCTGCTCATTGGGACAGCTATCGTTTTCATCAAAAATGAAACGGTTTCACGTTTGCCATGACGAGGTAAATTGTACGTATACCACAAAAATTGGCATACTGGTTACTCGTCATGTTTTCATCATCTTGGACAGTTTTAATAAGTTTATTTAGCATTTTCGATTTTTCATGTCATTTTTATAGGGGGCAGTTAGAGGGGCTGTTGGGGGGCAGCTACTCGTTGGGGATAGCGACGTCAATTTGTCAACCGGGTACCACGCCA
>JAOXSG010000394.1 GCA_025800105.1 Cohaesibacter sp. | reverse complement strand
AGCTCACATGCCGAAAGCATGTCGTTTCGGAGGATGGAAAATGCGAGCACCGTACTGCTGGGCCAGCTCTGGAGCCTGGGGCTGCCTCAGGAAAAGGGACAACGTTTCCACAGGGCGAGTCGGCGAGTCATGCAGATTGCGAACTTAGGAAATTAATCAACACCGCTCACCGCACGATCCGACACTATCCAATCTTCCACCCTAGCTGGCGCTTCTTTCTCGAAACGATGGCGGCGAAACGGCCGCTGCAGGCCACATTTCTATGGTTCTTTAGTTCTTGGGCGGCCCTTGAGCCATGAATTCCAATGGCAATCGAACCTGCCAGGCATTTCTGATGCAGAGTTGAACTTGGTAATGATACAGTATGCCTTTTGTTGTCTTGCCTTTTTGTTTTTTGATGTTTTTTTGTGTCTGCGATTGCGGGCCGTTTCATCTCCCTACTTTTTTGCAAAAATGGCAAAAATTCCAAGCCTCTTCATTGGCCAAAGGACCCCCGCGCTCCGCGAGGAATTGCAAGGCTGGTGGCAGCGAGG
>JAOXSG010001198.1 GCA_025800105.1 Cohaesibacter sp. | reverse complement strand
GGTGGATTTGTCTGGAGCAAAATGAGAAAACAAATCGCGTAGCATGTATCCTTGAAATCGCGCACAGCACTGGAAACATGGCCGGAAAACAACGGAAAGTCTGCCTGCATCCGATCAATGGAGAGATAAAACAACACGACGAAAATGTTGAACACAGAGCTTGAGCCAGTCTTCAGATGTTATTTTCTTTGATTCGCCTCGAAGAAAATGTTCAAGAACAGCTGCACAGGTGATTTTGTTGAACACTGAAATCTCCAACTTGTTTTGTTCCAACAAATTCCAGCCATTAAAATTAATAGAATAGCTCCTTGTAAAAACATTAATTCGTGATTTTTGTGAAACTGAAACTAGTGAGAGATCTCTATTAAATTGCATGAAAAAATTACCATAGTGGGGTTTTTTAAGAGAGCACTTATTTTGAATTGGGGAATTTGTTCTTCGAGCTTTTTTTTTTTTTTTTAAAATTATGTTCATGTCTTCTGCAGCAGACACATTTTTATTGTATTTTCAGAATTTACAGAAAGGCTAGTCAATTCAAATAGGGCCACCCAGCTCCTGGGCAACCGTGTTGTCAGTTCCAGGGGTTGGCCATTAGTCTACCCCAGGGCATTTAACA
>JAOXSG010000385.1 GCA_025800105.1 Cohaesibacter sp. | reverse complement strand
GCCAAAATTGCCTCCACAAAAAAAAGTCTCAAAAATACAGCTTTTGCGGGCCACCAACACAAATTTGAGAACACATAGAAAAATGATAGAAATATGACAGGGGTTTTGTACGGGTGAGTCCCGGAAAAGTGTCCTGGAAGGTGTAGTTTTATAACTACTGACGGTCACCCCATAATTGCCTCCACAAAAAAATTTCTCAAAAATACAGCTTTTGCGGGCCACCAACTCAATTTTGAGAACACATAGAAAAAGGATAGAGCTTTAACGTGAAGTTATCTTCAATCTTAAAAATAATATACCAGACCGTATTTTACTAATTCGAAGTTTGTCAATATTTTCCATGCTGTTAAAGTGCTGGAGATATGTGTTTTGTGGAAGACCAGACCGTTTTTAAAAAGAAACGTTTCCATCGAAATTTTATGTCAAAAGAAACTTTAGAACCCGCCTAACATATTCTGTAAAGCGTATTTTAAGAATCCAAATGGTGCGACTACGCGAGCGTGTTGAAAATGGGCAAAATTTCATTGGTTATGAATCCTCCCGCGAACGGAAAATGGCAATTTTCAACTTTTCTTAATTTTGAGAAAAGCAAAGCGAAATCGGAC
>JAOXSG010001135.1 GCA_025800105.1 Cohaesibacter sp. | reverse complement strand
TGGCATGAAAATGAGCCAAGACGTGTTTCAGATACAGATGGACCGTATCTTAGAACAGTGTCCCGGCGTGATTGGCATTCACGACGATGTCATTATCTACGGATACACGCGGGAAGACCATGACTCAAACTTGATTAATTTCCTCAATGTGTGCCAAATGGAAGGCCTTTGCCTCTCTTCAAAGAAGCTGGAATTGCGCCGTGACAGAGTCTCATTCTTCGGGGCCATCTACTCACGGGAAGGCGTCCATCCAGACCCCAAGAAGGTACAAGGCATTGAGGAGATGACAGCGCCAGAGACCAAGCAGCAACTTCAGTCATTCCTGGGAATGGTGACATACATGGGAAATTTCATACCCCATCTAAGCCATCACACGGAGCCGCTGAGACAGTTGTTGAAGAAAGATGTCACGTTTTACTGGGATGACCAGCTTACACGGTCCTTTCAGGAAATCAAGCACCTTTTAAAGAAGCAGACATCGAAGCCGCTTGGATACTACGATCGGAGGAAAGAAGTGATTGTCCAGGCGGATGCTTCTCTAAGGGGACTGGGCGCTTGTCTCATACAGGATGGCAAACCAATAGCCTTTGCCAGCAAGTCACTGACAGGAGCGGAGAGCCGTTATGCCAACATCGAAAGAGAACTGCTCGCCGTCGTCTTTGCATGCATACGGTTCAACACGTATCTTCAAGGGCGCAGGTTCACAGTTCAGTCAGACCATAAGCCTCTGGAAATGATACACCTGAAGAGCATGCACAACGCGCCTCCACGTCTTCAGAGAATGCTCCTACAGTTACAAAAATATGACATGAAAATCGAATACAAACCAGGCAGTGAAATGCTGCTGGCAGACGCTCTCTCGAGATGCCCTGCCAGATACAGCCAAGAAATCAAACTCGATTTGCGTGTGGACTACATAGCCTTCACATCGGCTTGGATTGAGACCCTAAGAGAG
>JAOXSG010001124.1 GCA_025800105.1 Cohaesibacter sp. | reverse complement strand
CTCTCCCCCTTTTCAGACCGCCCATAAGGGTACCATGACGGATCGTCTGAAAAGGGGGAGAGGGCTGGCCATGCCGCCTAAAAGTCTCAGGCAGAGACTTTTAAACCGGGCACTTAGAGCATATTTTTTGAAAAGTGTGTGCGGTTTTCGAAAAATATGCTTAGAAACAAATGCTCTAAGTCTTATCAGCGGTGGGATTTGCGGGCCGTTGCTGCAATCATCAGGAGGGTTTCGCTGATGATTGTGTCGGCCAGGTGATAGTTTTTTCGGCTGTTTGACAGGGCTGTGGCCAGCAATTCGCAGGCACGGGAAGCCTTTTTTGATGACCAGATTCGCAATTGATTTTGCACTCTGGCTTTGCGTTTGAAATGGATCATTGGTCCGGCTTTTTGCAGGGCTGATTGGGGTGGGGTACCGCTATCCATCATATTGAGGCTTCTTTCCAGCATTTGAAAATGGCGCAAACTGGCGGTGGCTATGAGAGAAGAGGACTGACCGCTTTTCAATATTTGCTCCAATTGGTGATCAAGCTGATCAATATCGCCCAGAGCGGCGGAATCAACAATCATATCAATTTGATGGTTGGAGGCATCGCCGACGATATTTTCGATATCCTCTTCGCTGATTGTTTGTTGTCCCATGGCATAAAGGCAAAGTTTTTGCACTTCGGCGCGTGATGCCATGCGATCTGCGCCCAGATTATCCAGTAACATCATGCGGGCATTTTTTGAAATGGACAGTTCTGCTTGGCTCAATTCTTCATCAATGATGGTGTTGAGTGCTTCTCTTGCATCAATATAACAGGGCAGGGCAACGGCGCTTGTGGCTTTTTCGATGACTTTGCGCAATGGGGCCGTTTTTTTTAAATCGCCTGCTTTCATAATGACATAGGCATCATTGGGCGGGCTGGAGAGAAGCGGCTCCAAT
>JAOXSG010001083.1 GCA_025800105.1 Cohaesibacter sp. | reverse complement strand
GTGTCAGGTTTGGCAAGTTGAAAGAGGGAAAGAGGGTGGACTTGCCAATCCTGTGCTAATAACATGTATTTGCTTTTCTCATGTATGTGACATAATTGCTTCGCAAAGAAAGGTATGTTTTCAAATTAAGGTGCTTTATCTTTTTGAAAAAAGGTGTTGTGTATGTAAATACTTCCAGTCCAGTATGTTGTTCCATATATTCAAATCAAGCCCCAATAATTATCAAGAAAACTTTCTTCAACACTTGTATTCTTTCTGAAAAAGTCATTCCTATTAGTTTTTTTGGTGTTGATGGGTGCCAAAGCCACAAACCTCCATCCAGAGTAAATGTAGAAGCCAACTGGTTGATCCCTATATTGTTTCTGTTTGGAAATTGGACTTTCAGTTTTTGGAGCCATGTATTTGTTTAAATTTTGACACTTTTTTTGTTGGAAAACATGCAAGGTTGATTTTTTTGTTCGTTTTTTGTTCAATGTTTGGAAACATGCTGGGATGAAATGATGCTGGGACCCTAACATGATATATATCTCAAGGGCAAGAAC
>JAOXSG010001032.1 GCA_025800105.1 Cohaesibacter sp. | reverse complement strand
ACGGCCATTATTGGAATCAGGCTTTTATGGATGAACATAAACGAGAGGGTTTTCCGAACGGTCCGCGATCTTATGAAAGCCCCCTTAACTGACACCGACTCAGATGAGGAGGAGTCCGATTAATTTTTGTTTTGAACTTTGCAACATTGCTATACCATGTCTGACAACAAGCTTGTTAAAACGATCGTTGAAACTCTCACTGGCTTCACCGCCGGCATCGGCTGGGTCGCAAAAAAGGTGTTGAAAGAGAATTTTACCTCCGACCCCAGCAGCAGTGCAATGAACTACGCAAGACTCTCCGCCGTCATGGCGGGAAGCATCGCGCTTAAACAGTACCTCGAGGACCAAAAAATCCTCCCCGCCAACGTTTGAAATTAATGAATTGAAAATGTGCTCTGATATATACATTTTTGCAAATTGTTGCTCAGCATGGCCAGCGTCGCAATCATGGCAGGTGGGGCGTTACTCAATGCTGCCGCCTTCATTGGCGGCAATTATCTCGCGCGCTTCCTTTCTGGAAACGATTCCAGTGCAGCACTTGAGAAAAAAGTGCGCCATGCTAAAGCTCTCGAATCGTACCAAGAGGCGTGCGCCAAATATCAAAAAGATCGAACGAAGTTGCTTGACTGGATTGCCACCAACGAGCGGATCAAAGAACAGGCAAAGCAAAACTTCACTGACACGGACTACGCCTTCAAGCTTTATA
>JAOXSG010001014.1 GCA_025800105.1 Cohaesibacter sp. | reverse complement strand
TGATACGCAGGCTACTCGTATCCGATTTTGCACGTATTCAAATTTTTAAGCAAAAGGCTGTAAAATTACACAACGCAGGATAGGAAATCAAGTAAAGCGCACTATATCTGCAGCCTTCATTAAATAAAATCAGGATAATATAATTCTCTTGAAAAGTCAATTTACATTGAAAAGAGCGTATTTCGTATTTCCCAGGCTAGGAAATGAGCCCACCGGGCAAAGAAAAAAAAAGTTAAAGACGCCCTCGTATGAAGGGCTGAAAACGAAGTTTCAGACCAGCACTAAGTGGCGACCAACCAAGGGTCCAATGTTGGCTTTCCAGTTCCTTTTCGCCGTGATTGTTTGCCTATCCGCGATCCAGCACCATCCCGCTATAGTAAGAATCGCCCTTCCGATCAAGAGGGATGCGAGTTGACATTGGCAGTAACTGTATTCAGTATTTGCTGTTTTTGATCCCGCTTCCCGATATAGATTTCGATACTTTCCCGCATCCCGCCTACAAAACCGTGAGAACGTTGCCCGCTTCCCGCCAGGTTTGTTCATCGCCTCATCCGGCCATGAAAATCATCTCATCCCGTAATCACCACCCGGCATCCCGCAAGGGTCCAATGTGGGCTTTCCATTTCCGTTTCGCCGTGATTGTTTGCCCATCCGCGATCCAGCGCTATCCCGCTCTAGTTCAGAATCCAGTCCTTCCGATCAAGCGGGATGCGAGCTGACATTGGCAGTAACTGTATTCAGTATTTGCTGTTTTTGATCCCGCTTCCCGATATAG
>JAOXSG010001001.1 GCA_025800105.1 Cohaesibacter sp. | reverse complement strand
TACTGATCACTGGATTTACTTCAATATCCCTTCGGGAACAGCAAAAATAAATTCTTCTCAGCACATATCATTGGCCGCCATATTTGACGGGAAACACACATCACTAGTGATATGTGTTTCCCCTCAAATATGGCGGCCAGTGATATGTGCTGAGAAGAATTTATGTTTGCTGTTCCCGAAGGCACATTGAAGTAAATCCAGTGATCAGTAATGCCAGTACCGTAAAATTTCTGTCAACGACACAAGAAATATCAGTTCCACTCTAGCCTGCGAGCAAGCTCTCGAGAGAGTGCTTGCTCGCAGGTTAGTTCCACTCGTGTTTTCCACAGTTTTTAATAATCGTCTTTGCTTGTGTCCATTCATCCCGGGCGGGCCATTCATTCAGTGAATATCATATTCAAAACAGTGATACCACTCAGCGACAGACGTTGCAGTCAGCACGGTGTTCTGTACACATGTATCCCTGAATGCGCGGGTGTTAGTACAAAGGACTGATGCAATCAGTATGCATGGCTGATTCGAAGCTGATAAGATTTTCATACTTATTTTCCGGCCATTCTCACAAAGAATAGATGCTGGGCCAAATACAACTTAACAAACGCGAATATTTTTGT
>JAOXSG010000998.1 GCA_025800105.1 Cohaesibacter sp. | reverse complement strand
CAATTATGACCCAGGCGCTTCCCTATGCCTTGATGTTGGCTTTTTTCCGCAATGAGATGGGCTTTGGCGGCAATAACGGCCTGACCGACTTTAAAGATATTCTGGGTTATAACCTGCAGGCAGACGGCACCCGGGTGAGCTTGTTTATCATTACCGCATTTTGCCTGGCAATGGCGTTTTTGCTCAGCCGCAGCATTATGCAGTCGCGCTTTGGCCGGGTGGTGTTGGCGATTCGCGATGCCGAGCCGCGCTCGCGCTTTGTGGGTTACCGGGTTGAACGCTATAAACTTTGGCTATTTGTCTATTCGGCATCATTGTTTCCTAGTTTAGCCAAGTCCAGTGAATATCATCTCGCCATCTTCAGAGCTCATATCCACTGCAATGCTTCTCTACTCAAAAACCTGGATGGTAATGAAATGATTTTCGAAAAAAAAAATGTTCAGTACATTAATTTCCGTATTCAGTATTTCTACCAACCAATGAAAAATGAAATATTACTGGGACCCTGATTGTGGGGACAGCT
>JAOXSG010000979.1 GCA_025800105.1 Cohaesibacter sp. | reverse complement strand
CATTTTTGTATCATTTTAGCGTTTATTTATTGATTTTTTTTATCAGTTTTTGATTCATTTGGACAGTTTTGGGGGGTTTCGGTGAAATTTAAAAATCCAAGATGCCGGACCAATGTGGCCGACGTTTGGAAATCATGACGTAATTCCCGCGTCACGGACGCCATCAACTCATGATGCGGACCACAAAAGAAACAATTTTAGACGTGCTATCCACCCTGAAAGTGTCATTGCTGTAGCTTTTGTATTCGCGGAGTTAGATAGGGGGGCTCCATCCCGGTCCAGAAGATCGATAAAAAGCCCGGTCTGGACTTGACCGCGGTCAAACGAGAAAAACAAGAAAAATACTCCAAAGGAAAGGTTGTCATTTTTACTGTTCAAAGTCTGATACTTTAGCTGTATCCTAGTGATTTGCTAACTTATTCGGAACTTTACTACAAAAGTTCATGGGGGAAATTCGGACTTTTTAGCCCCATTTTGTCCAAGTGCGGAACATTCAAAAGTAAAGAAACCCGTTTATGTCAGAG
>JAOXSG010000970.1 GCA_025800105.1 Cohaesibacter sp. | reverse complement strand
ATTGGCAGTGAGACAGAACGCGAATGGGGAAAAGAATTATATATGGAGCAAAGTGTAAAAGATCGCATCGACCAGATCATGAGCCAGCTAAAACCATAGATTGAGCTATCTATTCATATCACGTCCAACCGTAAACAGCTTGGCATGACAGACATAAAGAACGAGACCAACATAATCATGACACGCAAAATCGGCATCACACTATCCGGCGCTTCCGGCTCTCTACTGGCTTTGGAAGCCCTGCGCCTTCTGGCAGATCTGAAAGAAACAGAAAGCCATCTCATCATCACACAAGGCGGCCAGCGCACTTTGGAACTTGAGCTGGAGCCGGAAGAACAATCCGAACTCACCCATCTGGCCGATCATCGCCATGATGACAAGGATCTCGCCGCCCCAATTGCCAGCGGCTCCAACCCTCTGGATGCCATGATCATCCTGCCCTGCTCCATCCGCAGCTTAAGCGCCATCGCTTATGGCCAAACCGACCGCCTCTGCATCCGTGCATCTGATGTGATGTTAAAAGAACGCCGCCCACTTATTTTGGCAGTCCGAGAAAGCCCCTTTCATGCTGGCCATCTACAAGCCATGCAAGCCGTGACCAATATGGGCGGCATCATCGCCCCGCCGGTCCCGGCCTATTATCTAAAGCCCCAAAGCATTCAGGATATAGCGCAGCAAAATGCCGCCCGTATCTTAACACTCGCTGGATGCGATCTAAACAAGCAGCTAAAGCGCTGGCAATGACACGAATAAATTTGCCCAAACCATATAAAGCCAACCATATCAAAGAAAACATCAGCCTCACTCACAGGCCAGAAAAACATAATTTGCAATTATTAAAATATTTCATCTGCAATGAATTAATTAAATTTCATTACAGATGAAATATTATATCAACTGATTGAAAATTGAACGAACAAACCAAGCGGCAAGGACAAACCAGATTTTAAAAGAGAAATCGCTCAACCATTCATAGCTCAGGCCATGAACAACAGCCAGACCCGTGATAGCGATCATCAAGAGGCAACAATCCAAAAGGACCAAAAGCCTCTTAGCTCAAGGCACCCACATTTGGCATTGGGCTGCATTAATCACATCAATGTCACAAGGTCATGTGAATCAAGATCATGTAACAAAATTAGGAAAAAGAATTACGCAATTTCCTGAGGCACACCTTTACCGCCAAATGGCATTTTATCAAACCACAGCATGATCAGGCGGATCACAACAAAGGTAAGAAGCAACCGCCCGACAAGCAGCATCCAGATATCGCCACCAAGCGCAACCATAATTGCCGTATCTTCAATCAAACTATGACAAAGAGACAGCCAACAGAGAGAGTAAAATTTCGCCTCCCTCGATAAATTGCTATCTTTGGCCTTTGCAATGATCAAACCACCCCCATAGGAAAGCCCCAGCAAAACACCAGTGGTCGTGATCGGTGTAACAGATGAATCCAGACCGGAAAGACGCAAAATCGGATTAAGCATCTTATTGATCAAATTGGTGATTTTTAAAGCATCCAAAATATCGAGCAACAGCATAAGCGCCAGCAATATGCCAAACAAAAGCCCCAGCGCATAGAAACTGGACAGAGCCCATTCCATATGCCCCACATCCGGCTGCCCTAAATATTTGAAATGCTCAATGGATTGGGGAGCCGACAAATAGCCCGTAAGCTGAGCAAAAAGCTCAATCAACCAACAGGACAAAAATCCCACAGCAATGCGCAAAAACACGGTGCCCCAAAAACTGCCGCCAGCCTTACGCACAATGGCCTGTTCTATCGGCAGATTATGAACAATCAAAATGAACATACAAATGGATGTCACCTGCGCAGCACTCATTTCATGGCCAACCAGAACCGGCAATGTCGCCGTCGCACCATAAACCCCCATCAAGGCCGAAGTAATGAAAACAATCGCAGTCTCAGCCGGAAGATTGATAAGCCCCATAATTGGCTCAAACACCGGGCTAATCGCTTCAATGACCCCAAATTGATCAGCCACGCGCAACCCGACCATAATTGGAATCATAATCACAATAAGATCCCAAAAGGTGCGCAAGCTTTTTTGCGTCAATCCGACAAGATAAGAGGCCATAACAATGCTCATATTTCAGAAGAAAATGCGGGTAGGATCTGTCACATGGCAAATCACACTGAAAAAGGCAAGCCTTATTGACAAAGCCTGATCAGATTTAGCCACATCAATAAAAAATCCGGCACCCACCAAAGTGAATGCCGGATCAAATGATCAATCAAAGCCAATGAGAATGGCAATGAAAAGGAAAGGCTTAGTCACGCACTTTCAAAATAGAGCGGCCAGCATAAACAGCCATCGGGCCAAGCTCTTCTTCAATACGGATCAGCTGATTATATTTTGCCAACCGGTCAGAGCGCGCCAGCGAGCCGGTTTTGATTTGCCCGCAATTGGTCGCAACAGCCAAATCGGCAATGGTTGCATCCTCGGTCTCGCCAGAGCGATGCGACATCACAGCGGTATAAGCAGCTTTATGCGCCGTTTCAACCGCATCCAGCGTTTCGGTCAAAGAGCCAATCTGGTTCACTTTCACCAAAATGGAATTGGCAGCGCCCATATTGATGCCATCGCGCAAGCGCGCGGAATTGGTCACAAACAAATCATCACCAACCAACTGGCAGCGATCACCGATTTTCTCGGTCAGCAATTTCCAGCCATCCCAATCATCTTCGGCCATGCCATCTTCAATGGAAATAATCGGAAATTTATCGACAAGAGCGGCCAGATAATCAACCATACCAGCGCTATCCAGCTCTTTGCCTTCGCCTTTCAGATGATATTTGCCCTCAGAGAAAAATTCGGTAGAGGCACAATCAAGCGCCAGATAAATATCTTCACCCGCTTTATAGCCAGCATCTTCAATGGATTTCATAATGAAGTCCAAAGCCGCTTCGGTGGATTCGATATTGGGAGCAAAACCGCCCTCGTCGCCAACATTGGTGTTGTGACCGGCCTTCTGCAAACCTTTTTTGAGGGTATGAAACACCTCTGCGCCCATGCGAATAGCATCGGAAACACTCTCAGCCCCCACAGGCATGATCATAAATTCCTGAACATCAATCGGATTGTCCGCATGTTCACCACCATTGATGATATTCATCATTGGCACAGGCAAGGTGCGTGCATTGGTGCCACCAATATAACGATAAAGCGGCAGGCCTGCCGCATTGGCCGCAGCCTTTGCAACAGCCATAGACACACCAAGAATGGCATTGGCACCCAAACGCGCCTTATTGTCTGTGCTATCCAGATCAATCATGGCTTCATCAATCTGGATCTGATTTTCAGCTTCCAGACCAATCAGGGCATCAAACAAATCATCATTGACCGCTTCAACAGCCTTGCGAACACCCTTGCCCAGATACCGCTCTTCGCCATCGCGCAATTCAACCGCCTCATGGGCACCGGTAGACGCACCTGATGGAACGGCAGCACGGCCAAAAGAGCCATCTTCCAGAATTACGTCAACTTCTACGGTCGGGTTTCCGCGGCTATCCAGAATCTCGCGCCCCAGAATGTCGATGATAGCGGTCATGAAATATATCCTCAATTGCATGGAAAAGGGAATTCAGATGTCTGCTATCTAGCCAATCTTGGCCGGGATTCATAGGAAAAAATACAATTTTTCAAACATCATACCCATCTAGCCGCCAGATCAATCAAACCAGCCGCTTATGAAGAACATCCAGCATATCGCCACTGTCAGGATGCAGCATTTGATCCTGTCTATGAAAACCAAGTTTCAAAAGCAAAGACATAGAGGCCTCATTCTCTATTGATGTAATAGCCATAACATTTTTCAACTTTAAATCATCAACAGCATGAGACAAAACCATCTGACAGGCCTCGAAAGCATATCCACGTCGCCAATATCGAGACTGAATGGCATAGCCAATATCAACATCCTCAAGCCAGTCGCGCTTGAGCAAACCACAAAAGCCAACAGGCGTTCTGTCTCCATCTTTCAGACAAACCAGATATAATCCAAATCCATGTTTCTGATAGCTGGTGCGCAAAATATCGCGGCAATAGAGGCGCGCATCATCAGGCGCACGCAAGCCGCGATCCCCAATCATGGCGTGATAGGCTGGCTCATTCATAAGCGCCAGCAAAAAGTCAGCATCCGATTCTTCAATCTGACGCAAAATAAGACGATCTGTCGTTGCAATCATCATGCTCTTTCAAATCCTGAGCCTATTCGATCCGAATCAGCTAGACATAGATTTAAGAGTAATTATCGGGATGCATTATGAAAACGCTCATCATCACAAATGGCGACAGCGCAGCAGATCTTTTAAAAGAAGCAGGCATTGGCGATACAATCCTGCCTTGGCGTGATGTGTTGCATGAAGGCCCCATTCCAGATGCTGATGATGATTTATTTGTAAAAATACGCTCCAAACATCACGCCACTGGTTCCCATCAAAGCGCCAAGGATATTTTTCAGCAATTTCGTGATCGCAATCAAACCCTTCAACAGCATCAGGACTTTGAGCGGATCGAACTCTGGTTTGAGCATGATTTGTATGACCAATTGCAAATCCTGCAAAGTCTTGATCATCTTGCACGCCTGAAACGGGTTCATTCGGTCTTTCTGGTGCAGGCACCGACCTATCTGGGGACCCAAAAGCCGGACACAATTGGCCGGTTCAAAGATCTGGGCCTGCCTGTGCTCGACAGCATGTTTTCCTTTGCCAGCAAGGCTTGGGATGCCTATCGCACGAACAACGCACCCGAACAGATCAATGCAATCCGTCAAGGCCCTATTCCCGGCTTTCCGTTCATGGGACAAGCCTTAAAGCGCTGCTTGGAAGAGCTTCCCGGCAAAGATGGCCTATCGCGCACCCAGCGCCAAATTCTCTATACTTTGAATAGAGGCATAAACCGTCCCGGAATGCTTTTTGCGCAAGTTTTGAATATGGAAGAAGCCGCCTTTTTGGGCGATTGGGGATTTTTCCGCATTCTTAGCGACCTGCAATTCTGCCCTCGTCCCGCTCTCACCGGCTTACCGCAAGAATTTAAACCAAAGATTTTTGCAAATGACGATCAACGAAAAGAGTTCATCACCTCGCAAGTGCATCTGACCGAATTTGGCAAACAGGTGCTCGACCAAAAGGCCGATTTTTTGATGGAAAATGGCTTGCATCGCTGGTGGGGTGGCTGCGAATTGACCAGCGCCAACCATTGGCGGTGGGATGAGCAAAATGCAAATCTAAGCCAGCATAAGGCCAATTGAGCACAGAGAATTGAACCAAGATAACAAAAGCATCAAATCAGAATCAAAAAGCGATCCTGAAAAATCGGGATCGCTTTTTCTTTATTCAAACTGCAAAGACACCCTTTAGCCGCGCGTCATAAAGACCAGCGCAAACAAAGACCCGAAAGCAAGGGTAACAGCAGGAATGATAATAGCCGGATAGCCAAAACTGAAAATGGCAAAGCCCCAACCCGCCAAAGCCAAAACGGCGATCAATGTGGTCACCAACGACCAAAGGGTAAATTCAGTTTTCTGCGCTGCGCTCATAATCATATCCCGGTACTAGATATGGCAAATTGCGTAAGAAATTTGCCTTAGAAATTTGACCGCACACTACGGATTAAAACGCACAAGTCCAGCAAGAAAGCTGCACTGCAACAATTGGTCGCAGTGCAAACGCTTACTTGTTAAATCTTGAATATAGATAGCAGAAATGGACGGATCATAAAGCTTGCTTGGCCAGTTTATCAAAGGCCATAAGCGTCTTTAGCAAATCCTGCAAGTTCTGAACCGGAATCATATTTGGCCCATCACAAGGGGCATTATCCGGGTCTTGATGGGTTTCCAAAAACACGCCAGCAACCCCAACTGCAACCGCAGCTCTGGACAATGTGCCGATAAATTCACGCTGTCCACCAGACGAGCTGCCCTGCCCGCCCGGTTGCTGAACCGAATGGGTTGCATCAAAAATGACCGGCGCCCCGGTCTGCGACATGATCGGCAAACCGCGAAAATCCGTCACCAGCGTATTATAGCCAAAACTGGTGCCACGGTCCGTTAGCATGACATTGGCATTGCCGCTTTCGGTCAGCTTGGTCACCACATTTTGCATATCCCAAGGGGCCAGAAACTGGCCTTTCTTGACATTGATCACCGCACCACTTTTGGCAGCGGCTACCAACAAATCTGTCTGGCGACACAAAAAAGCAGGAATCTGCAAAATATCAACGACTTCCGCCGCAGGAGCGCACTGATGCACCTCATGCACATCTGTGACCACGGGCAGGCCATAGCGATCCTTGATCTCGGCAAAAACCTCAACCGCCTTGTTCAGACCAACACCACGCGCAGCTGTCAGGCTGGTTCGGTTGGCTTTGTCGAATGAGGATTTATAGACAATGCCAATACCAAGATTATCGCTGATCTCTTTTAAAGCTGCCGCCATTTCCATGGCATGATCACGGCTTTCCATTTGGCAAGGGCCAGCCATAACAGACAAGGGCAAATCATTGCCAAACTGAACAGACCCGGCAGAAACGATTGAGTTGGGTGCAGACATAAAGCCTCTCTTTGTGCTGATGCGACCAGTCATGGCCAGCATATTCGCCATCACCATGACAGGGCCAAAACGGCAAAAGCATGGCGACAAAGAAAGAAGGCAGGGAATACCCTGCCATCTAAAATTCTGTTGTCTTAAACCAGACGGCTCTGTTCCAGCGCCGCACCAATGAAAGACGAGAAGAGCGGGTGCGGATCAAAGGGCCGAGATTTCAATTCCGGATGATATTGCACCGCAACGAACCAAGGATGATCGGCAATTTCCACCGTCTCTGGCAACACCCCGTCAGGCGACAGGCCAGCAAAGATCAAACCGCATTCTTCGAGTTTTTCTTTGAAGTCAATATTGACTTCATAGCGATGACGATGACGCTCATGAATAATTTCTGAGCCATAAATCTCGGCAATTTTTGAGCCCGGTTTCAAATAGGCTTCATAAGACCCCAGACGCATGGTGCCACCAAGATCGCCATCTTGCGAACGCGTTTCCCTTGCATTGCCCTTGGACCATTCTGTCATCAGGCCAACCACACTATTGCGGGCATCGCCAAATTCAGACGAGGTTGCATCCTCAAGACCTGCCAGATTGCGGGCCGCTTCAATCACAGCCATTTGCATACCAAAGCAAATGCCGAAATACGGGATCTTATTCTCACGCGCATAGCGAACTGCTTCGATTTTGCCCTCAGATCCACGCTCGCCAAAGCCGCCCGGCACCAAAATGCCATGCACATCGCCAAGTTGCTCTGCCGGATCTTTGCCATCTTCAAAGGCATCCGATTCAATCCATTTCAGATTGACCTTCACCTTATTATCGATGCCACCGTGATAGAGCGCTTCAATCAGGGATTTATAGGCATCCAGCAATTGCGTATATTTGCCAACGACCGCAATTTCAACTTCCCCTTCCGGGTTGTTGATCCGGTCCATAATGCCTTCCCAAATCTCGAAATTCGGCTTCGGTGCCCCATCAATCCCAAAGGCGGCCAGAACTTCATTGTCCAAGCCTTCCGCATGATAAGCCAGCGGCACCTGATAGATATTCTTCACATCCAGCGCCTGAATCACAGCTTCCGGGCGCACATTACAGAATTGCGACAATTTGCGACGCTCACCGGCGGGAATTTCCCGATCACAACGAACGAGCAAGATATTGGGCTGAATACCAATCGAGCGCAATTCCTTGACAGAATGCTGGGTCGGCTTGGTTTTCAACTCACCCGCACTTGGAATATAGGGCATCAGGGTCAGGTGAATATAAATGGCCTGTCCGCGCGGCAATTCATTGCCCAATTGGCGAATGGCTTCAAAGAAAGGCAAAGCCTCAATGTCCCCAACGGTGCCACCAATCTCGCATAGCACGAAATCATAGTCTTCATTGCCATCAAGAATGAAATTTTTGATCTCGTCCGTAACATGCGGAATAACCTGAACCGTTCCACCTAGATAATCCCCGCGCCGCTCGCGGGTGATGATATTCTGATAGATCCGCCCGGTTGTAATATTATCCTGCTGATTGGATGGACGACCGGTAAACCGCTCATAATGGCCCAGATCAAGATCTGTTTCCGCACCATCATCGGTCACAAAACATTCCCCATGCTGGTAGGGAGACATCGTACCGGGATCAACATTGAGATAGGGATCAAGTTTACGCAGCCGAACTGAATAGCCACGTGCCTGTAGAGCCGCCCCAAGAGCCGCAGACGCAAGCCCTTTGCCGAGCGAGGACACCACACCGCCAGTAATGAAAATATATCGCGCCATGGACTCGTAGATTACTTCTCTTTGGTGGAAAATGCCAAATCAATTCCCGAACCATCCAAAAGAAAATTCCGCATTTCGGGGGGAAGGCCCCTAAAATTCGAAATTATCCCAAGAAAAGGCCGCATCAATCCCCACTTATCCAGGCTCTTGGCAACCTGGCAAGGATCAATCCAGCACCATACAATAGAAACCGGCCCCCACAAAGAGCTTGAGACAAGCCTATGAGAGCCGGTTAAATTATCTTGCAATGCCTCACAAGCATGAGGCTTTCCCGATCTTATTGGGAGGTCGGAACATCCGGCCCGCTCTGGCTGCGCTGCTGCAATTCATCCAGAATGCCATTGCCACCAGAGCCTGTTTGGCCTTGTTCGCCAGACTGTTGCTCGATTTGTGCTGGCACATTATCCAACACATCGCCTGGTCTGTCGCTCACACGCGCCAAAAAACTCAAAATCAGCGAAGTCGCAAAGAAACAAGCAGCCAAAATAGCCGTTGTACGGGTCAACAAGTTAGCAGCACTACGTCCGGTCAGAAAACCGCCGCCGCCACCGCCGCCACTGCCACCAATGCCCAAAGCTCCGCCTTCAGAGCGCTGCAACAGGACCACAACAACCAGCGCGGCCACAACAAGCAGGTGGATGACAATAATTACCGATTCCATGCTTTTTACGTCTCTAGTCATAGCGAAATCGCAGTTTTGAGCCATTTTCTCTCAAAACCGCGATCGCATTTTCATTCATCTGTGGCGTCTTCTACAACAAGCCGCCACAGGTTTCCAGTCTTTCCATGCGCTTTTATGCATTTGGGTAAAAGGAAAGCCTCTTGCAAGCCCCAAACCCGCAAAGAATACACATAAAAGACAGGGTTATTTATAAGCCGCCATGATGCCAAGGAAATCAGTCGCTTTCAGGCTGGCTCCCCCAACAAGCGCGCCATCAACATTGGCAACAGACATCAGTTCGGACGCATTGGATGGCTTGACAGATCCACCATAAAGAAGCCGCATTGCAGCCCCCTCGCCCCCAAAAGCCTTGCTCAATTCGTCGCGCATACAGGCATGAACATCTGCCACATCTTGGGCTGTTGGCGTCAAACCGGTCCCAATCGCCCAAACAGGCTCATAGGCAATCACACAATTGGCAGCAGTGGCACCAGAAGGCACAGATCCCGCCAATTGCGCCTTGATCACATCAAGGGTGTCACCGCTTTTGCGCTCGGCTTCCGTCTCACCAACGCAAATGATCGCAACCAGATCTTGCGCCCAAACCGCTTCGGCCTTGGCTTTGACCACCTCGTTGCTCTCGCCATGATCGGCGCGGCGCTCCGAATGGCCAACAATGATGGCAGCGGCCCCGGCATCGGCAAACATTTGCGCGGACAAATCACCAGTATGGGCACCAGAGACATTGACATGACAATCTTGCGCGCCAATGGCGACAGCGCTATTGCCGCTCACCTCTGCAAATTGGGCAATCAGGGTGGCAGGAGGACAAATCATGCTATCCACTTTGGCCGCCAAATCGGCATCATATCCATCCACCAGAGCTTGAAGCTCCGAAACAGCCGTTTTCAGGCCGTTCATTTTCCAGTTTCCAGCGACAAGTGGCTTGATAGCAGCGCCCATGGAGCATTCCCCTTCATGCAAGTCCATTGAAAATAATATGCGCTGCAATATCAAACTTGCCTCTCGGTTACTAGGCTTACAGCCAAATGCAGTGGACCATCGAAGCTTTTTCCTCACATTTTGGTTATAAACCTAAATTCTGCCCTGATTTGTCCCCTCTTTTAAACCAGCAACGCTTGCAGGCGCGCCGTGAGCTTTCTATGATCCGCCCAAACTGGAAAGACATCGCTGCGGCGTGACAACAAACCATGCCCCGGATGAAAAGGACATATCCTTCCATGATGGAATTTATGCGCACAATGGCAGCCGGTTGGGTTGCTAAAATTTTTATGGGCCTTTTGGTTCTCAGCTTCGCTGTCTGGGGTATCGCTGATATCTTTAACGGCTTTGGCAGAGGAGCAGTCGCCACCATTGGCGACGCGGAAATTGATGCGCGCGACTATCAGGTCGAGCTAAACAAAGAGCTGAATCTGCTCTCCAATCGTCTGGGACAAACCCTCACCCCGGCCCAGTCGGCCTCATTTGGCATTCCCAATCAGGTCTTGGGCCGCATGATTGCCGAAGGCACCCTTGACGATCTGGCCATCCAATATAATGTTGGCCTGTCCAGGGAAGAATTGGCCAAACGCATTTCTGCGGAGCCAAGCTTTCAGGCCCTTGGCCGTTTTGACCGCTCTTATATGCAACAGGTTCTGCGCAGCCTTGGCACCACAGAAGATCGCTATGTCATAAGCCGCGCTGCCCTTGAAGGCCGCCGCCAGATTGGCAGTGGTCTGGCAGGCCTTGCCACGGCACCAAATGCCAGCCTCAAAATCTTCCATCGCTTTGCCAATGAAAAGCGCTCGGCTGATTATCTGGTGCTTGAAGAAAGCAAATTGCCAGAAATTGCAGAGCCAACAGGCACCGAGCTGGAAAATTATTATAAAGATAAAAAGCTGGCTTTCCGCGCACCGGAATATCGCACATTCGAATTGCTGAAACTGGAGCCGGGCGACATTGCCGATGCCTCTGCGGTCTCTGATGAAGAGGCAAAAATTGTCTATGAGACCGCGGCCAATCGCTTCCGCAACCCCGAAAAGCGACGCATCCAGCAAATTCTCTTCAATTCCGAAGAAGAAGCGAAAGCAGCCTCTGACAAAATCAAGGATGGCGCAAGTTTTGATGACATCCTGAGCGAGCGCAACATCACGCAGGAAGATGCAGACTTTGGCCTTCTGACCAAAACAGAGCTAACGGACCCAGCCGCAGCAGAAGCCGCCTTTGCACTGGACGTGAATAGCGTCTCCGATGTGGTCGATGGGCGTTTTGGCAAATTGCTGCTGCGCGTGACCGAAATTCAACCCGAAGCATCCAGACCATTTGACGAGGTGAAAGACATTCTGAAAGCAGAAGTCGCAGCCGATCGCGCCAATGGTGAAGTGCTGGATATGTTTGACAGCATCGAAGATGAACGCGCAGGTGGCGCAACGCTGAAAGAGATTGCCAACAAATTCAATCTCAAACTGCGCCTTGTCTCTTCTATTTCCAATGCAGGCGAGCTGAAAAGCGAAGAAACAGTCACCGACCTGCCAGAACAGCAAACATTGCTGACAGCCGTATTTGACAGTGATGTCGATTTGGAAACCGACCCAATCGACATCGACAATACCGGCTTTGCTTGGTTCAATGTCACCGACATCACCCCGGCACAGGACCGCCCCCTTGCAGAGGTCAAGGCAAAAGTCATTGAGGCGTGGAAAGCCGACAAACGCAGCACCCAATTGACAGATTTGGCAACCAAGTTGAAAGCAGATCTGGATGGCGGCAAAAGCCTGATCGATATTGCCAGCGAACAGGGCATCGAAGTCAGTAAGGCAACAGATCTAACCCGCCAGTCTCAAGACAGTGCCTTGCCGCAAACAGCCATTGATCAGCTCTTTAACGGCCCAGCTGGATATAGCGCAACAGCCGCGGGCGATAAGAGCCAGATCCTGCTGAAAGTGACAAATATTTCAGCCCCGATCTTCAATGCCGATGGTCTGGAAAATGAAGCCCTGAAACAACAGCTGAACCAAAATGCAGAAAATGATCTGCTCTCACAGCTGGTTGCCGGTCTTCAACGCGATCTTGGAATCTCGATCAACCAGCCATTGCTGGAACAATTGATCCGCTGATTGGATCGATTCAAAATTTCAACAAGCAAGAAAGCCCGTTTTGGGCTTTCTTTTTATCCAGAATTTTGTACATCTTGACTAGGACATAGGCTCCTAAAGAAACGATCAAAAACAATCCGGCAGGGAGAGACCATCATGGATGAAATGAAACCCTTTTTGGCAAAAGTCGCCGATGGCGCATCCCTCTCCCAAAACGAGGCAGCAAACGCCTTTGACATCATCATGTCCGGCAAGGCAACGCCAAGCCAGATCGGGGCTTTTTTGATGGCTTTGCGCCTGCGCGGCGAAACGGTTGAGGAAATAACCGGCGCGGTCTCACAAATGCGCGCCAAAATGTCGACGGTGGAAGCCCCCGCCAATGCCGTTGATATTGTCGGGACAGGCGGCACAGGCACCAAGACCTATAACATTTCCACATGCGCGGCCATGGTCATGGCAGGTGCAGGCGTGCCTGTCGCCAAACATGGCAACAAGGCCCTGTCCTCCCTCTCAGGCTCTGGAGATGTGCTCACCAGTCTTGGGGTTGATCTGGCACAGGATAGCGATGGCGTTGCCCGTTGTATCCGCGACGCCAATATCGGCTTCATGTTTGCCCCAAATCATCATGCCGCCATGCGCTTTGTCGGCCCCTCGCGGGTAGAAATGGGCATCAGAACCATTTTCAATCTGCTCGGCCCCCTTTCCAACCCAGCGGGTGTCAAACGCCAATTGATCGGTGTTTTTGACCCCCATTGGCTGATGCCCTTTGCCCAAACCCTGCAAAATCTCAAGTCAGATATGGCATGGATTGTTCATGGTGCAAGCGGACTGGACGAGATTTCCATCACTGGCGAAAGCCAGATCATCCAGCTAAAAGATGGCGAGATCACCCAATTCACTCTTTCACCCAAAGATGTTGATCTGCCAGAGGCCACACTGGACGACATTCGCGGTGGTACCGGCGATGAGAATGCCCTTGCTCTGCGCGCTGTACTATCTGGCGAAGCAGGCCCTTATCGAAATATTGTCGTGATGAATGCCGCCGCAGGCCTTTTGATTGGTGACAAGGTTGACACCTATCGCGATGGCATTGCGATGGCGCAGGAAACCATTG
>JAOXSG010000359.1 GCA_025800105.1 Cohaesibacter sp. | reverse complement strand
CCAGACTGAATAGAGCGCGCGATGCGCTCCGCCGCCAGATCCATATCCGTAATGCAGGAGGGATCCGGCATCAAATCCTTGATCGCAGGATCAAGATATCCTTGCGCAGCCGCCACATCCAGACCACGACCCGCCATAACCCGCGCCACAATATCAGCAATGCCCTGACTTTGAGCAATTGCAGAAGCAATGGAGAGGCCGCGCTCATCCAATCGCTCCACCCATTTTCTCTCTTTGGCGGAGTTGGTCACCCCCAAATAGGCTTTGCTGTCTGCAATCATAGCTGCCTCTTGTTTTCTTTCTGCCTCAAAGAAGGATTACTAGAGCATATTTCCGAAAAGTGTATGCGGTTTTCGGACAAAAATATGCTTAGAAACAAAGACTAGAGCATTTTGAGACGAAAAAAGCGGATCAGCGCAACACTGACCCGCCTTCATTCTTTGCACGATTTCATCAAAGGTCTGCGATTGCAGGCAACACCACGACCTGACGTTGATCGCTCATACCCGCATCAATCCAGATGAAATTTGGAAAAATTGGTATGTTCGGATTTCACATAGCGAACGGTGCCAGTGGAAGAGCGCATCACCACAGTCTCGGTGCGGATT
>JAOXSG010000936.1 GCA_025800105.1 Cohaesibacter sp. | reverse complement strand
CTTCTCGCCGCTCAAAGAAAAGTTTCTTCCTTTAGTCTAATTTTTTCACTATCGTCTGTCATTAGGCAACTTAAGATCCACGACGAAAGAGACGACGACGACGTCTATTGACCGCGCGAGAACCGGAACGAGGACGTCGTTTTCAGTGGGTGAAATGAAAGTTAAGAAGCGATCGGCTTGTACGACGATGACGACTTAAATTCGACGACGCTCTGTGGGATTCAGGACATCGACTGTTTTTCATAACTTTTCTTGAGCGCTGCCTCAAACAGTATCAGCACGACGAATATTTTTTAGTTTTGACTTTTTCAAAACAAAAAGTACAGAATTATTCGAAGTTTGTTCTGGGTCAAATGGCCAAGTCGGAATATTCGTCTTGCAGAGTTTAGATTCAAGAAAACAAATATTTCTTCCTTGGAGAAGTTCTCAAGATCTTACAAATAAATTTATCTCAAGCATTGTAATATGGATCGTCTGGAATCCCAGATCATTGCATTTGAAAAGTCGGTTTTCAAGTTCTTTCACGCCGC
>JAOXSG010000926.1 GCA_025800105.1 Cohaesibacter sp. | reverse complement strand
GGCTTACCATTAAAACATGGGTTAGGAGTCGTGCAGGCCTGTCAACCCCTTTTTATAACCATGATTAGTCATCGATTGGCCGATGCCAATTGATATCAGTTAATTAACAATTATCGATTCATATGATTGATCAATTGATTTGTGATCATCAATTTTCATCGATTGATCATGCTGGGGGTATTATGACCTTGATTAAATAGACTGCGAGCAATCTATCATTTTTTTCACAGTCCAGAGAGGAAGCAATGAGCGGCGAAGCTACGAGTAACAGGCCTGAGATCGCGCTTGCATTCACTAGCCTGCGTCACAGACAGTCTACGACCCCCGGTATACACATCGGCGGTTGTAGACTATCTGCGACGCAGGCTAGCATGCACTCGCCTGCAAGTAACAAAAACGAGAAACTATTTTCTGTCTAAATTTCAAAAACCCTAGCGGATGGAGGTGCAAATTAGCACAAAAATCAAAGGTCTGGTAATGAAAAATCCTTAATGCACCTCCTTATCAGAAGGTTCGCCGCTAACCAGGAGCGAATTAATTTGCTCCTGCCGCCAAAATAAGAAGCCAACATATCATTATGGTGTCTAATCTCTTACCAACCACCCCGCTCCCACATCCCCCCCTCCCCCGCTTCCTATCTCCCCTTGGAGACCCACGGTCTCTCACCCAGCCCCCCCACGTAGCCTCAGAG
>JAOXSG010000911.1 GCA_025800105.1 Cohaesibacter sp. | reverse complement strand
AATCAAATTCGAAACATGCACAATTCCATCTGCAAGCTGAATGTTCAATTTTTCTTTCGTTTTTCTTGTTTTGATGTTATTCTTTTCCACAAAGGCAATGCTAAGGAAACACTCACTTGCACCGCTATCTATGAGGAAAGTCACTGCTATCCCATTCAATTCCCCTAATATACATAATAATACACTGTTTGCAGAAATATCTTCATCTACAGACAGGTCAGATTCATTCATTTCCACACCAGGTAGAGAGTCCTCATCTACCTGCACACTTGCATGCACAAGTGTTTCCTCAACTGCAGTATCCACCAGCAACTTTTATCCGGATCGTTCTGGTTCTGCAGGAGAATCTCCGCCTTTCCACTGCACTTCGTTAACTCCAACGGTTAGAGTTAACTGCTCATCCTGTTTCCCAGCTTTTTGTTCTTCTTTGTTGGGCAGTTTTTTGCCAGATGACCAAGTTTCCTGTAGATGAAACAAGCTTTTTCCGCGCGCAGTTTCTCATATTCTGCTCATATCAGAGTCTTGCGACTTGCAGTGCCTAGTTCCATAGGCTCC
>JAOXSG010000896.1 GCA_025800105.1 Cohaesibacter sp. | reverse complement strand
CATTGATGGCTTCATGGGGGCGCAACCAGAAAGCAAAATCCGCAGCTTCATCGACAAAGTTGGCGGGGAAGCCGCCCCTGATCCACTGGATCAGGCCACAGAACAGGCAAACGAGCTTCTGGATGAAGGCAAAACAGATCAGGCTTTGCAAATTTTTGGAGCCATCTTGCAGCAAAAGCCAGACCATATCCCCGCCATCATTGGCCTCAGCAAAAGCTTTCTGGCTTTGGATGAGCTGGAGCGCGCCCGCGGCGTCTTTGACACTTTGCCAGAAGCAGCGCACAAGGAAAAAGACGTGATCGCTCTCAAAGCAAGCCTTGATCTGGCCGAACAAAGCGCAGATCTGGGTGAAATTGGCGAACTGGAAGCCAAATTGAGCGACAATCCCGACGACAATCAAGCCCGCTTTGATCTCGCCATTGCTTTAAATGGCAAAAATAAGCGCGAGGAAGCCGTTGATCATCTGATCATGATCATCAAACGCGATCGGGACTGGCAAGAAGACGGCGCCCGCAAACAGCTTTTGCAATTCTTTGAAAGCTGGGGCGTGATGGACCCTGCCAGTGTTTATGGCCGTCGGCAATTGTCCTCTATTCTATTTTCATAATCAAAAGCCAGCTCTGAATTGCAAACAGAGCTGGCAACACCAAATCGTGAAAACCATATAATCAAAAAGACCGTATTCTTTCTTATAGAAGAAAGAACGGGATCTGCATGACTGGCAGGCCCACATATCAATCACCTCTTTGAAAGGAGACCGTCATGGCACAGGCTGGGAATGTTTTTTATGATAGCCCGCGCGATATTCCGGCGGTTATCCCGCTTTTTCCGTTAGAAGAAGCCCTGTTGCTGCCACGCACACAAATGCCCCTCAATATTTTTGAAGAGCGCTATATCGCCATGATTGATCATGCCATTCGCAATGACCGCATCATCGGCATCATTCAGCCGCACTCAGAGCAAGAGCAATCCAAAGAAGAGAATAAGCCATCAAATCTCTATCCAATCGGCTGCCTTGGCCGTATCTCGGCCTATGGCGAGACCGGCGATGGGCGGGTTCTGATCACCTTGACCGGCATCAGCCGCTTCCGCGTCACTAAAGAGCTTGAGACAGACACTCCTTATCGGTTGGCAGAAATTGATTGTGAAGACTTTACCGAAGATCTGATTGAAGGCTTTGGTGAGGATGCAGTGGAACGCAAACAATTGCTCGACGTCTTTCGCTCTTTTCTGGAAGCCAACAATATGGAAGCTGACTGGGACAGCGTGGATAAATCTTCCAACGAAATTCTGGTCAATTCCCTCTCCATGATGAGCCCCTACGGCATTGCAGAAAAACAGGCCCTGCTGGAAGCTGAAAGTCTGGCATTGCGTGCACAAACCCTGATTGCCATCACCGAAATGCATTTGGCAACAGAGAGCGATGCTCCCTCGACAATTCTGCAATGATTGTCTAGGGTCCATTCAAAATTGGCGATCTGACGATAAAGGACACCTCCCATGTCTGAGACAAGCAAGACCGGACACATCGACCCCAAATTGCTCGAAATCCTTGTCTGCCCGTTGACCAAATCCTCATTGGACTATGACGCAAACAAGCAGGAATTGATCAGCCAGAAAGCCAAACTCGCCTATCCCATTCGCGAAGGCGTGCCAATCATGCTGCCAGAAGAAGCAAGACAGCTGGAAGATTAGGCGAAATACTGGCACAAAGCTGACAAAAAAGCGGGTCACTGATCAAAGACAATCAGTGGCCCGCTTTTTTGTTGTGACAAGGCCTGTCACTTACAGCATATCCCCGCGCAGCAATTTGGGAACATCACCGCGATTGCCTGCCGCCTCTTCAATGAAATAGCGCTTTAAGCCCGGCAGACGATCAACAATGCCAAGACCAAAATCGCGCGCATGGCGCAAAAGATCACTTTTGTTGGAGAAAAGCCGGTTCAGCAAATCGCAGGTCACCCCCATTTGAACCGTGTCAAACCGCCGCCAGCGCTGATAGCGCTCCAGCACATCCAAAGCACCAATATCCTGCCCCAAACGCACCGCATCAACCAGCACTTCCGCCAAAACGGCAGTATCTTTAAAGCCCAGATTCAATCCCTGTCCGGCAATGGGATGAATGCCATGCGCTGCATCGCCAATCAGCACAAAACGCGGATCAATATAGCGGCGCGCCAATGTCATACCCAATGGAAAGCCCTTGCGCGGCCCCAGCTCTTTCAGCGCCCCCAATTGCTTGCCAAACCGACGCTCCAGCTCCAGAGAAAAGGTAAAATCATCCATCGCCAACATGCGCTTGGCGTCATCTGTGCGCTCATTCCAGACAAGAGAGGAGCGATTGCCGGTTAACGGCAAAATGGCAAACGGCCCGGCAGGGAGAAAATGCTCAACCGCCCGGCCCTCATGAGGGCGCTCATGCTCCACAGTGGTGACAATGCCAACCTGATCATAATCCATACGCACCACAGGAATGCCAGCCAAATCACGCAAGCGAGACCGCACACCATCTGCCGCCACCAGCAATTTGGCCCGGCAGGTCCGATCAGATCCAAGCGTTACAAGACTATGGCTTCCCTCAAGAGCAAAATCCTTGACACTATCACAATCAGCAACATCAACCCCGGCCTCGCGCGCCGCATCCGCCAAAGCCCCAACCATCACACCATTGGGCACCATATAGGCAAAAGGCTCTCCCTCTGTCGTCTCCCCCTCAAAGGTCAAAAAAACCGGCCGCACAGGGTCCGAGACTTTGCTATCTGTGACAATCATATCGCGAATAGGCTCACTGAACGGGCGAATATCCTGCCAGACCCCAAGACGGTCCAGCATTTTGGTCGCAGCAGAGGCAATGGCCGAAGCCCGCTCATCCTGCCGCAAACGCTCCGAGGGCTGTGGATCCACCACCAAAATGCGCAGCTCACTGGCCTGCGCAATCGACAAAGCCAGCGACAAGCCAACATATCCGCCACCAGCAACAACAATGTCATAATGCTCTTTGATGTCACCATTGGTTTGATGATCATCAGAGCTTGCTTTTGATTGGACGTTGGTCATGGGAAATTCCTTTACCTTCGCGTCAATGTCATGCACAGTCAAAGCACATATTGGCTGATACGCATCCAGCCCCCATCAGGACCAAACCATTCATGAGACACTTGACCATAAAATGGCAGGCCAGCTTGATGTCAGACAGATTATCTGATGATTATGTAACCCACCTTGAAGGACAGCACACCCATTATGTCAGCAGCTGTAGATAAACTTCTCACTATTCTTGATCTGGAACCCTTAGAGCATAATCTCTTTCGCGGACGCAGCCCGCAAGATGGCTGGCAACGTGTGTTTGGCGGGCAAGTCATAGGTCAGGCTCTGGTCGCTGCCTCTCGCACAGTCGACCCCGATCGAGAGGCCCATAGCCTGCATGGCTATTTCATGCGGCCGGGCGACCCCGCAGTGCCCATCATTTATGAGGTAGACCGCATTCGCGATGGGCGCTCTTTTGTCACCCGCCGCGTGGTCGCCATCCAGCATGGCAAAGCCATTTTCACCATGGCGGCCTCCTACCACAAAAAAGAAAAGGGCCTCAGCCATCAGATTGATATGCCCGATGTGCCAATGCCCGAAACCCTGCCCGATGAGCGAGAGCTGGTGGAAGCCTTCATGGCCAAAGCACCCGATAATATAAAGGCCTATTTCAGGAAAGAACGCCCAATCGAGCTGCGCCCCATCAATATGGAGCATTATTGCAGCAGCAAAAAATTCGATCCCATTCAGCATATCTGGGTCAGGGTCACTGGATCCTTGCCAGATGACCCTGCCATCCATCGCTGTGCCTTGGCCTATTTATCCGATATGACCTTGCTCGATACCTGCCTCTTTGCCCATGGCCGCTCGGTCTTTAACAAAGATGTCGCCGCAGCCAGTCTGGATCACGCCATGTGGTTTCATGATGATTTTCGCGCCGATGAATGGCTGCTTTACAGTCAGGACAGCCCGGCCGCCTCTGGAGCAAGAGGCTTTAATCGCGGCTCTCTTTATACCCGCAATGGCAGATTGATCGCCTCTGCGGTTCAGGAAGGCCTGATCCGCATTCGCCAATAAAAGCACCTGTATTTTTCTCAAGATTTCCCTTACGGAACAAAAATCCCGCAATGCTTCGCAGTGCGGGATTTTTTGTGCACATTTTTTGCACTGCACAAAGTTAACGCCTCTTTTTTAGGCAAGCACAAAGTCAAAGCGTCATTAGACCAAAGATTAAAAAAGACCTAAATATCTAAAATTAATTCATATATATCAATAACTTAAAAAATAATTTTCAAACTGGCACAGCTCTTGAAATGGAAAGGGGCAACAGGTCATTGCCTGATTGTCTCCTCAAGAGCCGCTCGACAATGGCCCCCTTACAACCAAAACAGGGAAAGTCAGGCCATGAAATTCATCACAGCCATCATCAAACCTTTCAAGCTTGATGCTGTTCGCGATGCCCTTGCCAATGAGGGCGTGGAAGGTGTCACCGTTACCGAAGTCAAAGGCTATGGACGACAGCGCGGCCATACCGAGATTTATCGCGGCACAGAATATTCTGTCAGCTTCCTGCCAAAGCTGAAACTGGAAATTGCCGTCTCTGCCGACAAGGCATCCGGTGCCATTCAAGCCATTCGAGAGGCCGCCGCAACCGGCCAGATTGGCGATGGCAAGATTTTTGTCTTCGATCTTGAACATGCGATGCGCATCCGCACCGGCGAAACCGATGCAGAAGCGCTCTAACCCCTTCTCCCCTTGATCCGCCTTAATGGCACAAAAACAAAAGATCTTCAGTCATGAAAAAACAGATTATTCCTCTCTCCCTTGGCCTGTTGGGCCTAATGAGCGGGCCGCTTTTGGCCCAAGATGCAACAAGCTCCGAGGCTGTCGCTTATGCCAAAGCCTCTGACATGAGCTATATCCTCAACACTCTGCTCTTCCTGATTGGCGGCTTTCTGGTGATGTGGATGGCCGCAGGCTTTGCCATGCTCGAAGCCGGCTTGGTGCGCACCAAAAATGTCTCCATGCAATGCCTGAAAAATATTTCGCTCTTTTCCGTTGCTGGCATCATGTTCTGGCTGGTTGGCTATAATCTGATGTATGACGGGGTCGATGGCGGCTTTATGGGCACCCCGTTCCCCAAAGACATTCCAGCCCCTGGCGAAGATGCAGGCGATTATGCCGCAGCCTCTGACTGGTTTTTCCAAATGGTCTTTTGCGCCACCACAGCCTCTATCGTCTCCGGCACACTGGCAGAGCGCATCAAATTCTGGCCTTTCATCATTTTCACCACCATTCTGACCGGCATTCTTTATCCAATCACCGGCTCTTGGGAATGGGGCGCAGGCTGGTTGGACGCCAAAGGCTTCTCTGATTTTGCAGGCTCTACCCTTGTCCACTCTGTTGGTGGCTGGGCCGCCTTGGCCGGCGCCCTGATCCTTGGCGCCCGCAAAGGCAAATATGCAGCAGATGGCCGCGTGATCCCAATGCCCGGCTCCTCCATGCCCCTGGCAACCCTTGGCACATTCATTCTGTGGCTCGGCTGGTTCGGCTTTAACGGCGCATCCCAGCTGGCAATGGGCACCATTGAAGATGCCTCTTCGATCTCTCGCATCTTTGCCAATACCAACATTGCCGCAGCCGCTGGCGTGGTTACCGTCATCATCCTGACCCAGATCCTTTATAAGCGCATGGATATTTCCATGGCCCTGAACGGCGCATTGGCTGGTCTTGTTTCCATCACCGCAGAGCCATTGACACCCAATATGTATCAGGCAGCACTGATTGGTGCCGTGGGCGGCGTCATTGTGGTCTTTGTTGTGCCATTGCTCGATAAACTGAAAATCGATGATGTTGTCGGTGCCATTCCCGTTCACCTGATTGCCGGTATCTGGGGCACTCTGATCGTTCCATTGACCAATTCAGATGCAACTTACGGCATTCAGCTTCTGGGCGTCATCGCCATTGGTGCCTTCACATTCATTGCCAGTGGTCTTGTCTGGTATATCCTCAAACTCACCATTGGCATCCGCGTCTCTGATGCAGAAGAAGCCATGGGACTGGATAAAGTCGAAGTTGGCGTCGAAGCCTATCCAGAATTTGGGCAAGGCAGCGCCCGACTATAGAAAACTATAGCAGCGTTCAGGGGGAGTTAATCACCCTCCCCCATATGCCTTGACCCCAGAGGGGGAAGCCAGACAGGATCTCCATATCCTGTCTGGCTTTTTATTGCTTAGAGCCTGATTTAAAAGTCCTGAGCGAGCCCTCTCCCCCTCCCAAACCACCCGTCATGGTACCATCAAAGGCGGTATGAAGGGGGGAGAGGGCTGGATATGCCGCCTAAAAGTCTCAGACAGAGACTTTTAAATCGGGCACTTAGGCTCAGAGCAATAAGACATCACATGCCATGCCCAATTGACACGCAATTGCCTCATATAACGGCTGTTTTTTGTGCAATAAATTTTCTGCACATTTTTTAGACATTTCAAACAGAGCGCTCAAAAGCCCGAAAAACAGCCAATGTCAAAAAATATGCCCAATTGGCACGCATCTTGAAGGCAATCATCCCCAAACCAGTCAAATCTGCTCAATGAATAGGCATTAAAGGCAGAAAAGCGCGTGAAGGGGAGTATCAATGGAAGGTCATATCACCGGGGCAGATGTCTTTTTTGTCCTATTGGGAGCAATTTTGGTCTTTGCCATGCATTCAGGTTTTGCCTTTTTGGAAGTGGGCACGGTCCGTCATAAAAATCAGGTCAATGCATTGGTCAAAATTCTGGTCGATTTTGCCATTTCAACCGTCGTTTATTTCTTCTTCGGCTTTGCCATTGCCTATGGCACCAGCTTCTTTGTCAATGCCTCCGAACTCTCCGGGTCGGGTAGCTCTGGCCTGTTCGAAGCCAAAGGCCTGACCTTGGTGAAATTCTTCTTTCTCACCACCTTTGCCGCCGCCATTCCCGCCATCATTTCCGGCGGCATTGCAGAACGCATGAAATTTGCCCCGCAATGTTTTGCCACCGTCGCGCTGGTCGGCCTTCTCTACCCATTTTTCGAAGGTTTGATGTGGGGTGGCAATCTGGGCTTGCAGGGATGGTTTGAAACCACACTCGGCGCCCCGTTTCATGACTTTGCAGGCTCCATTGTTGTCCATGCCGTTGGCGGCTGGATCGCCCTTGCCGCCATCATGCTGCTGGGTGTACGCATAGGGCGCTATACCAAAGATGGCCGCCCTATCGGCATTCCACCATCGTCCGTGCCTTGGTTGGCCCTTGGGTCCTGGTTGCTCTGTGTTGGCTGGTTCGGCTTTAATGTCATGACAGCGCAATCTCTGGAAAGCATTTCCGGCCTTGTCGCGATGAATTCCCTCATGGCCATGGTTGGCGGCATATTGTCCTCTCTTGTTATTGGCCGCAATGATCCGGGCTTCATCCATAACGGGGCCTTGGCTGGCCTGGTCGCTGTCTGTGCCGGGTCCGACATCATGCATCCAATCGGCTCGCTTTTCGTTGGCGGTGTTGCCGGTGCCATTTTCATCTATGCCTTCAACCTCTCTCAAAACAAACTCAAAATCGATGATGTTCTGGGGGTTTGGCCACTGCATGGCTTATGCGGCCTTTGGGGTGGCATTGCAGCCGGGATTTTTGGATCGACAGCCCTTGGCGGCCTTGGCGGCGTTACTTTTGCTTCTCAATTGGTCGGCAGTTTAATGGGAGCAGTCTATGCCTTTGCTGGCGGCTATCTCGTCTATGGCATTTTAAAAGCAACCATTGGCATTCGCCTTTCCAGCGATGACGAACGCATGGGTGCAGATCTGGCCATCCATAAAATCTCTGCCAATCCCGATAGCGACATCATGCGCTAAACAACAAAAGAGCCAAAACAGGCAGTATGGCCCCACCATACTGCCTATTATTTCTGCTTGTTGGTATCACGCCTCTGGTGCAGATTTCTGATCTTTTAGAAACTGACAAATTTCTTCAAACAACAGATCTGGCCGACTATAATAAATCAATTGCCCATCATCCGCATATTCCACCAATTTTGCATGTTCACGCTCTGCAAAATCACGAACGGTATGAATAGGCACCACCGGATCATGGCGTCCATGCAACAAAAGCACAGGCGCAGGGGAGGCGCTAACCAGATCCGACCAATTGCGCGTGACATGATAGGCATCATATTGAAAGCCGGTATATCCTTGCGCCACCGCAAAATGATAGCCATCAGCCACCACATTGGCGATATGCCGATCCTGCACCACCTGCCGATCAATCGAGCCGGATGGATAGAGATCATTCATCAATTCTTCGGTCTTCATGGCATCAATTTGCGCAACGCCAGCCCGCAACAAAATGGGGAACATGGCAGGCGCATACCGCGCTGTATAGGCAAAGGCACGCTGGCGCGGTGCCACTTTTGAAAATTGTCTGGTCGAGAGAATAGGCACCCCACCAGAAATATTGATCACCGCCTCAGCCCGCCCTGCCAGTTTGGCAGCGGTTGCAAAAGCAAAGACGGACCCGGACATATGGCCAATGATCGGCACTTTGGCGATATCAAGAACATCCAGAATATGCACCGCTTGTTCTGCCACTTTATGGGGCATCGCTTTCATTTGATCACTTGGCCCGGCAGAGCCAAAATTTGGCCGCACCGGCGCAATCAGACGCAGATTTTTCTCATGCAAAACATCCAAGATCTTTGCCGTAATGGCCACACCATCCAACATACCATGCAAAAACAAAATCGGCTTGCCCTTGGAAGGCCCAATGAAATGCACGGGCACATCCTGCCCGGTTGAGACAGCAAACCGGCGCATTTGACCCACAATTGGCTGTTCAAAATGCACATAATCATCATGGCCAATACAATCGCACAAATAAGCCAGCATGGAGACAGATTGCATCAATTCCGGTTGGGCGCTGACATTCATCTTGCGAAAAATCGACTTCATTTGCGTGCGAATGGTATTTTTGGATTGGGAATTTTGCTTCACCACCACATCAAGCGAGCCAAATTTTGATAAATCCTGAAGCAATTCCAGCTCTCGCTGACTGAGGCCAAAGCGCCGCGACAACAGGATCAGCAATTCATCGGACCAGTCAATTTTCAGATATTTGACCACCACTTCAATCTGATCGCTGTCAGGGTCACGAATGGTGTGCGCAATCAGATTGCCCCCCTCAGCAAGGGAAAAAACAAAGAAGGACGCAAGAGAGGGTGAGCGCTTTAATTTGGCCAGAAAAGTCCGCCAATCCTTTGCGCTTTTAGTCTCTAAAAAATCTTCCACCTCACCCGCATGCGACAAATCCTCAAACAAGGCCTGTGCCTGTGAGGAAATGCTGGTCATCACACCATCGCGATTAAAGCCGAACAAAATGCCGCTTTTCTGCTCCTGACAGCGCTGCGTCAAAGGCTTTTGGGGCCGCCCCAGCTTTTCCAAAATGATATGGGCCCGCGCAAAATGGGTCTCCAGCGCCAAATCATCCAAAATCTCTTCGCTCTGATCACTGGAATTTTTCCGGTCATGAAAAACGGCGCTTTTGCGGGAAATATAATCCCCCCAATCCGCCAAAAAAGCATCATGGCTTTCTGGATGCAAAACGACATCATAGACCCGACCGATCAGCTCACTGCGCAAATCATCAAGGTCTTTTTGTCTATTCATTGCAAGGATCCATAAAAAGCAAAGCCATAGTCACAACGAAAATGCCATGAAATGCGCAAACCAAGTGCCAATGAGCGGACGCTATACTGCCAACATCTATAAGACTATCACCCATATGAGTGATTGTGCTTTCAAAAATTTTGCGGCACCTATAGAGACAAACAAGGATCGAATAACAATCTTCGCCTTTTTGATAGAATATTTCAAAACATAATCATTCGATATCATTTTACAAAACAAAAGCCATCCTATCATAAAAAATCAAACTTCAGAAACAACCCGCTCGTCTCACAACTCAGCAAAGCACCATTCCATATGAGATGATCTCTCATATGAGTGGGGGAAGGACCAAGTGAGAATCCCTCGATCTATTGCCCTGATTGACCTCACACTTTCCTTCCCTCCCCTTTTTTTAAAGAGCTGTAAGGCTCTTTTCCTCCCCAGACGCTTTCACCTAAGGTTTGTCTTGCCAAGACCACGCCAAGGCCCTAATACCAACGGCAACAAAGATAATTTCTAGACCCTGTCCGAATGGAGAGACATTCATGAATATTAGTGAAATCCCGGCTGGCAAAGACGCCCCTGATGACATCTATGTTGTGATCGAAGTGCCAAAAGGCTCCTCCGTCAAATATGAAGTTGAAAAAGACTCCGGCGCTGTGTTTGTGGATCGCTTTCTCTTCACCCCAATGGCCTATCCATGCGATTATGGCTTTGTGCCAAACACACTGGCCGATGATGGCGATCCCATCGATGTTTTGGTTGTCGGCGATGCTCAGTTAAGCCCCGGCGTTGTCATGCGCGCCCGCCCAATTGGCGTATTGATCATGGAAGATGACGGCGGCAAGGACGAAAAAGTCGTAGCGGTCCCCCATTCCAAACTGACCAGCCATTACGACCATATCAAAACCTACGAAGATCTGCCTAAAAACCTGATCGAACAAATCAAACATTTCTTTGAACATTACAAAGATCTGGAGCCGGGCAAATGGGTCAAGATCGAAGACTGGGCAGGCCCTGAAAAAGCCAAGGAAATGATCCAGACCTCTATCGACAATATGAAGAAATAATACCAACGGCATGAGCTATCAAAAAAGGCGCGACCCAATCGGGTTCGCGCCTTTTTTTGTCCAGCCAGCTAAAGCAGGATTAGGAGCTCGCTTAATAGATCCCGGTCCGCAACAAATTGCGCACAAAGAAAATACCCAAAAGCAAGACAATTGGCGATAAATCCATACCACCCATCGGCGGCAAGAAAGCGCGAATGCGCGAGAGAACCGGCTCGGTCAATTTCCAGCACATTTCATAAATACCGGCAACAATCTGATTGCGCGGATTGACAATATTAAATGTAAAAAGCCAGGAAAAAACAGCGCTTGCAATCACCACATAGGTGTAAAGGCCAAGAACAAGATCGATCAGATTAATAACAGCAGTCATACTATCCTCAACAAAGCCGCATAAAGGCTATTCTTTCCAAAGGGCGGAAAAAGCAAAGCAAATCTCTGCCATCCATTGCTCTTCATCATGTAGCGAGCCAAACGCGCTCCTGCAAGGGCTATCAGCCTTAGAACCAGATTTAGGGTAAAAACAAACAGCAAACCGGACAGGCCCGACAGGGCACGCAACACAAATCGCCATCGCGCCCGTCCAGATCACAAATCTGGCTACGCAAAACAAAAGGCCAGATGCCAAAACATCAGCAAAAGCCGTGCCAAATCAATCTATTAACAGAGAGCACAAGATATTGATAAGGAAGACGTCCAAACCCCAGATATAGAAAATGCTTACGATTTGTTAGACTCTCAAATCATGCAATTTGCATGACATTTTTTGCAATCTGAGAAAAATCCAATCAGGCTTTGCCAATCCAAAGATCCAAAAATTGGGTAAGCCAGCGCTCAACCGCCGGATCAAACAAAAACCGGCCACGAAAATGATCATTGCGATGTTTGGCACCGGGCAATTTCAAACGCTCAGACGCCTTGACCGTCCAGCGGTTCATCATGGCAAGGGTCACTTCGGGGTGAAATTGCAATCCATAAGCACAGCGCCCATACCGAAAGGCCTGATTGGCAAACAAATCCCCACTCGCCAACAAATCGGCATCTTTGGGCACAGAAAAGCCCTCGCCATGCCATTGATAAACCCGCTCCGGCCAAGCCAGCAAGTCTGCACCAGATTGGGTCGGGCGCACCGGATAATAGCCAATTTCAACCTGCCCATCCTGACGCTCTGCAACAGATCCACCCAATTGCTTGGCCAACATTTGCGCCCCAAGGCAAATACCCAAAAATGGCTTATCTTCTGCCAAAGGCACATGAATCCAGTCAATCTCACGTTTGACAAACGCATCAGGATCATTGGCACTCATCGGCCCACCAAAAATAACAGCGCCCACATGATCATCCATATGCAAGGGCAAAGGATCCCCAAAACGAGGACGGCGAATATCCAGATGAAAGCCCCGCCGCTCCAGCATCCAACCAACACGTCCGGGAATGGAATTTTCCTGATGCAAGACAATCAGAATTTTTGGCTGATCAATCGTCATAAGCTTTATTGATCATCCTGTTGCGCCTGAACCGATTGACGAAGGCGAATGCGGTCTCGTCGCGACACACCAAGCAATTCGGCTACACGCCAGACAAGATTGTCCTCAAATTCATGGATATGACCGTCTGCCAACACCAATTCCCACATCATTTCAATAATCTGGGCACGGCCATCCTCATCCAGATTGCGCTTCAAAACAGAGGTGAAATTATAAAGATCAACCGCCTCATTGTCCCGCTCCCGGGCAAGAGAGATCAGAGCCTTGGTTTCATCATCGCTTAAGGCATAGCGATCTTTCAAAATTGTGCGAAGGGCTTTTTGCTCGGCTTCCTCCACCACACCGTCAACGCTGACAAGATGCACCAGCAAAGCAGCAGCAGCCACGCGATAATCCCCATCAGAAAACAGACAGGCCTCATCCTCATTGGCAGACAAGCCTTTGAAAAACTGCACCAAATTATCAAACATCGCATGTCCTATTCTTTGCTGTGAGCAGCAATGAAACCAATCACCCCTGCTCTGCAAACCAGTCTAACCACATATCCGTTAAAATAAAGATAGAAAGAGGGCGATGTAAACCAAGAGCCAAATACAAAAGTCGGCTCACAAGGCAATCATATGATTGTCAAAAGCCAAACCAGATTGTCGATGGCTGACCTCAAAAGCAGCTTCACCGGGCAAAGCAACACGTCCAAATTCCCCAAGGCCATTGCTCATAACAAGCCCTTTGTCCCAAGCCGCAAGACCGCAACCATCTGACAAAACAGTCTCTCCAACAAATGTGCCACGCTCTGCACCCCAATAGAGAACTTTACCAGCGCGCGGACAGGACGTCGCCACAAGCGAGCCATCGCCATTACACATAACAGAGCCAACATAATTGCGAAGAGATCGGGATAAGCTCTCAGGAATCACGCTCATACGCACAGATCCATCACGCTTGTAAGAGCCAACCAAAGGCACCTCGTCAACCACGTCCCCCTGATACTGACACCCGAACCAAACCCGTTGATCGGCATCAATGCTCATATGGCGAATGGATAATTGATGCAGATCAGCAGACAAGTCCATCTGATCCAGCAAAGCCCCACTCTCTACATCCAAAAAGGAAAGATTGGGTTTCATATCGTCCAGATTCAGTTTGACACGGCGATAATCTGGATGGGTCATAATGCCGCCATTAGCAACAACCAATGTCTTTCCATCCCCCATCAGCAAAATCTCATGAGGCCCAATCCCATGGGAGAGATGCTCACCAATACGTTTGAAACCGCTAGCAACGTCATAAATGCCAATCACGCCATGCGTGACATCGCTGTCTTCCTCAAAGGCATTTTCAGCCGCATAAAGCAAACGCCCATCGGCAGAAAAGGCCCCATGGCCAAAATAATGGCGATCCTCGCGCGCCCAGATCAAACGCGGCTCAGCCTGACCAAGCTTATCTATGACCAGCATGAAGCGCCCCGGACGCCTTGCAAAAGCAACAAGCTCGCGCCCAACCGGCGACACCGCAACATCATGGCCGCGATCCTGTAAAGGATAGAGTGCAAGCGGAACCCCGCGCTCATCAAGCAATTGCACGGCAAAGCTCTTGTCCGGCATCCGCACAGCACTGGCAAAAAAGGCCTTGCTGTGAGCAGCAACATCGCGAGCCGGACCGATCAAACCGGCCAACAGCGTTGCACCTCCTGCCGCCAAAAGCTGACGACGATCCAGCTCAAGAGCCTTCCCCATCAATCACCATCCAGAGAATTAAACCCAATGACCAAGGCAGCGCCAGCCGCATACTCGCTGACCATCACCTCACCAAAACCACGTATAACGGTCTCCAGATAGACCAGCTTTTTGCGCCCCTCTTCATCAACAACAGCAGTTTGCAAACCAGTATTCTGCAAGCCATCGATAATTTTGCGGCCATTGCTCAATTCAAACCGCGCCCCATTGAGGATCCACCATGAGCTTTCATCCAAAAGCGACGCAAAATCTGCTTCCTCAATCAAACTCTCGACATGATCAAGGCTTGAAAGCATGGAGGCAAGGCTGGCGTCTGAACGCCGGAACATGGCCTTTTTCGGTCGCGCCTTTTTAAGGCTCTTGCCCATAACAGGCAGCAATTTCACATCCGTAAAATATTGCGCATTGGTGCCAATGGCTTTGACAAGCTCTGCAACCACTTCCTTGCCACTGTGATAAAGCGCATTATCAGATCCCGGTTGCGTAAAGGTCTGACCAAAGCCCTCCATAGACCAGGCAGCAACAAGGTCAGAGCTGGTGGCAACAATATTGGCCGAAATGGCATGGGCAAATGCGCAACGATAGGCCCCTGCCCCTTTGCTATCATCTTTGGCCCACAAGCTTTCATAGCCAGAACCAAAAAGCGCATATTCCAGCGCATTCAAACCCTGATAGGCAACCGAGCCTTGCGCCAACGCACCAGACGCCAGACGCTTGGCATCTTGCGCCTGAAGGGCTCGGCGCACTTTTTTAAGGGCTGTTCCCTTGCGATCTGGCCAAAATAACAACCGCTCAAATCGGTTTTTAGACTGCATCGGCCCAAAGCGCAAAAACTCAACAGAACCCCATTGATAGACCAATTTGCCAAATCCGGCCTTCAGTGCCTCATGTCCAGCCTTGTCAGGATTGGCACAATAAGCCCCGACCTGCTGCTCCATCCGGCGGGCCTGATCTTCCAGAGCTTGAAAAGAGGGCAGAATATAGCCTTCATAGGCTTTTTGAGCGACAGCACGATAATCAGCGTCTGTTGGCGCAGCAAAAACAGCAGAAGCAAAGCCTGCTCCAAAAACCAGCCCCCCAATCAGACCCAATTTCAATGCCAAAGACTGACTATTTGCCATTATCACTATCCCCAAAAAGCAAAATCCTGTCTCAGAATATGAAATCAGGATCCAACAAAACAAAGGCGAGAGCATGTCCTAGGTTGAGACCTCAACCGAAAGACATGCCCCATCATTTCTATTTTACAGCGAATTGAGAAAAGCCAACAAAGCCTCTCTCTCCGCTCTGTGCAAGCCAACCACATGATCACGCGCCTTTTGCGCCTCGCCCCCATGCCATAGCACAGCTTCCAGCAAAGTGCGCGCCCGTCCGTCATGCAAAAATGTCGCATCCGGCGCAACATCTTTGGCCAAACCAATCCCCCATAAAGGAGCGGTGCGCCATTCAGACCCACTGGCATCTGCAATCGGACGATTATCCGACAAATCTGGCCCCATATCATGGAGCAGAAAATCACTATAGGGCCAAATCAGCTGGAATTGATGCTGTTTTAACGCAGCATCACGGCGAGTGACATATTTCGGTCTGTGACAAGACGCACATCCCGCGTCATGAAAGATTTTCTTGCCTTCCAGAACCTTGGCATCATCCACATCACGCCGTTCAGGCACAGCCAGATTGGCCGTATAAAAGACCATCATATCCAACGGCACGGGCGGAATTTCCAATCCCCCCAAATTATCCTGCCCTCCATGAGGGAAACGGGCACAAATATCCTGCGCCTCAGTACAATCGCCAAAATGATTGGGAAGAATAGGCACAGACAAACCAAGATCCCCCACAGAAGCATGAGAGGATTGCTGATAAACATTTGGCTCGGTTGCCTTCCAGCCAAATCGACCCGGCACAATCTCGCCACTGCGCTTGTCTTTCACCCAATTGACTTTACCGGAAATGCCATCCCCATCGCGGTCCTCTTCATCAGCTTGAGAGATCAAATCGACCGGATGGATGGCGTCAATCAGACCAAGCCCAATCATCGCCGTGGCAATGCGAGGTGAGGTCAACATCTCCCCCGGATCGCCATAGCCAAAATCTGTAAGGCTGAATGTGGGTTTACGCAGCTTGATCACCTCTCCATCCGCCAAGGTGACAGGCACGCTCTCATAACGCACAGTCACCCGCGCTTCTGGCGGCAAGCCGGGCAAAGCACGGTCCTGCAATTGTCCGCCATAAACGGGATGAGGGATCGCATTGGCCTCTTTGCTGGAAAGCCGGGCCTTTTCTTGCTGTGTGGACGCAGGAACAGACAGGCGGATCAAAAAGGTGCGCGCATCAATCTCGCCCGGGTCAGGCGGATGGCCGCGCCCATTGGCCGGATGACACCGCAAACAGGAGCGCGCATTAAAAAGCGGCCCCAAGCCATCAGATGCCTTGGTCGAAGCGGGAGAGGAAACCCAAAGCTTTTTGAAAATAGAAAATCCAAGCTGAAACCATTGCCGGTCCTCTCGGCTCATGGGTTTGTTGGCTTGGGAATAGGCTTTGGCCGCAGGCTGTGCCGACCCGGTTGCCTTACCGGCACTCAAAGCCTCAAAGGCTTCGGATGTTTCAAAAGAAGACGGCGCTTTTAAAATCGCCTCCACCTTAGCACGGTCAGCCTCTGATAAATCATCGCGCACAACAGAAGAAGCAAAAGCAGCAGACGGGTCAAAAGACCAGACCAGTGAAAGAAAAGCAACGCCGGACATCAAACGGGACATAGGTTTGATGAGACACAAAGAGGGTGTCATATCTTGGTCCTGAACATAGCTGGAATTTTGCAAACTGGCTGGCCCATCCCAATACCTTGCTTGCAAAAGCTCAACATCTCACCCAAGCGCCCCGGTCCAAAAGACAATCTTTGAGACTGTCTCTCAACGAAGGGTGAATGAAAAAGCGGGCTGGAAAATCCAGCCCGCTTCAAAATCTTATTCAAACACAGCTTTTGGGTTATCCAGGCTGTCAGAGCCTTCCAGCTCGATCTTGCCCAAATCAAGCTTGGCGATCACACGCTCGATAGATTTGGTCTGGTCAACAAGGCTGTCAATCGCAGCCTGAACAACTGCATTGCCTTCTTTGTTGCCTTCACCAATCATCTGGTCATAAGCTTCAACTGTTTCAGCGCGCTCAACCATAGCAGAGAAAGCTTTGTCAGACGCCATCAGCTTGCCGGACAATTCTTTGGACAGGCCGGCATCCTTAGCTGCAACCAGATCTTTCAGGCTTGCACCCTTGACCATAGAGCCATCAACACGCTTGTAAGAGCCGTTATAGACATTGATGATGCCCTTTACGTCATAATAGTGCGAATTATGCGTATTGTCAGAGAAGCAATCATGCTCTTCTTCAGGATCATTGAGCAACAGACCAAGCTTCATACGCTCACCAGCCAGCTCACCATAAGACAGCGAACCCATGCCGGTCAGAATGCGGGTCAAACCACCTTGATCGCCCTGAGCCATCAAATCTTTGCGGGCTTCACCCTTCTCACCCCAAGCAGCAGTGATGCCTTCAAGATCAGAAATCATCAGCTTGGACGCAGCCATCAGATAATCGATACGACGATCACAATTGCCACCGGTGCAGTTTTTCACGTCAAAGTCAGAAGCAGGACGGGAGCCGGCGCCTTTGCCGTTGCCATTCACATCCTGACCCCACAGCAAAAACTCAATCGCATGATAGCCGGTTGCCACATTGGCTTCATTCTCGGCAGCTTCATGCAGCTTTTCGCCAAGCAAAGCTGGGGTGATTTTTGCCGCATCAACTTTTTCACCATTGATGGTGATTTCCTTGTTGGCAATCACATTGGCAGTGAACAGCGCATTCTCGTCAGATTCGGTGCCATAATAGTTTTTGTCGGTATAATCGATCAGACCTTCATCCAAAGGCCATGCATTCACTTTGCCTTCAAAGTCATCAACGATCGGATTGCCGAAACGATAAACTTCTGTCTGCTGGTAAGGCACACGCGCCGCCAACCAAGCCGCTTTGGCTTTGGTCAGATTGTCTTCTGTTGGCGCAGCAACAAAGGCTTCCAAAGCCTTGTCCAGAGCTTTCGCTGTGCTCAACGAATCCTCATAACCGGCCTGTGCAATATCAGCATAGGTTTTCAGCACATCTTTGGCTTCAACCGCATAAGCAGAAGCACTCATCATCAAAGCAGGCACAAAAGCGGCCAGACCCAGAATCTTTTTCATATCTTTCCTGTCCTTAACGAAACAAAATCACATCACCACAGCCTGCAAGACAATCTTTGATGCAGCAGGCCTACGTCATTCTTTGCTAATCATCAGACTTTGCTAATCATCAGATATAGGGCGATGGGCGTCAGAGGCAGTGTCATCCTTGTCACTTTCAAGGCTCACCTCTTTATGCGAACCAAAGAATTTGGGCTCATAAAAACAAAGCCCGACCATTTCCTCAAACGCGCCGTAAAAATCGCTCATAATGCCTCCAATCACCAGGGTTCAAGGCCCTGCGTTCAAAGGTTTTTGAATATATTTCTCATGTTTTATTACTGAGAGTGACTTGCAATGTCAATAAAAATACCTGCAAAATCAATAGTTTGGAATGGTTCTAATTTCATAAGGTTTAACCCTTATTAAAATAAGAAAATATGAATAATTTCAGCAAGTTAAAATTATTGCCCCCAAATTGTCCCAAAAACTGTCCCAAAGTTGCCGATGACAAAATGTCTCACTCAACGCGTCTCATGAGACAAAAAACCCATAATCAGCGTGAGAAAAGCGGAGAAAGCCGGTCCATAACATGGGGCAAAAGTCTGGCACCAACCAACCGCCATAGCCCTGTTCCACTGCGAATCTCAAAAGCTTCATAGTGAAAAGAGCAAGAAGGCACATCCTTAGCACGCAAAGCCATTTGCAACTCTCTCCGCAACGCATCAGGCCCACAATAAGCCACCGACACAATCTGCCCATCATCAGGCAAAGCCGTCACAAGATGAGACGCAGAAAAGCGTTGCCCCTGACGGCTTGCCATCACATGCAAGCGAAAACCCGGCACCTCTTTGGCCACTTCATCCAGCTCCCGCGCATAAACGGCATCCTGTTCTGTGCGCACACAATAATAAAGATCCACATCCACCAACGCGCTCTTCTCTTGCCCTTGGACTTGTGAAAGAAGATCCTGCGCCCAGGCCAGAAACGGTGTAATGCCAATACCCGCCCCAACCCATATTTGCTTTTGTGCTTTTAGGGGTCGCAAAAAATGACCATAGCCCCGACTGAGCCGCACAGTCTCTCCAACCAGAAATTGATCAGAGATCAACCCTGTATAATCACCCAGTCTCTTGATAGAAAACCGGATAAGCCCGTCTTTGGACGGAGCGCTGGAAATGGTAAAAGGATGCGCCTCATCCTTGCCTTTTTTATCCAGCGCAAGAAAAGCAAATTGCCCGGCTTTATGCGAAATGGCCTTGTCTTTGGGGCGTAAGGTCAGCTCGAAAATTTCCCCTGCCACTTGATGGACAGCCACAATCTCATAAAGCGCCCCTCTGATCAGCAAGGGCCGCACGGCAATTTGAAACAAATAGCTGACAAGGCCCAAAACACAAAAGCCCCCAACATAAAGACCAAGCACGGACAAAATGTCATAAGGCTTTTCAATCAGGAAAAAATGAGCCGCACAAAGGCCAAACAACACCCCGATAAATTTGTGAGAAAACCGCCACCAATGATAGGGAATGAAAGTCAAAAGCGAGCCAAAAATCAGGATCAGCAACCCATGATAGCCCCAATCCCCCAAATCTTCGGCAATGCCTTCAATCTCTGGCAAACCCTTGACTTCCGCATCCAGATTTTCATGCAAAACCATCAAACCAATTGAAGCAACGGCAAGCCATTTATGCAATTGATACATCTGGTCCAAAGGCCCAAACACAGCCTCCAGACCCCGGATCCGTGTTGACAGGATCATAGCCCATGCCATGACAATCAGAGCAGAACTTCCCAAAAACTGGCTAAAGAGCGGAACCACGCCATGCTGCATCATCAAAGGCCAATAGCCCATCAATTGCGCAATCACAGACAGCACAATCAGCCCGATTCCAAGCCGTTTCATCCCAGAGTCCTATTCGTCAATTTTGGTCCGTATAAGTCCTATCATATAAATATAACAAAAGGATGGTCCAAGACAAAAGCAATCACAAAAAAAGCTCTATCCCTGACAAGAGCGATAGAGCTTTTGATGATAAAATCAAAGAACAGGATCAATCATCCTGCCATTGCCAGGCGAAAACAAAGGAGCCAAGGATATGAGATACTTTGTCCCGCTCTTGCTCCCCTGCCAAAGAAAGATGAGCAACAAGGCCGCGCTTTTTGTCTTCCACCACCTGTACAACCCGGCTTTCCAGATCCGCTTCTGATAAAACCTGATCATAAACACGCTTGATCGCCAATTTGCGCAAATCGGGCTTGAACACCTTGCCAACCGCCGTCTTGGGCAATTCCGGCAAAACCTCGATATGTTTGGGAACAGCGGCCCGCTCATGAATATGGCGTTTGCAATAGGAACGCAGCTCATCCATATCGACACTCGCTCCGGCCACCAATTCAACATAGGCGCACGGAACTTCCCCCGAATGCTCATCAGGCTGACCAATAGCCCCGACAAAGGCCACCGCTTCATGACCGGCCAAAGCTTCTTCAATCTCCGCCGGATCAATATTATGACCACCCCGAATGATCAAATCCTTGGCCCGCCCTGTAATCCAGATATAGCCCTCTTCATCAATCCGCCCCAAATCACCCGTGCGCAAATATTGATCATGATGGAAAAGCTCATGATTCTTGTCCGCTTCGGTATAAGTGGACCCGGTAAAGACGCCCGGACTGTCGATACAAATCTCACCCACTTCGTCAACACCACATTCGACAGGGCCATCAGGGGTGTGATTGAGAATTTTCACATCCGTATAGGGAAAAGGCAAACCAACAGAGCCTATTTTCTTCTCCCCATGGATCGGATTGCAAGACACAAGGCAAGTCGCTTCCGTCAAACCATAGCCTTCAATGATCCCGACCCCGGTCGCCTCTTCAAAGCGCCGATACAGTTCCACTGGCAAGGGAGAGGAGCCGGAAAAAGCCGTTTTCACGCTGGAAACATCAGCATTGACAGGCCGTTGCATCAAAGCAGACAAAGCCGTTGGCACAGTGATCATGAAAGTGACATTCCAGCGTTCAATCAATTTCCAGAAATTATCAAACACACCATCACCGCGATAGCCTTGCGGCGTTGGGAAAATACCATGAGCACCAGAAGCTATCATCGACATCACAATCACATGACAGGCAAAGACATGGAAAAGCGGCAAGGGACAAAGGATATTATCCTCTTCTGTGAACAGCAATCTATGCCCCAGCCACCCATTATAAATCATGCCGGAATATTTATGTTGCGCCACCTTGGGCATACCGGTGGTGCCGCCCGTATGGAAATAGGCAGCAACCCGATCTCCCTCACTATCCGCAAAGGTCAGGCGATCCGACGGCTGGGCCGCCAAAGCCTTGTTAAAATCCAGAACATCCACGTGATTGCGCTTGGCTTCAGGGTTTTTCGGGCGGATCAAGGGCACGATGACTTTTTTAAGACCCGTCAGATAGCCCAGCAAATCCACTTCCAGCACCGTGCGCACATTGGGCGCATGTTTCACCGCTTCGGCCACCTTTTGCGCAACATCCGTTTTGGGAAAAGCCCGCATGGTCACCACAACTCTGGCATTGGTCTCACGCAGGATCGCCCCAATCTGCTCAGGCTCCAGCAAGGGATTGATCGGATTGGAAATCCCGGCAACAGAGCCACCAATCAGGGTAACCGCTGTTTCCAGACAATTGGGAAGCACATAAGCCACCACATCCTCTTCGCCCACACCAAGCGAGCGAAACAGATTGGCCGCCTGCGTAACCTTGCCATGAAATTGAGACCAGCTCAGCGTCTGGGCTGGATCGCTGGCACCAGAAAATAACTGATAGGAAAAGGCAGGCCGATCCCCATGCTTTTGGGCGGTGCGGCTGATAAAGTCATACATGGTATGCGGCACATCGCGCGCTTCCCATGGCATTTCCTGCTCAAATTTCAGAGCATCCTCACGCGTGGCAAATTCTGTCATAATCCCTTTTCCTCCCACCAGTGCCCTTGGTTATTTTTTTAAAATCTGACAGGACAGCAGCTTTTCCTAAAAGAAAAGATAGAAGGCAAAACCACACGGAGCAAGGGCGAAACAGCACTTTCTTACTCTTAAGGCGGGTAACCTAAAGGAAGGAAAAACCACTTTTCCAAAGACTTATACACGACCAGCCCTCAAACACGTCCGCTTAAAAGCCCGCAAGTCATGCAATCAATGCATAGCACTAAATCCTGACGATGGCAGAGGCAATAGCAAGATCATCTTTTGAAAATAGACAAGCCCATTCTCATCACCAAACTGTTATGGTGAACTCAGAATAGAAAAAATGGTGCAGGTGAGAGAAGAAGCCTGGAACCAAACCCAGCAGGTTGGGTTGGCGGGCGGCAACCTGCAAGCAAAGAAACCAAAATCGGAGATTTTGGTGCAGTTGATCAGTCTAATATAGAACCAAAAATCTCCTCAGAAACGCTTGATGAACTTGAGAACTGGTCGGAGCAGATTGCATCTGATCCTGAGCTGGTTCGCGCTTTAAAATGCTTGGAAAGTGAAGACAGCAGGCAGCGCTCCTTGCCTTCTAATTTGCGGGGGCCACGCCCATGAGCAGCCTGCATTCCAAACCGATTAAGCGTCCACCGCCATTTTCCATTCGCTTTACACCTGAAGAGCGTGATCAGGTTGAACAGGCTGCGGGTGGCATGCCTCTAGCATCTTACATCAAGTCTGTTGTTCTCTCTGATGATGCGCCTGTCTATCGTAAGCGGCGCAAGCCGCCTGTTGTTGACCAAAAGCTCCTTGCAGAAATCCTCGCGCGACTTGGTGGAAGCCGTACAGCAAGTAATCTCAATCAGATCGCCAAACACCTCAATCAAGGCTCTTTGATCGTTGATGAAGAGCTTGCGCAAGACCTGCAACGCGCTTGCGCAGAAGTGGCATGGATGCGCCTCAAATTGCTGGAAGCTTTGGGATTGCACCCTTCATCCGATGATGGAGGTTCATCATGATCCTTAAAGGCTCTCAACGTTCTGGTGCTTATCAGCTTGCGGATCATCTGATGAACGATCTCGACAATGATCATGTCGAGATTGCTGAACTACGTGGCTTCATTGCTGATGATCTGCATGGTGCCCTGACAGAGGTTTATGCGATCTCCAAAGCAACAGAGTGCAAACAATATCTGTTTTCGCTCAGCCTCAATCCGCCATCAGATCATATAGCTACTAATCAAGAGCTGATCGATGCCGCTGATAGGGCAGAAAAGGAACTTGGGCTGTCAGATCAGCCTCGAGCCATCGTCATTCACGAAAAAGAAGGGCGTCGCCACGCGCATTGTGTGTGGAGTCGCATTGACGGCGTTGAGCTCAAAGCTGTTCGGATGTCGCACTTCAAACGCAAACTGACGGCTCTGACGCGTGAGCTGTATCTGGAGAATGATTGGAGGCTTCCCGAAGGCTTACGCACCCATGGTGGGAAAAGCCCTCTTAACTTCACATTGGCGGAATGGCAGCAATCCAAACGGCTTGGCGTTGATCCACGTGAGATCAAACAGATATTCCGAGAAGCATGGACGCATTCCGATGGCTTAAAGGGATTGCAGAATGCCTTGTCAGAACGTGGCTACTTTCTGGCCAAAGGGGATCGGCGTGGCTTTGTCGCTCTGGATGTTGAAGGCAATGTCTACGCGCTTGCCAAATGGTCTGGTGTCCGCGCCAAGGATGTGAAGTCCAAACTGGGATCACCTGACCATCTGAACTCTGTCGATGAGATGCGCAAGGATATTCGCAGCCGTGTGTCGAAACGCCTTAAGAGCTTTATCGCCGATGTGAAAGATAAACATCAACGAGACTTGGAGCCTTTGCAGTTTGAAAAACGCGAGATGGTTACGCATCAGCGGTGCGAGCGAACAATGCTGCATGACAGTCAGAAGGAGCGTTGGATTGCAGAAAGCAAAACGCGCTTTGACCGCCTGAATACGGGATTGCGTGGTTTCTTTGATCGGTTGAGTGGACAGCACAAAGTAACGATCAAACGCAATGAAGCTGAAGCCTATCAATGCCTGCTTCGGGATCGCAAACAGCAAAATGATCTGATCTCTGCGCAGATGGCAGATCGCCGAACGCTGCAAGATCGGTTTGATGTCTTGAGACTGCGGCACAAGCAGGATCGGAAAATTCTGGCGCGTGATATTGCGCATTTTATACGGGATACACGTGGCCTGAACCAGGTTCGAGAACAAGATCATAATCGATCTCTTGAACCTCCAATGATCAAGCGCCGACGAAACGGCCCTGATCTCACTCCCTAAACAAATGACTTAACGGAGAAAAGTCATGTCTGGTAAATATCTTCAAACGACCCTTTGGGTCGTAACGGTATCGCTTTGCCTTTTTGCAGCCGATACCGATGCTATGGCGCGGTCCTTGAACTGGTCAATCTACTATGAGCCGCCCAATTTAGCTCACTGGCGGCTGCTCATCATTGCCTCGTCTGGTGGGATGGGCTTTGGACTGGGATGGTTTTTGTCACCTCAGGCCAAAGAGTTCCGCTTGTTTGTGGTGAGCATTGTTGCCTTTCTTCTCGGTCTCGTTGTCTTGCTTGATAACGGTGTCTGGGGTTGGGGGCTTGTTTTGCCCGTCTCCGCTGCGGCGTTCAGCATCGGGCTTGGTTATTGGACACGTGGCGCTGTCGAGCGTTTTATGACCCCACCTAAAATCTTTGGTGATAGTGAATGGGCATCCAATGAAGAGTTGGAAGAAGCAGGCCTGTTTGAACCCAAAGGCATTCGGCTGGGATACCGTGACGTAAACGGCGAAGATCGGGTGATCTACTATAACGGTGATCGCCATCTTGGAACAACGGCTCCCAATCGCTCTGGCAAGGGAACCACGGCCATTATCTCGAATCTTCTTTCCAGCACATGCTCAATCGTCGTGATTGATCCCAAAGGCGAAAATTCACTGGTGACGGCTGAACATCGTCGCGCGGTGATGGGGCAAGAGGTTCATACCATCGATCCATGGATGACGACGGACATGAAACCGTCTTGCTATAATCCACTTGATGCCTTGGATACTGCGGATATCGATATGGCTGACGATGCCATGCTGCTCGCCGATGCCATGATCGTTGCCTCTCAAAAAGAGCCATTCTTCACGGATGAAGCCAAAGCCGTTCTCCATGGGCTGATCGGCTATGTGGTATCTGATCCTGACGAAGCGGGTCGTCGCCATCTTGGTCGGGTGCGGGATCTGTGTTTGTTGGATGGGGATGCCTTGACCGCATTGTTTAAAAAGATGCTGGAATCCCCACACCACTTTGTCCGCAGCGCGGGCGCACGCTGTCTGCAAAAGGAAGAAAAGCTGCTCTCCAATGTGATGGCAACTTTGCAATCGCAGACGCATTTTCTGGATAGTCCGCGTGTGCGTGACAGCTTGATCAAGTCAGACTTTTCTTTTGCTGACCTGAAGACAAAGTCCATGACAATCTATCTGGTGATCCCTTCAGACAAGCTGGACAGCCATGGTCGGGCACTGCGCCTTTTTATCCAACAAGCTTTGATGATTAATGCCCGTAATATCGAGATCCAGCCAGAACGGCCTGTCTTGTTCATTCTCGATGAGCTTCCCGCTCTGGGGTATCTGTCCATGGTCGAGAAAGCCTTTGGCTTGATGGCGGGCTACGGCATCCAGATCTGGGCGATTGCGCAAGACTACAGCCAGCTCAAGCGTATTTATCGTGATGGTTGGGAGACTTTCATCTCCAATGCGGGCGTGATCCAATACTTCGGATCACGGGACAAATTTACGGCGGAGTATTTCTCATCCCTTTGCGGCGTGAAAACGGTTTGGAGTTTCTCCTCTGCCATTGGCAAAACCTTCGGGCGCAGCACCTCTTCGGGGCAATCTGCTTCGACCTCAGAGTCTGTCTCGGACTCTGAGACGGCAGCCTACACCACTGCACAGCGTCAATTGGCATACCCTGATCAGTTGATGCGCATGGACAAGGGCAAGCAGCTTCTCTTTGTCGAGAATATGAATCCGATCATCGCGGACAAGGTGCCTTGGTTTGAGGATGCTGAACTGCATGACAAGGGCGTTAACCTGCATGCCGAAAAGCCAAAGCAGATCGAAGTTGAATAAGGCTTCCAAGGATCGGCAGCCTGTCTGCCGATCCACCACCTTCTACATATTCAAGTTCTGAAACACGGAGATGATCTATGTCTGATCACCCTGAAACCACCGTGACCATGTCTGTCACGCTTGACCAAGCCACCTTGTGCCGTGCTGCGCGTTTGGGCGGGCTGGCAATTGCTCTCGATGAAGCACCGATTGACAAGACAGATAATTCCTTCGAACAGGTCTGCCAGTTTGCAGTGCGCGGCATCACCCATGCCATCCATGACAGCTTTGATCGGCTGTACCCGCCTTATTATCCCGATGATGTTCGTGAAGCCGCTCCCAAGTTCTGGAGCATGGGAACGGACACTATCAACTATCAGTTCCTCGCACCATGGAAAGGCAAAGTGACATGGTAGATGATGCGAAAACTCCTTTCAGGGATGCCAGTCTTGGCATCCCACCAAAAGAGGAGGTCAAAGAGCCTGACGCTATTCGCGACAAGGACAATGCGGATCGGCGCATTTCTCCGCCATCATATTCACCATCGGGGGAAAAGAACCGCGCTCCGAAGGGGATGTCTGGTGTGAAACGCGATTTGCCATCACCAGAAAAACAAAAAGCCAAGCGTTTCGATATTCGAGAGCCAGGAAGCCTGAAACGGGAGTTTAAGTCTATCGCCAAGGGTCAAAGTAAAGATCGTGGCTGGGAACGGTAGGAATATCTTCAAATAGCAGAGTGTGTCTTCACTCTGCTATTCTGGCTTTATGGATCAATATGAATTTGAGCAATATTTACAACGCCATTATACATCACCTGCCCATGAGACAATTGGACGCAATTACAAGAATGCGTTTGGTATCGACGAGACAATTGTCCTTCCCAAAAACTATTGGGAATACGTGGATTGGCTCGTAGACCACGGCATTGACATTCAGGAATGGATCACCGAATGCGACAAGCATCGAGATGATAAAACGCTGTCAGAGAATTTTATGGAGTGGCTGCACTGGGATGAATGTGAACGTCACCGTGAAGGTTCCTTAACACCCTCCAATATCCCTCCGCTCGGGTTTCAGGAATGAGCGGTGAATATTATTTAATAGTATTCAATCCTATTGATGTGATATACTGCAAATAGGAAAGGAGATTAATCCCATGAGAACCACACAACAATTTAGCATCACGTTGCCTCATGAAATGGCGGCAATGGTGGAAGAAAAAGTCAATTCAGGTGCATATGCTTCCGTGAGCGAAGTTTTACGCGATGGCGTTCGGGCTTTGGCTGAACGCGAAGCGGCTTTGGAAAAATGGCTGCGTGAGGAAGTCTTGGCAGGTCATCAGGAATATCTGGATGATCCAGACAAAGCCGTGCCAGCCGATCAAATTCTCTCGCGTTTGAAGCAGCGCCGTCAATCCGAGGCGTAATTAAACGTGCAAGTCAAATTTACACCCGCTGCTGAACGTCAGATCGATGCATTACATCGTTTGATTACAGTTCAATCTGGCTATGAAAGTCGCGCGGATGGTTATATCACGCGCATTGTTGATTTCTGTATCGGCTTGGAAACATTCCCACTTCGTGGCACTGCGCGGGATGATTTGCTGGAAGGCTTGCGAATAGTCGGCTTTGAAAAGCGGGTAACCATTGCCTTTATGGTGACCGATGACACAGTTCTGATTGAAGGCATTTATTATGGCGGTCAGAACTTCGAAGCCGATTTCTAAAAACAAAAACAAATCCCCTTGCTGGTTGAGAAGCTCATCAATCAGGATCAGATGAGTTTCGCGGCATAAATCATTAGCTGTCGTCACCAATATTCAGCCAATAGCGTGTATGACGAAGCTCTCCTGTCCGCTTGAGTGCACCTTTCTTAACGAGATCTTTGAGGTCACGCGTCGCTGTTGCCCGCGTTGTACCTGTGATGGTGATGTAATTGTCGGCGCTCAAACCACCCTTAAATCCAGCAGGCCCTTCCCGGAACATGCGTTCAATCGCTTTGTCTTGTCGTGGATTGAGCGCTCCGCGCAAACTGTCATAAAGGCGCGTTTTGGCAATGAGAAACTCGATCAATGCCTGTGATGCTGCCTGTGCTTCCAGAATGGTTTCAGCAAAGTAAGTCAGCCAGCCAGTGACAGTCAGTTCTTTGTTATTGAGTTCAAGATAGCGATAATAATCCTTCCGCTTGTGCTGAATGGTTTGGGAAAGAGCAAGCAAGCTAGGCTGTCCAAGGCTTTGTGACAGTGCTTTTTCTGCGATGGCACGCCCAATACGGCCATTCCCGTCTTCAAACGGGTGAATGCAGACAAAATACAAGTGCGCCAGGCCACAGCGTGTCAATGCTGGCAAGCTGTCATTTTCATTAAACCATACCAAGAAGCGTTCCATTTCCGAATCCATTGCCGAAGAGGGTGGCGCTTCAAAATGAACTTTAGGTTCATGCAAAGAGTTGGAGACAACTTGCATTGGCTCTTCATGGGTGCGGTATTGCCCAATGTCACGCAGATCCCGTCGCCCCATGGTCAGCATCTTGTGCCAACCATGTAAAATGTCATGAGAAAGCGGGCTTTCAAAATTGTGGTATAGATCGACCATCATATCAGCAATGCCTTGCTCTGCTGGGCTGGCTTTGCTGTGGGTCGGATCAAGACCAAAATTGCGACGGATGGATGATTGAACGGAATCACGATTGAGGATTTCGCCCTCGATTTCGGATGTTTTCATCGCTTCCGTGGAAATCAGATCGATTGTAAGGTGCTGTTTTTGCTCATCATCAATATGCTTGAGTGTGCCAAGCAATATCCCAGACTGATGCAAGAATCGAGTTTCCAGCTCTTCAAGAGCCTTTTTGTTCCAAGTAAATTGAGGCCAGTCGGATTTTTGCCAGTTCCAAGTCATGAGTTATAGGACACCTTTCTATAACTCATATTACGCTATTTTTATGAGCTATAGAAGCAAATTCTATAACTCATTCGACACCTCGCCTCAAATACCAAACAAATCCCCTTGCTGGTTGAGGAGCGTATCAATGAGGATCAGATGGGCAAAATCGTTGACCAGATGATTGTGCTTGAGGCTCATTGCCATATGGATGTCGTCTGAGCAAACAGGCGTTTCGGCTATGCCACGCTGTTTGCGATAGCGGTGCAATGTCAAAGCCATGCGCCGATAGAAGCGTAGATCCTGTTTGAGATCAGCTTCGAATTTCTCCCTGAATGCCCTAAGGGTAGCCGACCGCTTCGGCTCTGCCTTCTTGTCTGCTGCATAGATGTCTTCCCTTGCATAACCTTTATAGTCACTCTGGCGTGTTGCTTCTCTGATCTGTTTTGGACTGAGAACTGCTCCACCCAGAAGATAATACCAAGGATGCCCCGCGCTATATCCGCCATGCGTGTGAGGGTTTGAATATGTCATAGCTCACCCCTTCCTTACGCCATGCGATAAACGCAAGTTTCACCTGTGATAGTGGTCTCGGCATAATCATGCCCCAGATCACGGGCTATCGCGTCATAATCGAGATAGCTTGTTAAGCGTTCGGGAATGTCACCGAACAGACCTTCTTCTACGAACTGGTGGGCAAGATCGTTTAGATCCATGCCTGCATAGAGATCAATATCCAGATCATCTGGATCATCGTTTTCCAGATCAAAGCTGTAGCCACATTCGCCAACGGCAATGATGATATCTGTCTTGTTCCAGTCTTCCCATTCCTCCAGCTTTTCCATGAAGGGCAGAATAGTCGCCTGACTGATACCGAGTGCCTTGAACAGTTCCACATCAATGGCATTGCCATCAATGAACTGGATTTCGAACTCTTCGACTGGATCCCCATAGGAACCAACGATCTTGCCAATGGTTTCCTTGTAGGTTTCAGCATCGCTAAAATAAAAGCCTGTCGCATCGATATTGTAGGGCTGGGCGTAAAAAGTCACTGTCATTTGTCTTCTCCTTTTGGACTTGGGTTGCGCTTACAACCCTTGCCCTCTGGCGAAGACGGAGATGGGAGGGGCAAAGGACAATCAATGCGACGTGGTGCGGGCGCAACATAAGTGAGCCACGGGTCGTGTTTATTGTCCTTGTGGGGAGAGAAGAGGAAGCACCTCTCGGCTTCCCCTTAAAAGAATAAAAAAGAGCCCTGATTGCGATCAAGCAATCAAGGCTCCTGCTGGTTTAATCAGTGACTTCTCTTGATTGAGGTGGTTGGCGTGATGCGATAATCAGCCCACCGCCGACAGCAGCAATGGATAATCCAAGATATGTGACCAAAGCAGAGTAACCGCCCATCGGGCATCCTCCGCCAAAGCCTCTTGTTTCGCCAATGCGAGAATAAATGCATTTTGTCATATGGGCGCGTGCCTCATCAGTAACGCGCCTATTTTCTGCGCTGTAGTGATAATATTTATCTGGAGCAGTTCGGTTTGAGAGTACGGTCGAAACCGAAAGCAAGATGATAACGCATCCTATTGCGGCGATAACTGTACCGAAAACAGTAACATTCATGAGAAAGGGTTCCCTTTCTCAGTATAGCAAATTTGTACTCCTCCTGTTCTTGAATTTGGCAGAAATCTCTGATTCAATATCACTCACACCTACTCTCAAACCCTCTCCTACAGACGTTTTCAAAAGGGAACCCTTTTGATCATGCATTTGCATGAGCGTAAATTTTTATAAATCGCTGTAACTGTGGGAGTTTTTGGTATGGATGCAAAGCAATCATTACAACCAAAACAGGGGCAAAAAGTTGGGTATGTTCGTGTCTCCGACGAGGATCAGAG
>JAOXSG010000883.1 GCA_025800105.1 Cohaesibacter sp. | reverse complement strand
AAATTCATCAATCTTGGAAATGTCGTCTCGGAAGACCCACCCACGTTCAAGCTCGTCAACCGTTGCCGTCCAAGTTGCTTCAACCGTCTCGTCTCGATCTTGGTTCAAAGTCTGTTGAAGAATGGCCTTGTTGAGACCTGCTGCCATTTTTCTGATAGTAGCCAAGTCATATTCAGGCCGCCTTGTGTCCTTAGGAAAGACATTCGACTCTGGAAGCCAGCCTGATATTGGAAAACCATTCGCCACGTGTTTGATCAGATCCCGATCTGGGTATTGCAAGTCTTCCAAGATCTCAGCCCAAAGTAACAACTTCTTTTTCTGGTGCAGCCTTTGAAGGTATTCTGGAAGCTTCATCTTGTACTTCCGTTCCTCCACGCTCAATTCTTTTGCTCGCTGCGTCCACTTCCAGAAAAAACTTGTCCTCTTCTTCATCAAGATCAAGGGACTCGATTCGAAATTCTCTCTCAACATGTCCTCAACATATTTTGAAAGATGAACCGCCATGGACCTAGGATGGCCAGCT
>JAOXSG010000881.1 GCA_025800105.1 Cohaesibacter sp. | reverse complement strand
AGTCCAACCAGCTTTGGGTTTTGGTAATTTACCAATCCATTTATGAATATCAATTCCTTTTCCCCAACCCATTTCTTTTACAAATGTGTTATAACTTTTTTTATATCCTCTTTTTTTGGCTTCAGAATATTGATCCTTATAATATTGAACAAGTTTTTTAGCATCTGCTACTGGCATCTTATTAACTGGTGCCCATAATTCTGGATCGGAAATTAATTTTATCCCTTTCTTGTAATTCACCTGCCAAGGACTGCCAGCCACGCCAGAAGTTAATAATCCATCAATAATTCCACTTCCATCTAAATCTTTTCGATCTGTTTTATACTTTTTATTTGGTCTTACTTTGGTTGATAATTTATCCAAAGCGTGTCCAGCAGTATCAACAACAAATGGAGTTAATTTTTTCATTCCATAATCTGTAGCTTTTTTTTTGTAGTTTAGGATCTCTCATTAATTCACTAGCTCCATAACGCCCATTTCAACAGTTTTCATTGCCAACCAAGGAATACCATGATGATATAAAGCATCTGCTGCTATTCCACCAACATCTGTCATTAATCCATCACCTTTCAGGTTTTTTTTCCCTGATGAATTA
>JAOXSG010000874.1 GCA_025800105.1 Cohaesibacter sp. | reverse complement strand
GCCTCTATTTTGGTGCAGCGGATATCAAGGGCGGAGCCGTTGAAAATGGCCCTTGTCTCTATCATCAGCCAATCTGCCATCACGCCCCGGAGGTATATTCTGGATTTCGTGAAAGCCAGTGCGCGCATATTTTGCGGGATTTTTTCAAGCAAAGACGCGGCGAGAGCGGGACATAACAAGGCATTTGGCTGGGCTGATAATGATCTGACCAAAACTAAAAGTTGCAAATATATCTATTTCCACGCATAATATCTTCCTTAAAACTTGGTTAAGGAGGAGGAAATGAGTGCGATAACACGTGTTTTAGCAGGAGCATTGGGCGGACTGATCGCGACAGCTTCCAAAATACTGGCGATGGATATTGGCCAGCTGGACGCCTTTTTGATGAGCGGAGATTTTGAAGCCGCAAGTCAATTGCGCGTCACCCTTTACATTATTTGTCCTATTCTTGTTTTTCTGGGCGCTGCGCTGGCTTGGGCCTCGCGAGAAACAAAACCCATGACATTGCTTTCCATTGGATGCGCGGCACCAGCCT
>JAOXSG010000853.1 GCA_025800105.1 Cohaesibacter sp. | reverse complement strand
CCGGGAAATTGTCTCAACCGTCGGATGAGTTGAGTCAACTCTTGGCTGAGGGGTTTGGTTCGAGCCTCGACGATGGCGGGGGGTAACTTGGGGTCGGCCAGCAGAACATGTTTTTGGGCGGCGAGGTGAGCGGCTTTGTTGAGCAAGGCATTCTCGGTTAATTCCCCTTTGTAATATTGCGTGAGTTGGTCCATCTCCTTTTGAGGAATCATGTACACTTCTTCCATCGAGCACTACAGGCGTCGCACAATTCTTGTTGATCGGGGGTGGTCCGACACGCGTCACAGAGGAGATTCTTCAACGTGTGCCTATGGGTTTGGTAGAGCGTCTCATATTTATGTTGCCAATGCTGACATTGCTCTTTCCAATGATCTCGGTCTCGGCTCCTCCGGCTCCTCCGGGAAATTGTCTTAACCGTCGGATGAGTTGCGTCAACTCTTGGCTGATGGGTTTGGTTCGAGCCTTGACGATCGAGGGGGGTAACTTGGGATCGGCCAGCAGAACATGTTTTTGGGCCGCGAGGTGAGCGGCTTTGTTGAGCAGGGCATTCTCGGTCAATTTCCCTTTGTAATATTGCGTGAGCTGGTCCAACTCCTTTTGAGGAATCATGTAAACTTCTTCCATCGAGCACTACAGGCGTCGCACAATTCTTGTCGATCGGGGGCAGTT
>JAOXSG010000820.1 GCA_025800105.1 Cohaesibacter sp. | reverse complement strand
ATTGGCTTCGGTCAGGATATCGTAATTTTCCGGGTTTTTGTCATAATCCGATGTGCCTCTGCCGCGGCTGTTTAAAATCATCACAAGGCGCGGATTGTTCGGGTCGCGCACCAGACGTTCTGCAAGGGGATGGAAATCCTTTGCATTGCGCGTCAGGCCGGGCAGGCACAGCACGGGCAAGGCATCATTTAGGCGGTCTCCGAAAATCTCTCCGCGCAGATTGAGCCCGTCGGTGGCCGTGAATTCAAAATGCTGCACATTGATATCATTTTCCGGGATATCGTTTTGGGGGATATCCAGATCATGCATATCCGGTTCGACAGGCTCAAGGCTCATGTGTTTTTGTCCTTATGGCAGACATATCACTATGTCTTGTGCCTTGCAGGCTCTTTACTCTAAAGAGGTGCTGGGAATTTTGATTGCGCGAGAGACTAGCGCTATTTCTTGATCCTGCCAAGCGCAGAAGGTGTCAATTCATGTGCTTCTTTTTGGCGCTTTGTGAATAGGATTTCCTATGGCTGTTTTGTGTTTAATCTTAATCCGGGTGTCCACGTTTTAGATCTTTGCTGATATCAAGCTTGCGACCATGAATGCGGGCTTCGTAAATTTGCAAATTTTCGGTCAGTTTCTTCACATAATCTCGGGTTTCGGTGAAGGGGATGCGTTCCACCCAGTCGATTGTATTGATGCGGCGCGAACGGGGATCACCAAAGCGCTTGACCCATTGGGGCGGGCGGCCTGCGCCTGCATTGTAAGCGGCAAAGGTCATGATATAGGAACCGTTGAAGCGCTCCAGCAGGCCTTTTAAATGATAGCTACCCAGATTGATGATATATTTGGCATCGGTGGTCATTTTGGCTTTTGAAAATCTGACGCCCATTTTCTTGGCGGTTCGCTTGGCAGTTGCTGGCAGCATTTGCATAAAGCCGCGGGCATTGGCGTGGGAGACGGCGGCAATGTTAAAGACGCTTTCCTGTTTTGCCAGCGCATAAATCAGCGCAATATCAACGCCATTGGTTTTGGCCGAGCGCGGGATCACATTCAGCGGGAAAGCCAGTTTGTCGGCTGGCATGCCGCGAGATAGAGCAATTTGACCGATCTGTACCGCATTTTGATGCAAACTGTAGCTTTGTGCCAATTGGTGGGCGAGGGCCACTTCGGAGGCATTGGGCAAGGTGCGGGCCAGATGGCGCAAAATCGGCCCGGCGCGTTTGGCATGGCCGACTTGTTTTAGGCGTTTGACGGCTTGCACCAGTTCGCGGCCATTGAAGGTGGTTTTTTGCTGGGCTGTGGCCGGGGCCGGATTGGTCAGACGCAAGGTTTTCTGGCCTAATTCTTCCATTGCCAATTGTCCATAATAGACGGTTGAATTGGCGGCGGCTTTATAGAATTTTACAGCATTGGCTCGATTGCCCACGGCTTCCCATGCTCTGCCTTGCCAATAGAGACCGCGGGATTTGTCGCGTTTTCTGCTTGCTTTTTGCCAGCTTCGTTCAAAATGAATGGCGGCTGTTTTGGTATTTTTCACATAGCGAAGGGCAAAGAAACCGGCGTGAAATTCCGCCTCTGATATATCTTTGGCGCGTTGGGCCGTATGGTTGGCTGCTATGCTATAGGCGGTTTTGGCTTGCCCCTTGTTGAGCATGATGCGCGATAGCAGGCGCCGTTCTATCCACCATTCGCGGTGATTGACCAGTTTGGAGACAGTGCGCGGGGCTTTTAGCATCAGATTGGCGGCGGCATTTTCTTGTCCGGTTCTGCGCAGATATTGAATTTTGGAAAAGATATAGCCCGGATCTTTGCGCAAGGAGGCGGGGACCGCATTTAATTTTGATTTGGCAGTTTTGCTGCGGCGAATGACAGCGATGCGTGCATCTATCAAGGCCGCTTGTCCTTTTGTCAAATAGCGTTTCAGGCGCAGCGCCCCATTGGCGCGTTCGCGATAGAGTAAATAATCGGCGCGGGCTTTGTGATCGGTGCGTGTCAGAACAGAGCCAAGATTGGAAAGGATGCGTTTTTCCAATGTCGCGGACAGTTTGTTGGCGCGCCAAATGGGAGCAATGATGCGGGCCGCCTGTTGCTTGTTGCCGCTTTTGGCATGGGCGATGGCAACTTCAATGCCTGCACTTGTGGATTTTGGAATGCTTTTGCCAAAGGCGCGTGCCAAGGCAGGGGCAGAGGATGTCTGGCGGGAAACTGCTTCTTCAATGCGTTTTGCAATGAGAGAGCGGCTGGGCCATTGGCGTTTTCTATCATAAAAAGCCTTAATCTCGGCGGCGCTTAAATCCCGATAGCCTCCAATGGCCAGAATATAGGTGAGAATCACCCGATCAAGCGAGCGTTTCATGCCTTTGTGAATGGCCAGAGCTGTTTTTGATTTTTTGCGTGATAAGGCATCCAAGGCCTGTTTTAAGCTGCCTTTTTGCGCTGCAATGTCATTGTTGGTGTTGGCCACTTTGGGCAAAGTTGCGGTGGCGGGCGCGGGGATTGCTGCCGGTTTTGCTGTTATGGTGCCGGTGCCGGTGCCGGTGCTGGTGTTGGTGTTTGGCAGCGGGGCAAGGCCGGGTTTGGTCCTTGGCAAAATGGTCAGATTTTGAGGGAAAAAGCCTGATGTGTTATTGGCTGCATGAATGACAGTGCCAATTGTGCTCTTGCCAATGGGGGCTGTTTGCGTGTAGCTGACAGCGGGAGCCGGGCGTGGCTTTGGCAATGGCATGGTTTGTGCGATTGCGGAAGTTGAGGCCAAGGCTGGTGCCAGAAGACCGACCACCAAAATAGGGAACACGGATGCATGGGCAAGGGTGTTAAGAGACTTTTTCATATCAGCTAATAATGTTGATTATGGATGCTTTACCGAATTAAGCCATGAATCTTGCATAATTATGGTGAATATAGCCTTAGCGTTTTTGCGCTGTTTGGTGTTCTTGCATCTTTAGGTCGAATATGGTGTTATGTCGCCATGATATCGTCATTTTGCCGGAAGTCTGGGGTAATTTGACATTTTGTTATAATTTTTCGGCAAAATGCCGGATTTTAGGGCTGGTTATAGTGATGATACGGCCCAGTGATGAAGGAAAATGGGCATGTTCAAAGGGTCCTGTACTGCACTTGTGACGCCATTTCGCGATGGGGCTGTGGATTATGCAGCCTTTGAGTCGTTTGTTGATTGGCAAATCAAGGAAGGCACGAATGTTCTTGTCCCTGTTGGAACGACAGGGGAATCCCCAACTTTGAGCCATGACGAACATAAAAAGGTCGTGGAAGCCTGTATTGCTGTCTCTGATAAACGGGCACCAGTTTTGGCTGGGGCAGGATCCAATAATACGTTGGAAGCGATTGATTTGGCCCAACATGCGCAGAAAGCTGGCGCTGATGGTGTTCTGGTTGTCACGCCTTATTATAACAAACCAAGTCAGGAAGGGCTTTACCAGCATTTCAAGGCGATTGCGCAAGCTGTTTCCATTCCGATTGTAATTTATAACATTCCGCCGCGCTCTGTGATTGATATGAGTGTGGAGACTATGGCGCGTCTTTATCAGGATTTTGACACTATTGTTGGCGTGAAGGATGCAACGGCTGATTTGGTGCGGGTCACCCAGCAGCGGCTTGCTATGGGCGCGGATTTTCTTCAGCTCTCTGGCGAAGATGGCACTGCTCTTGGCTATAATGCACAAGGGGGGCATGGCTGTATTTCGGTTACGGCCAATGTGGCACCCAATTTGTGTTCGCGTTTTCAGGCGGCTTGTGCACAGGGCAAGTGGGATCAGGCACTTGAATTGCACGATCTTCTCTCTCCCTTGCATCGTGCCATGTTCCTTGAGCCTTCGCCAGCTGGTGCGAAATATGCTCTGTCTTTGCTTGGAAAGCTGCAAAATGAGATCCGTTTGCCGATGATGGAGGCGACAGATCCGGTGAAAGCCGAGATTGAAGCCGCAATGAAGCTTGCAGGTCTGCTCTAATCGTCCTATTTGTGGCCTATGGCTAAGAAAAAGAAACAGGATCCGAATAACCGTGTCGTCGCGGAAAATCGGAAGGCAAGACATAATTACGAGATTGGTGAAGTGATCGAGGCCGGTTTGCAATTGACCGGCACCGAGGTCAAAAGCCTGCGCACAGGCAAAGCCAATATTGCAGAGTCTTATGCCTCGGAAGAGAATGGCGAAATTGTTTTGATCAATTCCCATATTGAGGAATATGTGCAAGGCAATCGCTTCAATCATAATCCGCGACGCCCGCGCAAATTGCTGTTGCATAAGCGCGAGATCCACAAAATGGTCAATGCCGTTCAGCGCGATGGCATGACCATTGTTCCGCTCAAAATGTATTTCAATGACAAAGGCATTGCCAAGCTGGCCATTGCGGTCTGTCGGGGTAAAAAGGCCTATGACAAACGCCAGGACGCCAAAAAGCGCGATTGGCAGCGCGACAAGGCGCGTCTGATGCGCGAGCGTGGCTGATTGCGTGCTCTTGCAATTGGGTTGGTCAAAAGGGGAGGCGAGTGATTGTCTCCCCTTTTTTGCTTTTGATTTTTCAAAAAACAAAAAAGGGGAAAAGGTTATTTTCGTCTGGCATTTCAAAAAAATGCTTCTATAAAGATGACACTTCAATGACGCGGGGTGGAGCAGCCCGGTAGCTCGTCAGGCTCATAACCTGAAGGTCGCAGGTTCAAATCCTGCCCCCGCAACCAATTTCAAGA
>JAOXSG010000348.1 GCA_025800105.1 Cohaesibacter sp. | reverse complement strand
CCCCAAAACGGCCGGATATCATGCACGGATTGCGGCCGATGCCAATCTAATACAGCCTTCACCTTCTCAGGTGATGCGTGAATTCCATCCTGACTGACCTCAAAGCCAAGGTTATCAACCTTGTCTTTTAGGAATTCACATTTATGCAAACGGCCATATAGTTTGGCCCGGTGCAGCCTATCCAGTGCAATCCGCAGGTGGTCCCAATGCTCCTCAATGGAACGACTATATATCAAAATGTCGTCCAAATAAACAAGAATGAAAGAATTGATCTCCCGTTCAAAAATTGTATTCATCAGCCGCTGGAAAGTATTGGGTGCATTGCACAGCCCAAATGGCATTACCAGATACTCCCATTGGCCCAAATTAGTGCAGAAAGCGGTTTTTTCAATCGAATCATCTGTCATGGCTATCTGATGATAGCCTTGTGCCAGGTCTAATTTGCTAAAGACTCTGGCATGGCCCAATCGGTCAAGGAGCAGGTCTATCCGTGGCAACGGATAGCGATCCTTGATCGTCTGTTTATTCAATGCCCTGTAGTCGATACACATGCGCCATCTGCCGTCTTTCTTGGGCACAAAAAGAACTGGTGCCCCGTGCGGAC
>JAOXSG010000802.1 GCA_025800105.1 Cohaesibacter sp. | reverse complement strand
ATGGCGCAGAGAAGGACATTGACGCGCGAAGAGATACAGAAATTGCACGCAGAAAACGCTTGCTTTTACTATCGCAATCCAAACGCAGGGCATGTTGCGCGGGACTGCCCACAGAAAAAGAAGCGCGTGGGAAACGGGACGGGTCGTTAGTGCTTACCGTCGGCACTAACGAGGCAGAAAAAGAGGACGGAGAACAAAAATCTACAGTTCAGCGTGATTCTGTGCAGGTTGGACAACTGTTGACAGAAGCTGCTGCAATGGAAAATCAGAAAAAGGAACCTGTGGATACAGGTGTGCAGGTTACTGAGGATACAGAACCTGTAGAAAAAAAATATGAAAATGAATCTGCAGATGAGGAAATTCCTGCAGAATGTATATTACTGAGTATAGAGGGAGTTTTTAATGGGTTTCCTGTCAAGTTCCTTATAGATAGTGGTGCAACAGATTGTTTTGTGAGCACTGCGTTTGTAGAAGATAAGGGGCTTGTATTGAATAAAAGAAAAGACAAAGTAAAAATCAATTTAGCTGATGGAACGACAC
>JAOXSG010000345.1 GCA_025800105.1 Cohaesibacter sp. | reverse complement strand
TTGCTTTGGAGCTATAGGGCCAAGGTGGATTGGAAGACTTTTGAGCTTCCATTCACAGGCATCGAGCCGGCAGTGTTCAAGATGAGTGGAGTCTTGAAGAATGTTGACCTGACGGCCCAGACTGACAATCCGCTCAAGAAGTATAGTTTGTGGAGTGGGGCAGGATGCCCAGGCATGCGCAGCTACTGGGTGGATGTCAATGTCACCTGCTTTGTCTGTGGGGCTCTCAGTAGTAGAAGTGAAAGTCAAATGTCAATGTTGGTGCATATTGCTGCGCAATGACATTGGAAGCCACCCTATTCCAACAAATCCAGCTGAACAATGTCTTTGCTCAGGTTTTGACTGGGTTCCTGGTGTACCTGGCTTGATTGTGATGTACTGGGTGGCGGGTCAGAATTGGGAGAAGGGGCCCACCTTCACACCCAGAGAGTGTGCCGAAATTTATCGCATGTACCTTGACAGCATTATTTCAATAGCAGCATGAGGTCATGCTCAAACAGCTTGTTGAGGTCAGGCTTCAATGGGTTGTGAAAGCTAGGCTCAGTGAATTGTTGAGGGTCTTATCAAAATTCCCCAG
>JAOXSG010000781.1 GCA_025800105.1 Cohaesibacter sp. | reverse complement strand
GTCGTGACAACAAACTGACGTTCGAAGTCCGGCAAATGGAGGACGGGCGCTGTGGCCATCGCAGCCTTAAGTGCCAGGAAACTCTGTTCCTCTCGTTTACCCCATTGCCATCCGGTCTTTTCCCGAGTCAAATCTGTAAGTGGTTTTGCGAGCTGAGAGAAACCACGAATGAATTTTCTGTAATATGAAACCAAGCCCAAAAATGACCTAACGCCATGCACTGATAGCGGCCGGGGCCAATCCAAAATTGCTCTCACCTTTTCAGGTGAGGTGCGAATTCCATCCTGACCTACCTCAAATCCGAGGTAATCCACTTTATCCTTCAGGAATTCACACTTATGCAAACGTACATAAAGCTTAGCCCGACGCAGCCTATCAAATGCATGGCGTAGGTGTGCCCAATGCTCCCCAATAGAACGACTATAAACCAAAATGTCGTCCAAATAGACTAAAATAAAAGAATTCAATTCCTTCTCAAAAACTGTGTTCATTAGCCGCTGGAAAGTACTGGGTGCGTTGCACAGCCCAAAGGGCATGACCAGATACTCCCATTGCCCGATGTTCGTACAGAAAGCCGTCTTCTCCACGGAATCCTCTGCCATGGCTATCTGATGATAGCCTTGTGCCAGGTCTAATTTTGAGAAGACTCTGGCCTGACCCAATCTGTCAAGGAGCAGATCTATCCGCGGAAGCGGATAGCGGTCCTTAACAATCTGTTTGTTTAGAGCCCTGTAGTCAATGCACATCCGCCATCTGCCGTCTTTCTTGGGCACAAACAACACCGCTGCCCCGTACGGACTGCAAGATGGGCGGATGAAACGCTGAGCCAGGAGATCCTTGATC
>JAOXSG010000772.1 GCA_025800105.1 Cohaesibacter sp. | reverse complement strand
CAGAAAAAGGCCGCAAAGCAAAAAGGGCGCAAGCAGAAAATTCTGTTTGTGCAAACTCTACCTCATCGACCAGAACGGACACGGGCTTTGCCCTGTTGCCAGCGATCATCAGAAATATTCTCATCAAACATTTCTGCCAGCTTTTCGGTCATCGCACCACCAAGCTCTTCCGCATCATTCAGGGTCAACGCGCGTTTATAATAACGCGTCACATCATGACCAATGCCGATAGCAAGCAAATTGACAGGCGAGCGGGTTTCAATCTCTTCGATCACTTCGCGCAAATGCTTTTCCAGATAATTACCCGGATTGACCGACAAAGTAGAATCGTCCACCGGCGCACCATCAGAAATCATCATCAAAATCTTGCGTTGCTCAGGCCGCGCCAACAAACGCTTATGCGCCCAATCCAGCGCTTCCCCATCAATATTCTCTTTCAACAAGCCTTCGCGCATCATCAAACCCAGATTGCGCCGCGCCCGCCGCCATGGGCTGTCAGCCGATTTATAGATGATGTGACGCAAATCATTCAGCCGCCCGGGGCTTGGAGATTTCCCGGCTTTCAGCCATTCCTCTTTAGACTGGCCACCTTTCCATGCTTTGGTGGTAAAGCCCAAAATCTCCACTTTCACATTGCAGCGTTCCAACGTGCGCGCAAAAATATCAGCACAAGTCGCAGCAATGGAAATTGGCCGCCCGCGCATAGAGCCAGAATTATCAATCAGCAAGGTCACGACCGTATC
>JAOXSG010000769.1 GCA_025800105.1 Cohaesibacter sp. | reverse complement strand
GCAAAAGCCATGCTTACTGTCTTTGCCCGCCTCAGCGGTTGCGGCAATGGTGCCGGTCTGAGGCTGTCTCTGCAAGATCGCATTATCCACCTGCACGACGTCGCCAAGCGAGATGCTGCGAGCTTTCTCCACCATGGTCTGTCCCCACAGCTGCACCATGAATTCCTTGTCAGATTCGTCCTTCAACCACAGGTCGAACTTGACGTGGTTTGGCAGCTCAACTTCTTTCATGGCGACAACTTTTCCGATGATGTCCACTCTCTTCCGATCCACGCCCAAGCGCTTCAAGACTGATAGATCGGAATTGGCACACGGAAAAGTATGCATCATTTGCATACTGCTGGGATGTGAGATCGCCAAGGCATGGAACTGGGTTCGACTGTTTTTCTCGGCAAAGTCGGCATAGAGCCCTGCATAAAACTGAAGCTGATTCTGCTTGGCAACTTTCAACTTGGAAACGAAGAATGGTTTTCCGCAGAGCACCGTATGGAACTGCTTCTCACAGCTCTCTTTATCTTTGCCTCGGACCTCATAAAACATTCCATTTCCTTCCTTGTCCGTGACTTTCCCAACCAACTTGGCAAACTCACGGCTTTGGTCCTTGGTTTTGAGCTGATACGCGTCATAATAGACGCTCTTCAACAAGATTCTCATTTCTTCGCAGCCGGCCATGGTCAACTTGTCCAAAGTTGTTTCCAAAACATCACTAGAGGCACTCTGCATGCTGGATGAAGTTTGCGAACTGTGCAATGCTCTCCGCAGTACCTCCATGCGAAAATGGCTTGCCGGCCGAGAGGAACACACAACTGGCCAGGTGAGAGCGAAGGCCACAGCCAAAATCCCACAGCGCGCAGGATAAATTTTTGGTTTGCAATAATATGTTGTCTTGCACTCCAACTCGAAAAAATCACAAAGCAAGCCACAAAAAAAACGCGCCTTTTTTTTGACAGGGGCTAT
>JAOXSG010000766.1 GCA_025800105.1 Cohaesibacter sp. | reverse complement strand
GGTCACACGATGATACAGCTTGATGGCATTGGTACGACCTCCGCAAAAGGCGTCACGTGGGTTGAGCGGTGGTACGAACTGGAGGGAGTCCACGTACGTTTGGATGTCAGGGTGGGTTTGCTTGAGTTGGGACCATTGGCATTCCCACATTTCGACCACGTTGTAGCCTTTCTGGCGAAGGGTGGCCATTTTGGCTTGGGTCTTTTCGTAGGCGTCTCGCATGGTGCAGTTGAGGAGACGCAGATGTTTTTCATTGCGTACGGCATAGCACTTGGGACACCCATGCCAGAAACAGCCGTGAAATTCATAGACGGTGTGGGTCTCGGGATGAAAGCCGTCCACGGTGAAGGGGGTCCCAGGAACGCGATACTCGCCCGCGTTGCGTACGTGTTGCAGATGGGAACGGTGAACAGGATGAGGATGATCGGGATAGGCGCGAGCCATGTTGTCGTGGTCTTCCAGGTCTTCGGGGGTGAGTTGAGTCAGAGCTTGTTGGCGAAGTTGACCATCGCACCAGGTCAACCATTCGAGGGCCACTCGGGATTGGTTGATGTTGTTGCGCCATCCACCCACGGGTTCACTGGCTGACTGTTGGGGATCATGCGGTTCATGCGCAGATCTCGATTGCAAGCCG
>JAOXSG010000763.1 GCA_025800105.1 Cohaesibacter sp. | reverse complement strand
TGGCTTGCCCGTGGTAACAGATGTGCATGAGGTGCATCAATGTGCGCCTGCGGCGGAAGTCGTTGATATTTTGCAAATTCCTGCTTTTTTGTGTCGTCAGACAGATTTGCTGGTAGCAGCTGCCAAAAGTGGTGCGGTGATCAATGTCAAGAAAGGCCAGTTTTTGGCCCCTTGGGATATGCAAAATGTGGTGACAAAGCTGACCGAAAGCGGCAATGCCAATGTTATGCTAACGGACCGTGGCACCAGCTTTGGCTATAATATGCTGGTGACGGACTTTCGCGGTTTGCCGATCATGGCACAGACCGGGGCGCCGGTCATTTTTGATGCAACCCATTCGGTTCAGCAACCGGGCGGGCAGGGTAGCTCGTCTGGTGGACAGCGTGAATTCATCGGCACATTGTGCAGAGCTGCGGTTGCTGTCGGGGTTGCTGGCCTGTTTTTGGAAACGCATCAGGACCCGGATAATGCCCCTTGTGATGGGCCCAATATGGTTCCGGTTCAGGACTTGCAGGATTTACTAAAGACACTTATGGCCTTTGATAAACTAGCCAAGCAAGCTTTATGATCCG
>JAOXSG010000340.1 GCA_025800105.1 Cohaesibacter sp. | reverse complement strand
TGCCACAGGTTGGATGTTTCCACGACGCGACATGTTCTTCTGTTTTGGTTCAATTGCAGCATCGTTTAAACAATCTTGATATCCACTCGCCGAGGCGCGGGAAGTGGCCGATGCGGCGCCTCTTGGACGACATTTGCAGCCAACGACCAGGCAGTATTTCAGCTTGCATGTGGCAGAAGCTGATGCCCGTGATAGATACACGTGGTGGGCGGATGATGAGAGGCCATGCAGTGCTGTGCGGGGGTGTGTCGATGTTTTGATGTTTTGAAGCCCGCTGATTGTTTCTGAAGATGCAAGCCCGAACGTGTACCAAGGCCGGCGGGTGTGCTCTACCGCGTGCATATGACCTCTGTGGGGGTTCGGACCTTTGTGGCGAATCAAGAGCTCCAGGTCCTAGACAGATCCGCGCGTGGCCACGCGCGTTTCTCCGGAAAGCTGAACAAAGGGCTGACGCGGAATAGCGCTGGCCAACTGATGATGCGCGTGGAGGAGGTGTTGAACCCGTGATCTGTTCATGGACATGCGTTTGATGCTGCCTGCTGATTTCGCGTGTCGGCTTGACTTGCGCCTGACGTTTCCTACAGATTGCGCATGTGAGCGACGCGGATTCATTTCAATTGTCGTAGAGATTCGCTGTTCGACATGCAGGATTGAAGTGGTGGATGAGCAGAAGGGAAGTCATTCCAAATCCTAGCTTAGCAGACAAGATTAGGATACAGCGTTACGTGCATGTCGGACGAATCTCATGACCGCGAGACGTTTTGGAGCGATTGTGAAAATGAGGCGATCAGCGGAATGTGTCTAGTCTTCTTGATTCGGGAGATGTCCTTCGGATGCCATTGCTAAAAATATGACACCATGTCATGATGTCCAGCTTGCAGTGCGTAGAATGTAGTGGCCGAGCAGGTGATGGGATCCGCTGCAGAGTGGCGGATGCTAACGTCAAAGTCTCAGGTGCTTCGTCGAATTTCATGTTCCGCATGAGCTTTCGCGCTGTGCTGCTTATATGTTACCAGCCGCTTTGCTCAGAAAACATTGAGATCTCGAAGCGAAAGGTGCAATGTCGATGGACCCGTTTATTTTTCTAGTTTTTTCAATGTAATTCCAGGGGCCTGAGGCGACCTGCAGATTGTCCCTGTTTATAATGAATTCAATGACCGTTTTCGCTGAACTGCATGCTTCCGGAGTTGTTGGGTGATATGCTTTTAGATAATCTATGAGTGTTTAGATACTGAACGCTGACCTATACGCGTCCGGGATAGGACATGTCTGATCGGGAAGGGCCTCCATGGGCGCGGGCGCGGCTAGCGTCTGCTGGTGCGACGCCCTGTTTGGCCTGGCAGGAAGATCATTTGACGCACCTGACATCCAAACCCAAGAAGGGCAACAAGTCCGATGAGAAATATCGTAGCTGGATCGAGCAAGCTCAGCCGGATGACAAAAACACTGCATACTTTCAGCTTGCTGCCACTGCGGACTGTGTGGCATGCGTCAGGTACTGGCTGGAACAGGGTGAAGATGCGACAAAGGGGCAAGAGGGGCATCCGCAATGGGATGCAGTGGCATGGGCCAGGTGGGCAAAGGCTTACAACGTGCTTCCTCTCCTGGAGGCGGCATCGAGAGAAGGACTCGGTGGGTCAGAGAAGTGTGAGAAAGCAGCTGCGGGTGGAACGGATGGTGGAGGATGCTGGGATTCCGAAGTGACGACACAGCATGCGGATCTGGAACAGTTCATTGACACGGAAAGGCACAGGAAGATTTGGCGAGACGGTCTTGCCGGTGATTGGAAGGAGGTTTTCTTTTGGTGTCAGATATGTTGCGGGGACCCCATGTCGCTTTTTGTCTTTCGTGAGCGGGAGAAGTTGCCATATCGATTGTACTACTGGAGTTGGTTGCATTTTATCCAACTTGCATCGCTGTCTGCGGAAGTTGAGGATGATAGGAAGGGTCTGCTTAGGATCAAGGATCTGATTTGGGCCAGAGAAAGGGATCAAGTGATACGGACCATGGAATATATAATGCAAGTGATGCCCGAAGAGGATAGCTTGAAGCATGAATCGCTGATCGATCTACTCCATGGCAATGTGCACTTCAAGGAAGCTGATGCGGACTCCGAATCACAGTGGCACGTTTAGACACAGTTTTGATGAGGTTTCGGTTGTAGATTCATTATAGTTTGTTGGTTATTTGTTTTGTCGTTTTTTTTGGTGAGTTGGAGAAAGCCGAGGAAACAGAGGAGACAGAGGCGAAACATGAAGCGATT
>JAOXSG010000756.1 GCA_025800105.1 Cohaesibacter sp. | reverse complement strand
TCCCTTCCACTTGGTATCCACCAAGCGGGGAGCCTGCCTTCACATTACAGGAAACAGAATTACATCAACAGGGATTTTACAACAGCGCTGGCTTTGCCAAAATCCATTTGGCCGGGAAAGCGCTCTTTGAGCACCCCCATCACCTTGCCCATATCGCGCAAGCCAGAGGCCCCAATATCGGCAATGGCCGCCTCAATCGCTGCCTTGACATCATCTTCATCCATTTGTCGGGGCAGAAATTCCTTGATGATGGCCATCTCGGTGCGTTCCTGCTCGGCAAGTTCCAGACGGCCAGCCTCTTCATAAATGCGAATGGATTCGTCACGCTGCTTGACCATTTTGGCCAGAATTTGCAGCAATTCGTCATCCCCCACACGCTCTTTGCCATTGCCACGCGCTTCCACATCCCGATCCTTGATCGCAGCACTCACCAGCCGCAATGTCGCCATCCGGCGCTTGTCCTGCGCCTTGATCGCCTGTTTAAGACCTTCTGTAATCTGCTCGCGCATGGGACTATCCTCATCATCAATCAGCAAAGTGCTAGGACATAGACTCATAAATCTGGTGCATTTGGCGCTTAAATGGCCCGCTATCGCGCGAAAAAGTGTGAAGGATGGGCTGATTGCCCATTCAAACACTTTGACAAAGCGAGAGCGCAGCCATTTAAACGTCTTTCGGATAGGGCTTATTTTTTCTCCCACGTCGTCGCAAGGATTGGAAAATGCAAAACATTGTCTGCATCCTTGCTCCTAGTGGGAGAAAAAATAAGCCTCTACCAAATGCATCACATTTATGAGTCTACGGCCTAAATACATCGACCAAGGTCTGATGGCAAGTCAGAGCCTGACCAATACGCACTTACCCGTAAAAGCTCAAAAGACAGACCAAAACCAGCAAAGCACCCAAAAAGCCAGTAAGAATGCATAAAAAAATCCAAGAAAACGCCAAAGCACGGCCAGAGCCTCATTGACCTTTGCCCCCAATTGGCCTAGATCATCAAGCTTGAGAATAGCGTCTCCCTTCCTGACATGGATAAGGCAAACAAAGCCGGGCTTGCCCACTTGTTTGACAGCCTTGCACCCGTACAGGACGGTACCCGGATCAACAGCTAGCAGGACGCACGAAAATATGGCTCAAACCAACTCAACCGCCACGGATACCCCACAATCCCCCACCGTCCCCGCGCCATGGCAGGATATCAAATCAACTGCCCTGCTCGTTTTGGCCGATGGCACAATCATTGAGGGTCAGGGGATCGGCACCACAGGCTCTGCCGTGGCCGAAGTCTGCTTCAACACCGCCCTTACCGGTTATCAGGAAATTCTGACAGATCCCTCTTATGCAGGTCAGATCGTCACCTTCACCTTTCCCCATATCGGCAATATCGGCACCAATGAAGAAGACACCGAAACCGTCGATATGTCCGCCCCATCCGGTGTACGCGGCGCAGTCATCAAAACCGACATCACCGAGCCATCCAATTATCGCTCTTCCAACCATCTGGACGCTTGGCTGAAACAGCGCGGCATCATTGGCATTGCCAATGTCGACACCCGCGCCCTGACCGCCTTGATCCGCGAAAAAGGCCTGTCCAACGCTGTGATTGCCCACGCACCTGACGGCATTTTTGACCGCGACGCCCTAAAAGCCGAAGCCGCCAAATGGGATGGTCTGGTCGGGGCTGATCTGGCAAAAGATGTCACAACCGGCAATCAATATGGCTGGACACAAACCCCATGGGTCTGGGATGAAGGCTATAGCGATCTGTCCAATCCCGATTTCCATGTGGTTGCCCTTGATTATGGCATCAAACGCAACATCCTGCGCCTGTTGGCCGATCAGGGCTGCAAATTAACGGTACTGCCTGCCTCTGCCAGTGGCGAAGAGATCCTCTCTTACAATCCCGACGGCGTTTTTCTGTCCAACGGTCCGGGCGATCCGGCCGCCACGGGCGAATATTCCGTCAAGTCCATTCAGGATGTATTGAAAGCCGACATTCCTGTCTTTGGCATTTGTCTGGGTCACCAGATGCTGGCTTTGGCATTGGGTGCCAAAACCAAAAAAATGCATCAGGGCCATCATGGTGCCAATCATCCGGTCAAGGATGAGACAACAGGCAAAGTGGAAATCACCTCCATGAATCACGGCTTTGCCGTGGATGGCGACAGCCTGCCCGACGGCGTGGAAGAAACCCACATTTCCCTGTTTGACAACACCAATTGTGGCCTGCGCGTTAGCGGCAAGCCGGTCTTCTCCGTGCAATATCACCCAGAGGCTTCTCCCGGCCCACAAGACAGCCATTATCTCTTTACCCGCTTCACCAACCTGATGCGCGAGAGAAAAGGCATGGATCTGGTCAGCGAATAACAAGCGCGGCTGTTGATATCACACACAAAACCCGGCCAGCCCTGCTGACCGGGTTTTTCTTTGCATGAACAACAATGTTCAAAGAATTATGGATTAGCTACTGAGAATGTATCACAACGCCCCGCTTTGCCGCTGTCATAGCCAATGGCAAACCATTTTTTGCGCTGTGCTGACGTGCCATGATTAAAGCTTTCCGGCACCACATAGCCTTGAGCACGGCGCTGCAAGGCATCATCGCCAATCTGGGTGGCTGCATTCAACGCTTCTTCCAGATCGCCAGCCTCCAACAGACCTTTTTGTCCCGTATAATGCGCCCAAACCCCGGCAAAGCAATCGGCCTGCAACTCAACCCGGATTGACATTTTATTTTCCTCGCGCTTGCTCATGGCTCTGCGCTTGCGGTTAAATTCCGGCAAAACACCAGTCAAATTCTGCACATGATGCCCCACTTCATGCGCAATCACATAAGCTTGGGCAAAATCGCCGGGGGCTTCAAAGCGGGTCTTCAATTGCCGGTAAAAGCCAAGATCAATATAGATTTTCTGATCGCCCGGACAATAAAATGGCCCAACTGCCGATGAGGCAGACCCACAGGCAGAGCGCACCTGATCGGAAAACAAAACCAGTCTGGGTTCGGGATAACGCTGTCCGGCTTGTTGAAAAATCTTGCCCCAAACATCCTCTGTCTCGGCCAAGACAACTTTGACAAATCGGGTCAAATCATCAGAGGCGCCACCCGTCTTACCGGACGGCACTGCTTCGGTCTGGGGAAAAGAGCTTTGCTGCGTCGCCACAGACCCACCCCCGCCCAGCATGATCGAGAGAATCTCGGTCGGGCTGACCCCCATCAACCACAGAACCACACCCCCAACGATCAAAAACATCAGGCTTGGTTTTCCGCGCCCTCGGCCCCGGCCAATCGGCAAGCGCAAGCCGCCCCTTTGCGAAAAGCGCCCGCTGCCTTGCCCGCGCCTGTCTTCTACATTGTCACTTTCGCGACGCCCCCGCCAACGCATATGAGCCCCTATCAATATTCTAAAACTCGCAACCCCACATAGGCTTTACCATAGTTTAGGCTCAGGACCCATTAATTTAACCTATTCTGTTTGTCTTGAAGCATTCAGATAGAAGAACCAAGAGCAAAATAAGGGTGGTTCCCTTTTTGCAGGTCTTGGTTTGATAGATGGGTGCTTCAAGACAAACCCGAAGGGCGAGGCATTTTTGCGCAATGACTGTGTCGTAAAATCTTGAAAATGAACCACATTGTCGCGATTTTCCTCCTTGTCCTTACGCAAAACTGCTCTCGCAGAATTG
>JAOXSG010000337.1 GCA_025800105.1 Cohaesibacter sp. | reverse complement strand
AAAGCAGAAAATTGCATTCCAAGCCTTTTACCTATTTTTTCTCGTTGGGTGCCCCTGAGGCAGGGACCATGGCAATCACGCCAACCAAGGAACAGACTAAAATAAACTGAAACTTACTCTGGAAAGGATCATGCTTTCCTGGCAGTATGAACTAAAAATTGCGTTACTCGTCCGCAACACCTCGCGGGCGAAGCTAACTCATTCCCTCACCCGCTGGTGTGATGTTTTCCTCAGACGTTGCGATGCCGAAATCAAAATAGAGAACGCGCAGAGTTAGACATAATAAAATTGAATGTTTCATTTCGCACCGTCGCAGCTTTCCAAGTTTTAAACCAAATGTCCGCTTTATTCTGTAGTTTATAGCGGAGCTCCGGCGGCGCAGCCGCCCGCGGAGTCGTCCTGGGTAAGAAAAAATGGTAACCCATCAATGTGAGAAATTTTGGTCATGGCTAGCGGAATGGTTCGCGGGCGCGTGCGCCTACAGGCTACGGCCTACGTAGGTCGCACGACAGGGCTGAAAAACGTGTGCGCATGTTCAGAGATCTGCGGAAGAGGACGTGGGCTCAAGCGCGGGCCAATTCAAAACCTAAAGGATTCCCGGGTCAACAACACGCCTGGATAAAAATGCAAAAGATAAG
>JAOXSG010000733.1 GCA_025800105.1 Cohaesibacter sp. | reverse complement strand
CAAAAGAAAAAAAAGTCTCCAACACGAAACATCGCCCTAAAACCATAAACTTGCCATACTGATCGGCGTTCAAATTAACCGAAAAAATATTGGAACCGGACTGTGGAATCCTGGCTATGGATTATGGATCAGGAACCACGGGCTGTATTTGGACAATATATAGCGGCATGAGTTTGTTTTTTTTTTTTTTTTTTTTTTTTACATAATTGCAAAGCCAATAAATGTATTTTTTTCCATCTCTACCTCCTCTCTTCAAGTTCTTCATATTGTAAATTCTGTGAAAATTACTACAACACTTATTCATTCCTAACAAAAATGAGGTATAAAAACAAAACTGGATGCAAGGCTGGCACAACGGCAAAAGAGCAGATTTATTAAATTAGCCAATAATTCGACTAACCAAATTAGTCTTCTTTGGGACCAGGGCTACGCTATTGAAACGAGACACCCATATGTACAAGCGCATGAGTAAAGGCTACTTGTTTCCAAAATGGCAGCCATTTTCAAGACAAAGCAAGCTCAAGGTGTTATGAAGACACCTAGTGAGAACTTGCAGCTGTACAATTAAATTATTCCCTTCGGCAAACCCAAAATGTTCACGATACGAAAACAATGCAAGCCAAGAGCCCAAG
>JAOXSG010000732.1 GCA_025800105.1 Cohaesibacter sp. | reverse complement strand
TATTTACGAGCATATCCGCTTCAATGATGCACCCTATGCCACCATAGCCGCTCTTGCCCCAGATCTGGCAGAGCGAACGCTCACCATGAATGGTGTCTCTAAAGCATATGCCATGACCGGCTGGCGCATTGGCTATTGCGCAGGCCCCAAAGCCCTGATCAAGGCCATGATCGCCATTCAGGGTCAGGCAACCTCTGGCCCCAATTCCATTGCCCAGGCCGCAGCTTTGGAAGCCTTACAAGGCCCACAGGATTTTATCCATCAATCACGCGCAATTTTTCAAGAACGTCGCGACAAAGTCGTTCAATGGCTCAATGAGTGCGAAGGCATAAGCTGCCAGACACCCGAAGGTGCCTTTTATGCCTTTCCCACCTGCTCGAACTGTTTTGGCAAAAAAACACCCAATGGAAAAATGATAGACAATATTGATGATCTGGCCACCTTCCTGCTTGAACAACATCAGGTGACCATCATCCCCGGTACCGCCTTTGGCGCGCCCAATGAATTTCGCATCTCTTATGCCGCTTCTCTCGATATGTTACAAAAAGCCTGCCTGCGCATCAAAACAGGCTGCGCACAGCTCAGTTAGGACGAAGAGACACAAGACAAGCTTTTCTGTGCGCAGCAAGTCAGCACACTATCGCAGTTTAAAGAAATGTTATAATATAACA
>JAOXSG010000725.1 GCA_025800105.1 Cohaesibacter sp. | reverse complement strand
CAAAGCAAAATGCCGAGGGAAATCAAGAAAACTAATGGTGTAATTCGACGGTTCTGCAAAATCAAAGGTAACAGCGGCGAAAGTGAAACAACTGAAGATTGATGAATGTGGATTTGATTGAGCTGGAGACTAACACAAAGAACACCGTCTGATCACACTCGTGGCGCAGAGCAGCCAGTCAAGTTGATTTGATTCCCACAACACAAATGACTGATGAATGAAATTGAACGACGTGCAAAGTGGAATCTAAGACTGACACTAAGCTACTGTACAAAACCTGAAAAGCAAAGATCACGAAGAGGCAGAGTCAACTGCAGCTAATCGTCCCAATCAATGCAAAAACCACGAAGAGGCAGAGTCAACTGCAGCTAATCGTGTTGCTCAACGTCCCCTTTCCAAAAATTGGCGGATCCTCGGCAGGTGCTCCTCGATATTCCAGGCCGACTCAAAACCCGTCTCCTCCGCAGATGGTTTGCGAGGCACACGGATATGAAATAGCTCAAGGCAGCTTTGCTTACAGAATTGATTGAATCTGGAGAACTCGTGAGCCACTTCCAGATTGTCGTCAATCAAGCTGCAGGTGGTGCTCAACGGAGATAACGCTCCGAGAGCGTAAAGCTTGCCAGATACGCCGCAGCGTTCTCGAGTCACTACCACCAGATCGATAGCCTCGATAGCCGCCGGATTGCAAAAGATGGTCCAGAGAAGTTGCTCCTTGTTAAATTGACTGTTGTTGATATGCGACAAAATGATCAATAAGACGCCCGGCTTTTTCCAGCTGTTGATCGCACTGTATGCCCGAGATACCCCACGTGGAAGTTCGTATTGCGGCCCAATGCGTTCGCACGATTTTGAATTGAACCGGAACACGTCGCTGACCTGGTGCCAATCGACCGCCACAATTCTCTCTCCAGCCAGCC
>JAOXSG010000704.1 GCA_025800105.1 Cohaesibacter sp. | reverse complement strand
CGTGACATTTTCCCGGAGCAGCTCCCACAGGGCATCCCACCCAAGAGGGTGGTTGAACATTCGATTAAGATCGAGCCTGGGAGTAAGCCTTCCTATCGGCCACCATACCGATTGGGTCCTGCTGAGCAGGATGAGCTCGAGGAACAGATCAGAGATCTCCTGGCTCAAGGCTTCATTCGTCCATCTTGTAGTCCCTATGGTGCACCCGTTCTTTTTGTGCCCAAAAAGGATGGCAGATGGCGAATGTGCATTGACTACAGGGCACTAAACAAGCAAACGGTTAAGGATCGCTATCCGCTGCCGCGGATAGATCTACTCCTTGATCGACTGGGCCAAGCCAGGGTCTTTTCAAAACTAGACCTGGCTCAAGGCTATCATCAGATAGCCATGGCAAAGGATTCAGTGGAGAAGACCGCATTTTGCACGAATTTAGGCCAATGGGAATACTTGGTGATGCCCTTTGGGCTATGTAATGCACCAAGTACATTCCAGCGGCTAATGAATGAAGTATTTAAGCAGGAGATCAATTCATTTGTATTAGTATATTTGGACGACATTTTGATATATAGTCGTTCAATGGAGGAGCACTGGGAACATTTGCAACATGCACTTGACAAGCTGCGCCGGGCTAGGCTTTATGGGCGTCTCCATAAGTGTGAATTCCTAAAAGATAAAGTGGACTACCTTGGGTTCGAGGTAGGCCGCGATGGGATTCGCACCTCACCTGAAAAGGTGAGAGCCATTTTGGATTGGCCCCGG
>JAOXSG010000693.1 GCA_025800105.1 Cohaesibacter sp. | reverse complement strand
GTATAAATAGGGGACTGTATTGAGAGGACACAAAAGCATTCTTCAAGGTTGCCCGCTTTACGCTGTCTTTTTTTATTGCTGATTGATATCTATTTTATAAGTGTTGCATATTGACACTAAGAGATTTAACTCATCCATGTCCATTTTGCCAGGACTTTGACGGAAACGGGACGCGTCTGAAACTGAATAACAATACCGTAAAATTCCGATAATAAGCGATGGGATTATAGCGGCGCTCCGCGCGCGCCCTACGGGCGCGCGCGCGCAGAGCGCCATGGGTAAGGAAAAATGGTAACCTATCGATGCGAAAAATTTGGTCAAGGAAAGCGGAATGGCTCGCGGGCGCGTGCGCCTACGGCGTATCGCGTACGTCGCCCCAGATGACATTTTTACATGAAGTAATTTTCGCTCAGCGCGACCTTGCTTGTTACCTGTTTGAAAAGTCTTCTCAACCAGCGATACAATAGGTACAAAGGTGGTACAAAGGATTAATTTCAATAACAAGCCGAATTCTTTGGATCCGGCCAGGCGCAAATCGAGTTACGTTGAGTGGTTCATGAAATTCATTTGAGCTTATGAGGGTAAATCAAGTTCAAATTTTTTCACTTATTTTGC
>JAOXSG010000687.1 GCA_025800105.1 Cohaesibacter sp. | reverse complement strand
GTATCCAGTCTTGCAATGGGTCAAATATGTTTAGTTGTGGCAAGCAGAGACGCAAGGAACTACATTTAATATTATATTTGTGGATTTGACATGAAATCCTTCCTTGGCCTGTTTGATTATGGATGTGGAGTGCAGAACATTCTTCAGTGATGCTGAAACAGTTCAGTCTATCTCACTGATGCTTTGAAGTCTTCCCACTATTAAGCCTTCACCTGGGGGTGGGGGCAAGAGCTGCCAAGAGTTGAAACTCGCTGTCATTTGGCCTGAAACTCTCCTAAAGTTATTGCGCTCCTGATGATTCTTTGAACTGTCCCTCCTGTGTGGCCTCAAACTTCAAAAATACAAATTCACATTGACTCTCGTGCACTCAGTGTTTGAACTCTTGCCTGTCATGTTTGGCCTGTGTCTTTGGATTGTGCCTTGAAATTATTGTAACAGAAGTTTGCAAAGACAGAAATAAGAGAGCCAGAGTTTGATGAGCCCTAATTTGCATTGATAAAATGTGTCATTATTAAAGAATGCAGTTTTGT
>JAOXSG010000685.1 GCA_025800105.1 Cohaesibacter sp. | reverse complement strand
GCTTGGTCCTTCGTTGTCTTCTTCTGCTGAATCTTCCTGCTCGCTGGCCGCCATGTTTGTACATTTTGGGTTTCTTGGTTCTTCTTCTGTCGAACTACGATCACTTCGTTTCTTTTTGCACCCAGACTTGAACATCAGAACTTTATGACGAACAACCGATCTAAATTGTATCTAGTTTTGACCTCTATAGATAGACATTTTGACATTTGCGAAGGGTTTTGGGCTGCGCTCAAAATAACCGCCCTCCCGGACGCCTGATGCACAGACGATAATATTGAATTTCGATTCAGAGTGTGATGATGATGTAAACTCCTGGAGACCCTAATCGAACCAAATTGAACGTTCGATTAATCAAATGTAATCGAACCCAATTAAACCCAATCACCTGATTGGGTTCGATTGAGTTCGGCAATCAAACACAATCGAACTCTCACAAAAACAGTGGGCCAATCGAACGTTCAATTGAGTTCGATTGGGTTCCACTGAGTTCAGTTGAGTTCAATTTAGGTCAATTGAGTTTGCCGAGTTGTTGCGTTATTTAGAAATGGATGTTGCTCAGCTCAAGACCGCGTCGTTCGTAACT
>JAOXSG010000684.1 GCA_025800105.1 Cohaesibacter sp. | reverse complement strand
TTTGGGGTCAGCCATATTGCCAAGCATCTGTACCAGACCGATTAGGGTTCCGATCATGCCCATGGCCGGGGCGATATCGATCCATGACTTAACCACAGCCTGTGAATTCTCATGCCGGGTCTTCATAGATTTGATCTCCTGCTCAAGCTGCTTGGCCATCTTGGCCTCATCTGCGCCATCGACCAGCATCTGCAGACCCTTTTCAAAGAACTTGTCAGGGACTTCTTTGCTTTCCAGCGCCATCATGCCTTCTTTGCGGGCAACATCCGACAGCTCGACCATGGTTTCCACCAAAGCGGTCGGTTTTGGGGCCTTGGGCATGAAGGCTTTGGCCATTGTGCCGAAACTACCCAGAAAGGTGCCCATGGGGGCTGTAAACATAACGGCAAAGAATGAGCCGCCAAAAACGATCAGCAGCGAGGGTACGTCTATAAACGGACCAATGCCGCCAGCGGCAATCATTGAGCCGGCAATCATACCCAATGCGCCCAGAAGACCGATAAGGGATGCGAGATCCATGGTTTTGCTCCAAATCACTATTCGTGACTTTGTGTGCAAGTGCCGTACCAAACCCGCCTGTTTGCTTAATATATATAGACTTTGGTGAGGTGTGAGGCGGATGTGTGATTTCAAGGCCCTCAAAAAAATCATTTAAAAACAAGATTTTGGATTGTTTTTTGTGATTTTCTTTAAACTTTTTTGCCCTGCGACGTTCCCAATTACAAGCGCAACGAAGCGCACAACAAACAACCCAATACTACAGCCAAGGAGACGGCCATGACTACTATCAACACCAATATTGGCGCGCTGTCGGCACAAGCGACAATGACC
>JAOXSG010000654.1 GCA_025800105.1 Cohaesibacter sp. | reverse complement strand
GCTGTCAGGCTGCATTCACAGAATTCTTTTCTGTCGACAACTTTATATGTAGCAAATTCAATTTCTGTGGGTTGTTTTTCTTGACCACATAGGAGAATCCATGGTCTTGGCAAATTGAAAAGAACCATAGTCTCTCCTGCATCCAAAACTTTCGGAGTAAATTCTACATTTGCTGCGAATTTGGCCTGGCAATGGTTGGTTATCGTTTTAGCGTCCATTTTATAGTAAATGGCTGATTCACATGTGTGTTGTGTTCTTTGACGCAACACGTACGAATTTTGACAATAGTATATGGATCCCATCTTATCGCACATTCGCAATTGTGTCTCTGTTAAGGGGATGTAGTTGTGTTCATTAAGGGCCATGTATGGATATGAATTGTTAATAAATGTGTACTCATTATTCATACCATCTAATGTTTCTGTGTCAAAAGGCATTGGTACCGTGTCAATCGAATACAGATTTAAAGGTTTTTGTGTAGCGAGTCTCAGCAATATTGGGACATTTACAAGCAATTGATCATGCGTGTTAGTGAACATACCATTGGTTCTGCATAAAATTGATA
>JAOXSG010000647.1 GCA_025800105.1 Cohaesibacter sp. | reverse complement strand
CTATTGAAGGGGCGTTTGCGCTCACCGCTCTTAGTTTGCTGTTGGGGCTGATCATGGGACAGGTGATCGGATTTCAGTCAGACTGGGTGATGAGTTCCATTTATCATCTTATCCATTGGGCCATTTTGCTGGCCTTTATGAATATTGCGCTTGTGGTTGGATGTTCAGACCAAAGCGAGGGTTTGCTCAACAAATTGTCCGTTGCATCCCTGCTTTCCTTCATGCTTTTGGTGTTTTTTACGATCAGTGTGTTGGTGATTGTCAAAGTGCAGCCCGGTGAGATTGTGTTTCCCAGCCTTGTGGTGGGGCGGCTTTTTCCCGGTCTTGATATGCTTAGTGGTTTTATGACGGTGACTTTTGCGCAAGTTAGCCCGGAATCTGCCGGATCGGAATTGCGCTTTCTGGGGTATGGGCTTTGGACATCGGAAGGGGCGTATCTGGCGGTTGTGCTTGGTTTGCTTGCTATGATGGCGGCCTATAACAAGGTTGGCTGGTCTGGAATTGTTGCGCTTGAAATTGGCGTTTTGTTTGTTGTGGCCATGACGGCCAGCCGGACAACCATATTGGCTTATATGCTGTCTATGGGGGCATGGACCTTGTTAATGGCGCGCTATTGGCGTTTGGCGATTGCGCTCAGTTTGCC
>JAOXSG010000636.1 GCA_025800105.1 Cohaesibacter sp. | reverse complement strand
GGGGAAAGTCCCCGTGCCTTGGGGCAGAAAGTGCCACTGGGAGACCAGAAGACCTTTACTCTGGAGCCGTCAGCGAAGCTTTGGTGGAGTTGTGGTTCTGGTGTTTGGTCCTTTGCAGCAGCAAAGTTATGCCATGAGCGTTTGCAAGAACGCCAACTGAACGGGGCTCACTCTTTCCATGCCTCCCTCCTGAAGATGTCAGGCAAAGCTGGCAACACAAGCCAGTCTTGACTTCCAGTCTCGGATGATACCACGTGATATCATGTTTCCACTTTTGGTTGCGGACAATCCAGCTTTAACCAAAAAGACCAGCCAAAATACGACGTGACAGCTTCTACTTGTGACATCTTAATTCGTCAACTTCAGCAATGATTGTACGTTTCTGACTTGGAATGTTGCATTGAATTTGCAGCTTTTGGGGGGCAGGACAAGCATGGCCACGCAGCAAACACACAGGGAGCTTGCTCCCAAATACGCTGCGGGGAAAGTCCCCGTGCCTTGGGGCAGAAAGTGCCACTGGGAGACCAGAAGACCTTTACTCTGGAGCCGTCAGCGAAGCTTTGGTGGAGTTGTGGTTCTGGTGTTTGGTCCTTTGCAGCAGCAAAGTTATGCCATGAGCGT
>JAOXSG010000635.1 GCA_025800105.1 Cohaesibacter sp. | reverse complement strand
GGATGTCTCGATTCAGGCCCAAATCCTCAATTTGCTGAAAGATTTGCAGGAAGAATTGAAACTGACGCTGTTATTCATCAGTCATGATTTGCCCGTGATCCGGCAAATGTGCGATCGCATAGGTGTCATGCGTCACGGTGATCTGGTCGAAGTGGCAGAAACAGAAGCCTTGTTTGAGCGCCCTCAACACAGCTATTCGCAAGTGCTCATCAGCCAAATGCCCAAATTTGCCAAATAGCTTTTTGAGATTTTCACTGGATTGGATCTTTATGGAATGATCCAATCCAGTTCTCTCTCGCACTCAACGCAATGATGATCTACGCCAGAAGTTTTTGATTTTGCTGAATTGTCAGATCTTATTCATGCGGATTTCTTCAAGTATCACAGATTTTTCCACATGCCATCTTGTGGTATGCACAAATATTGCATCTATGGCCAACATTGAGCCCACAATTTTGGGTGCATTGTTTAGATGCATGGAGATACAGCATGATACAGCAGCAGGAGATATAACTGAAAGTTGGTGATGGCCCGTTATGGGCTGCATATCATGGCGTTGTTGATGCGCCGCAATTCTCGATGAGAAAAGGATATGCCACATGACGAAGAGTACCATCACAAGCTTTCCTGATCCACATGGATTTTCGGCTGATCCGTTGACCGACCTTCTACGTGCTGGTGCGCGTGATCTGATCCAGCAAGCCGTTGAAGCGGAACTCAGTTCGCTACTGGAGACGCATTCCAGCGAGCAAACCAAGGATGGCCGCGCGCGATTGGTTCGGCATGGGCATCTGCCGGAACGTGAGGTTATCACTGGGATCGGTCCCGTGCCGGTCAAAGTGCCGCGCATACGAGATCGTGGCGATGGCCAAGAGAAAGTCAGGTTCACATCGGCGATCCTGCCACCCTATCTGCGCAAGACCAAGTCCATTGAGGACCTACTGCCCTGGCTTTA
>JAOXSG010000630.1 GCA_025800105.1 Cohaesibacter sp. | reverse complement strand
ATGGGCACCTATACTTTTTGGTGTGAGAAATCGTACCCTTTTTTCCTGACAAAAATGCCTTGCATCCATGTACCCTCACTGTGTGTGCGTGTACCAGTGTGTTGCGATGTACTTCACCATAATGCATGCAGTGGCAAGCAGCAATATACTTCAAAAAATCCGGAATCTTCAAAATAGTTTGGATGATGACTTGTCGCTGCGGGCCCTTGCCACGAGTTTGGCTGCGTTCCTGCTTCCAATTTTTCGCTGGCCCTGTTCATAAGTTTGCGCAATCTCGGCTCACATCCCTAGGCTTAAAAGCAGCGCCAAAATATGGGACCAAAAACTTTGCCCTCGATACACAATTTAGCTTTAGGGGCCCATGTTTGGGCCTAATTGTTGGCTCCGTTTTTAGGGTCCGAAAAATCGTATAAAAAGGCGAGCAGAAACCCACAAGGTTGGCAGCGGCGTGTCAAGGTATACGGCACAACACAGTTTCACTTGCCTGCAGCAGGTTATCGTAACTTTCTCCTGTGTATATCATATGCTGCTGCAATCGTGCGAAAGGGATCGAAAAGGCAAATTTGGCTGGCATGCAAATCTAACAACTCGCATGGGAAGATACAGTTGCATCTTTCCGGCCACACTATGAGGGAACAAGACTCCATGGCAGTTCTGATCGCAATAATCCGCACCATTTTTGGGTCCATCGCCGCATTTTATTCCAAAGATCATCATTGCAGCGTCCGCAAGCATGCTCATTACTATGGACGCGACCGCGCTAAAACGCTTATTACTAAAGACGGGACCGCATTGCAACGCTGTTTAGTATGGACAGGACCGGGCCGGGCCGCAGCAATAACG
>JAOXSG010000618.1 GCA_025800105.1 Cohaesibacter sp. | reverse complement strand
GGAGGCTTTGATGACAAAGCAACAGGCGATGTTCCGGCAGATGTAGCGCTGGTGTAAATTTGGAAGAACCACTTCAAGGAAGTCCTTGAGGTGTGCTGTACTGTCCTTGTGGTTACAGTACTCAAGCAATCCAATGTTGTCGCCGGTCACCATGTGGGCCATGTTGACCTTCTCCCACTCGGTGAAAGCTTTGACTAACTTGGTCAGTTGCGCGGGCTCCAATGTCCACAGGTCTGTTCCTGCCGATGTGGCCAGAAACTCTTGGTGATCCACTAGGGCCATGCTGGCCTTTCTTTTGGATAATGTGTCATCTGCGGCGATGACGGCATCCCGAAGGCTCTTGAATGTGGTAGACCTGTGAGTCTGCAAGCCATCTTGGCTGTGTTCTTTCCTTGTCTGCCATACCAAGCGGACCAATTGTGACCACTCGTAGATGGAGTATTGCGTTGCCTCTACGTCTTCACTATGTTTGGTCAGTGGTAGCTTCACCCATGCCTGTGTGGGTTCATCCCACTTGTGGAGGATCATCGCATAGTTCGGTGGGACTGCCGCTGTTGGTGGTGTTGCCAAATACCAAGTTGGTGGAATGTATCCTCTGTCTCCTGAAAGTGCTCTTGTTTCACAG
>JAOXSG010000605.1 GCA_025800105.1 Cohaesibacter sp. | reverse complement strand
AAATATATTCCTTGTCAGTTATACGACGCTTTGTGTAAGACAGGCTTTTAAGCCATGATAATTATGTAAGAGGGTCATGTAAGGGTTTGACAACGAACATGAGTGTTTTGTAGGTTAAAGTGTCTGGGGCATAGATAGAAGGCCACGAGGCCGCAGACTTGTAACTTGAATCGAAAGTCGGGCTGTTCGTTAAGTTATTCAGCAGAAAAAAAACTAGAGAACACCGACTAGTAGTCGACTATTTCGTTGGTGACGAGTTTTTTTATTCTGAGGGTTTCCAAACACGAGACAAGTGAGGAAAGCACGAGCCACGGCGTTTCGTGGTGTGGGAAACCATGCCAAACACGAACGTGACGAAGCACGAGTTTTTAGAATGGCTACAAAATAGTTTATAATAAATGAATAGAATTTTCACGTTAATCTTTCGGTTTTTGCAAAACAAAATTTTTTCGAGTTTTTCACACGTCGTTGATCAAGTTTGCCTCGATTTGCATTGGTGCCCTTTTTCCAGTTCTCGTCTGTTCGGTGCACAACTAATTTTCGACGTTGAAGGGATGCTTTGCTAGGGAAAAAATCTGCTATCTGGTTTTGGCCGCGTGAAGGTTTCTT
>JAOXSG010000577.1 GCA_025800105.1 Cohaesibacter sp. | reverse complement strand
GAATCAGAAAAAAAGAAGAGAGATCACTTTTCCCTTAACTCCGACACGGCATCTCTAAAATCTCCACTTATTCCACCACTCTCGTTACTTTACATTTACTTCTTTGCCCTCGCGCCGGGCTGCTGCCGCCGCTGCTGTTTTGCCTTCGCGCCGGGCACCTGGGCAGCTGCTGACGTCTTCACTTCTAGCTTTCGCGCTTTTGCCATCGCCTGGCTGGGCTTCGCTTTGGCATTCTTCGGCGCTTTTGCTTGCTCTCTTCGCTTCGCCAAGCCAAGAGATACTGAGAGGAGTCTGAGGCAGCTTCCGCTTTTTACGTTTCACCCCTTCAGTTTCATTCCTTGTTCAAGTTGCTTCGGCTCTGCAAGGATGATTCTGGAATAGATACGTTTCACCGCTCCTGCTTTCACTTCTTGTTCAAGTTGCTACGGCTCTGCAAGAGTGTGTCCAGGATGCTTTGGGTATTTTCAAGAAATCCCATCCTAATTGCCGGTGGCCATTTATCACTATAGTTTGTTTCTTCTGTTCAACACTGAACATTTGAACACTTACTTTCATCTACGTGTCTACTTACTCCGGCACAGGTGCTTTCCTCATGGATTTCACCAGAGCCCTCTTCTGTGTGTTCCCGCTCCGGCACAGGTGCTCACCTTCGGGTTTTCACTGAAGCCCTCTTCTTTCTAAGATGATGGAATCACACTGTTGAGTTCCCGTAGATTGATTCTGGCCTGGTTGCATGTTTTTGCTTTTTGTTTGGTGCTTCTTTTGCTTTGATGATAACATCAATGTGACGTGATGGCCGTAGTGTCTTTGTTTCACTTTGTTCAGCTGACTGAAGGGCGCCACGTCCGGGACATACTGGGGAGGCCCGAGATTGAGGTGGTAAGTTCGGACCTCATTTTTGGACTTCAAAATGGGGTCCTTCCACGGATGTGATC
>JAOXSG010000556.1 GCA_025800105.1 Cohaesibacter sp. | reverse complement strand
AAATTGGCGGCATCCTCCTCCGGAATCTTGCGCTTCCGTCCCATGCTGCCCGCCTATAATCCGAAATGGCTGCGATCATATGCACCAGCTTCCATATATATAATATTCTCCTTGCGCAAGCAGCCGTGATTTTCACACAGAGACCTTGTTTTTCAGTTTTTTTCCCATCGCATTTCATCTTTCTCTAAAAGCTGTTGTCAATTTTGTGCAAATCCAGCAAGAGAGCGTTGATATCATTTTCCCACCTTTGGTACTTTTCTGCTTCAACCATGGCCGTCAACAGTTCACGCAGGCTGTCGATTCTGTGGCGCGTATATTGGGGGCCAAAGACTCGGCCCAGTTCAAACATGGGCCTTCTTCCTTCACGTATAACCGCACACATCCCAGCAAGCTCTGCCCGGGCCATGCTGGTATTTGTGCCGTCTGCTGCTGCGCGATTGGCTGTCATCAGCTCCCAAGCAAAAAAACGCCAAGTGCTCTGGTTGATTTCTTCCTTGACTATGTGTTCTGCCACAAAAAGAGCTATACTTTCGGCTTCCAGCCGCTTGGCCTCGCTGATGAGAAT
>JAOXSG010000555.1 GCA_025800105.1 Cohaesibacter sp. | reverse complement strand
CCGGTACTTGTAGCCTTGTACCACCTCCATCAGCGTCCTTTTATTCGTGCCAAATTTCTTTTGCAGCTGCCTGTAGGAGATGATGTCTTTGTCCTCCCACTTTCCCTTCAAGGCTTGGTATTCCTGGTATCTGCGTACCCCACACGCCAGGATCAACACTACTTCACCCTTGTCGAAGACTCCGGTGATTTCTTCCAAGCCTCGCACGTGGCCAGACTCTGAGACTACCCTCACTGCCGCCTCTTCAACTTGTTCCACCGACATGTCTTTGACCCTTGAGGCTAGGGCATCCAGAGAAGCTGCCTTTCATTGGTGCTGCACCGCGATGTCTGATAAGAGCCCCTGGAACTCTTGTTTTCTGATGCCACCGGCTGAGGCCATGGAGACTTCAGAGAGGTCATCCACATCACTTGATGCATCAGTGTCGTGATCAATGACAATGAACTGGGAGGGATCGTCCTCCTCAAAGTCCTGCATTGGATCTGTCCCTGGCACGACCCTTGTAATAATGTGGTCCTCATTGCCGGAACCGATCATTCGTAGCAGTCCCGGGGGACCCAAATATGAGGTGGCCAGCCTCCTTGGTTTGACGTCTGGCTTGGTCTCAGCTTCTTCAGTCTCTGCCG
>JAOXSG010000554.1 GCA_025800105.1 Cohaesibacter sp. | reverse complement strand
TGTGCGGTTGTTTCCTGATGAAGTGTTGGAGATGACTTTTGACTTTGCAACGGGTGAATTTCCCTATTTGTGCGGTCCGCATTGGGAAAGTGATGATATGATTGGCCGGGTTATTGTGTCCAAATGATCCGTTTTCTTGCTAATCTTGGCTTTTTTTGTTTGATCTTTGTTTTTCTGGGTTCTTTTGCGCAGGCCTCTGAGCGTTATGTGATTGGGGATTTGGTGCAGGGGGATGAGGTGTTTGCCTGCCGGACGGAATCTCTCGCCTTGAAAATTCAAAAATCGGGTCTGGCCCCTGAAAATCTTGGCGCTGCCATTGAAAATAATGATTGCTTCTTTTTGGATCGTTTTGATCATGTGCCTGTGCGTCTGGTTTTGCGGGCCAATGATTTGTCGGTTTTTGAAGTGGATGCAAAAGGCAGAAATGTCCGCTTGGGTACTTTGTTTGTTGTTATCCCTTAAAATATTTCATTGCATATGAAGTTTTATTTTTCTTTTTGATTATGTTGCCGCTTTGTCATCTTGCTTCACTATATGACGTGAGCAGATTTATGCTTGTCCTTGATTTGCCCTATCAATATGGGTTTGAATAGAAAATGGACTTGCGATTGCCTTGTGCTTTCAGGCACAACAGGGGTGAGTTTGAGTCACCACTTGGATCTGAAAGGAGGGCAGGATGAGAAGTGAGAGTTCGGCAGAGCTGGCCCTGTCCCATGATCTGGAAGTGCGTGATGATCGTGGTTTGATTTCCCAGGAATTTTTTGATCAGGTTGAAGAGGCGATTGAGCAACGTGATCGCCCCTTGTTGCTGGAGCTGACGCAGGATCTGCATGAAGCGGATATGGGCGATCTGATCGAGGCCTTTGGTCCGCGGGACCGACAGGATTTTCTTGATCTTCTGGCCGATGATTTTGATTTTTCTGCGCTGATCGAACTTGACGATTCCCTTCGTTTGAAGATCGTCGACTCGCTGCCCAATGAGGTGGTTGTCGAAGGGGTTCGTGAGCTTGATTCCGATGATGCTGTCTCCATTCTGGAAGATATGGAAGAGGAGGATCGAGAGGAGATCCTTGCTCAGCTTCCGGTTATGGAGCGTATCCAGCTTAAACGTGCTTTGGATTTTCCCGAAGATTCTGCTGGCCGTCGGATGCAGACCGACTTCATTGCGGTGGCGCCTTTCTGGACCGTTGGGCAGACAATTGATTATATGCGTGAGACCATTGATCTGCCAGATGAGTTTAACCAGATTTTTGTGATTGACCCGGCGCATCGCTTGCTTGGTTCTATTTCGCTCAATGTTTTGTTGCGGGCGCGGCGTCCGACCAAGATCTCCGAAATTCTTGATGAAACCCGGCATTTTGTAACGGCAGAGGAAGATCAGGAAGAGGTCTCTCGTTTGTTTGAGCGCTATAATCTGTTGTCTGCTGCTGTGGTGGATGAGAGTGAGCGCTTGGTGGGTGTGCTGACCATTGATGACATCGTGGATGTGATCAATGAAGAGGCGGAAGAAGATATCAAGCGTCTTGGTGGTGTTGGTGATGAAGAGATTACCGATACGGTGATTGAGACCGTTCGCTCGCGCTTTACATGGCTGGCGGTGAATTTGCTGACCGCCATTTTGGCTTCTTGGGTGATTGCGCTGTTTGATTCCACCATTGAGCAAATGGTTGCCTTGGCGGTGCTGATGCCGATTGTTGCCTCGATGGGGGGCAATGCTGCGACCCAGACCATGACGGTTGCCGTTCGGGCTTTGGCAACACAAGAGATTGACAGCTTTAATATGATGCGGGTTGTCTCGCGTGAGGTTTTGGTTGCCTTGCTGAACGGGGTTGCCTTTGCTGTATTGGTTGGTGTTCTGGCCGCTTTCTGGTTCGAGAATTTTGATTTGGGATTGGTGATTGGCGTTGCTCTGATTATCAATCTGTTTTTTGCCGGATTGTCTGGGATTCTTATTCCTCTGGGGCTGGAAAAGCTGGGGGCTGACCCCGCTGTTGCATCCAGTGTCTTTATCACCACTGTCACAGATGTTGTGGGTTTCTTTGCCTTTCTTGGATTGGCGGCTTGGTGGTTCGGGCTTCTTTAGAATGTGGCCTGATAAATTCTCTCTGTTTGGCTTTCTCTTTTCCCCTTACGTTGCTGTCTTTTGATTTTGTGTTTAGTATCAAGGATTAGTGCTTCGTCTTTTCAATGGCTTTGTCATTGGCAAGAGAGTAAAATCTGCTGTCCGGCTGACGGTCTGGATTGCAAGAGAGGGCGAGGGGAGTGATGCCGAGGATCAAGGGTGTTCTGGAAACGCCGGTTTATGTCGATGATATGGCCAAGGCTAAGGCCTTTTATGCTGATATTCTGGGGCTTGAGGTGATGGTCGAGAGCCAGCGCATTTGCGCCTATGATGTGGCGCCGGGGCAAGTGTTGATTGCCTTTTTGCGCGGTGTTTGCGATCAGGACAGCCTTGTGAATGGCGATGTTGTGCCGGGGCACAGAATGGATGGCATTGGGCATTTTGCCTTTCGTATCGAGAGCGAGGATCTTCAGGCATGGCGTCTCTATCTGCAAGAGCATGAGATTGCATTGGATAGCGAAGTTTGCTGGCCGGGTGGAGGGCAGAGCCTTTATTTTCGGGATCCGTTTGGAAATGTGGTGGAATTGGGAACGGCGGGCGTGTGGCCAAATGACCGATCTTGATTCTATTTCGTAAAGTTATTTTGATAATTTATTGATACTTATTGGTAAATTTATCTTTATTGACTTTTACGTAATAGTTGCTTTAATGAGGGCCGGAGGTTGAATGGCTGACTATCTGACAATTACGGAATTGACCAATGAGTTTGGGCTGACGACCCGGACCTTGCGCTTTTATGAAGATGAAGGGCTGATCAAGCCTGTGCGCAGGGGGCGGCAACGTCTTTATCGGCCCAGTGACCGGACCCGCTTGAAGTTGATTTTGCGGGGGAAACGGCTTGGTTTGTCGCTGGGGGAAATCAGCGAAGTGATTGATATGTATCGCCAACCTCCGGGCGAAGCTGGACAGCTTGCCATGTTAATGGAGAAAATTGACGCAAGGCGAAAAGATTTGCGCCAAAAGCTGGTGGATATTGAAGAGACGATTGCGGAACTGGATGCGGTGGAAGAATCCTGCCGCACGCGTTTGGCTGAATTGAGCGATATAAAAAGCTGATGGAGTGGGTCTTTCGCCAAGAGTGTGGCGGGAGAGAGTGTGGCAGATTTTGATGTAAGGGTTGAGACTTACAAAGAGCGTGTTTTGGCCAGTTTTGCCAAGCAAAGCTTTTTGTGCACGCTTGGTGCGCAAGTCACCCATATTGCCCCCGGTGAGGTTGATATCACGCTTCATGCCAAAGAGGGGCTGGAGCAACAGCATGGCTTTTTTCATGCTGGCGTGACCACCACGATTATGGATTCGGCAGCAGGCTATGCTGCTTTTTCCCTCTTTGGTGCCGGCGATGGCGTTCTTACCAGTGAACTGAAAGTGAATTTGTTGAACCCGGCTCGCGGCGCGTTTTTGCTTGCCAAGGGACGGGTGATCAAGCCCGGCAAGATGCTGACCATCTGTCAGGGGGATGTTTATGGCGCGCTGGATGGCAAGGACATTCATATCGCGACAGGGCTTTTTACCATGGTGCGGGCTAAGGGGCTGGAGCCATAGGGTGCGGCGATTGTTGCCATATCGAGATTGGCGAGCGTGACAGATGGCTTGCCCTAAAAGACAAGTGGAGAGAGAAATGAGTGGTCTGATGTTCAATTTCAATCTGGGGGAAACTGCTGACATGCTGCGTGATGCTGTGGCAGCTTTTGCCGCAGATGAGCTGGCCCCGATTGCGGCTGAGATCGACAAGAATGACGCCTTTCCCCGGGCGCTATGGAACAAAATGGGCGATATGGGGCTGCTCGGCATCACTGTGTCGGAAGAGTTTGGCGGCTCTGGTATGGGCTATCTTGAGCATGTGATTGCGGTTGAGGAATTGTCCCGTGCCTCTGCGTCTGTTGGTCTGTCTTATGGAGCGCATTCCAATTTGTGCGTTAATCAGCTCAATCGCAATGGCAGCAAAGCGCAGAAGGAAAAATATCTTCCCAAGCTGATTTCTGGTGAACATGTGGGATCGCTTGCCATGTCTGAACCGGGAGCTGGTTCTGATGTGGTATCGATGAAATTGCGGGCTGAGAAAAAGGGCGATCATTATGTGCTCAATGGCTCCAAAATGTGGATCACCAATGCGCCGGATGCTGATGTTTTGTTGGTTTATGCCAAGACGGACCCGGAAGCGGGGCCAAAGGGGATTACGACATTTCTGATTGAGAAAGATATGCCCGGTTTCAGGGTGGCGCAAAAGCTTGATAAATTGGGTATGCGCGGCTCTTCCACTGGTGAGTTGGTGTTTGAAAATTGTGAAGTACCGGCCGAGAATGTCGTGGGCGAAGTCAATAAAGGCGTGCGGGTTTTGATGTCTGGCTTGGATTATGAGCGCACGGTTCTGTCCGGTGGTCCATTGGGCATCATGCAGGCTTGTATGGATATTGCCATGCCTTATGTGCATGAGCGCGAGCAATTTGGCCAGCCGATTGGCACTTTCCAGCTGATGCAGGGCAAGATTGCCGATATGTATGTGAATATGAATGCCTGTCGGGCTTATGTCTATCAAGTGGCGCAAGCTTGTGATCGGGGGGAGACGACCCGTCAGGACGCGGCGGGTGCGATTTTGATTTCGGCTGAAAAGGCCACGCAAATGGCATTGGAGGCCATCCAGATTTTGGGCGGCAATGGTTATATCAATGATTATGCGACCGGGCGTTTGTTGCGCGATGCCAAGCTCTATGAGATTGGTGCGGGGACATCGGAAATTCGCCGCATGTTGATTGGTCGCGAATTGTTCAATGCTACCGCTTAAAGGCGGTTTTCGTTTTTATTTCTACTTGTTTTGAAGGCCGGAAGATGGGGACATCTTCCGGCCTTTTTTGTTGGTAGTTGTGCTTTTTATGGGCGCTTTTGTGGGATGCGGGTGACAAAAAGGCCGGTTACGATCAGGACCAAAGCCCCCCATATTTCAATAGGAACCGTCTCGGATAGAATGAGAGCGCCCATAATGACCCCAAAGACCGGAATCAGGTTCAGACCCAGCGCAAAAAAGCTGGCACCAACAGTGCGAATGAGCCGGTAACGCAAGATGGTTGCCAATCCGGTTGGCAAAAGGCCCAGATAGATCAGGCAGGCCCAGCTTTTTGCGTCTATCCCCTCAAAATTGGGAAGGCCTTCCCATAATCCGAGCGCCAAAAGTTGAAGGCTGCATAAGCCAAGAACCAGCGTTGCCAGTCTTGTTGGCGGGATATCGGTGATTTTTCGCACCAATGCACCGGATAGGGCATAGCAAAAAGATGCGCCCAAGACGGCCAGCAATGCAAGAAGCGCAGTATCTTCCACATCATTGAGGGCTTGGCCACCCACGACCAAGGCGATGCCGCTGAAGCCAAAGGCAATGCCGAGCAATTTGGGCCAGCTTATTTTGTCATCCTTTGTCGTGAAATGAGCCAGAACCAAAGCTAGCAATGGGCCGCTTCCCAACAACAAAGAGGTGACGCCAGCACTGATGGTCAATTCTGCCCATGAGATCAGCAAAAAGGGGATGGTTACATTAATGAGGGAAAAGAAAAGCAAAATGATCCAGTTTTTTGCCCCTTTGGGTAAGATGATGCCGCGATAGAGCATCCAGGGCAGCAAGACCAAAAAGCCAATAATGACCCGCAATGTTGCCAGCCAGACCGGGCCAGTTTGTGGAACGGCGACCTTGATGGCGAGAAATGCTGACGCCCAGATGAAAGCAAGGAGCAAGAGACTGCTGAGATCAGCGGCTGTTGGTTTGCGGATGGCTGTTGTGGATGGTGTCATACAGAGGCTCTTTGTTGGGTTTCTTTGTCAGCGGGGGCGCTCTTGTGGGATTTTATTTCGCAGAAAGGCGGGGCAAGGCTGGGTTATTCTGCGACCAATTTGGAGGCCAATTTGCTGGAGCGGGAGAAGAATTGCCGTCTGGTCAGGACCAGCGTGATATAGGTTGTGGTGCCAATGAAGAGCAGGGGATGGATGAACCATGCAAAGACACCAAGCGAGAAGAAAAAGGTGCGTAAACCGCGGTTGAAGTGGCGGCCTGCCAAAGAATTGGCTTCGGATGCTTGATGGATCGCCTCGTCCATTTCCGGACTGCCTGCTGTTTCGGGGGCTGGAAAGGCCCCAATCAGGATTGAGGTATAATTGAACAGACGATAGGCCCAGCCAAATTTGAAAAAAGCATAGATATAGAGTGTGATCAGCACCAGAACCTTGACTTCCCAAAGGCCTCTTGTTGCCTCGACCGGCAAGTTCAAATCGCGTGAGACCTGCAAGGCTAGATCGGTTGAATTGAGCAGCGCAAAGCCAGCGCCGATTGCCAATAGGGAGGTGGAGGCAAAAAAGGCAGTGCCATTTTGCAGGCCCGTAATGATGGCAGTATCCACCATGCGCAATTCCCGCTCGGCCATGGTTTGCATCCAGCGTAAGCGGTGCTGGTTCATGTGATAGGAAAGCGTTTTTTTGCGCAGGATGCTGCTGTCAACAATCAGGGAAAACCCACCCCAGAGCAGGATGAACCAGCCAAGAGCCAGAATGTCCAGATTTGAGAGCTGATTCATGGATTATTTTCTCTTGTTTTGTTCATAAATGACCAAGGGGAAGGGGATGATTTTGCCTTAATTGTGGCAGCATAACTCACAGAAACATTTGGTGATAGATGCTTGATAAATAAACATAGTCTGCTTGTGCATGGCTGCATTGCAAAAGTTGCATGCCTTAATTGTTGCCTAAATCTTTCCGAGCCGTTAACAAGGGCTTCTAACGCCGACAGGTGTATTTGATTTCTCGGCTCACATATCGTCTTTGACGGATGAGGTTACATGGACAACGAATTGGAAGTTTCCTGTTGGGGGGTAACAATGAAAGCCGTTCTGGCACTTGGTGCTGTTCTGGCCATTGTCTATCTGTTTGGAGCATTTGAGACGGCAGCAATTGCTGCGTCTTGATAGATGTAGCCCACTGGGTGTGGCTGAAAGATAAAGGCGTGGGCATGACCCGCGCTTTTTTTGTATCTGTTGTTATGCGGCTTACGATTGCCTAACGATGAAAAGCCGTTTTTGTGGTTCTGACAATTGTTTGATCAGTGTTATGCTTGCATTTTGTCTGTGTTCTGGCTCTTCTTGAGACAGACTGAGGCAGGGAGGTGTGAGAGATGGCACAGACAATCGAGATTGGTTACAAGCAATTGCTTGTTGAAGCTGAACGGGAAATAGAGACGCTGACAGCGACTGAGGCTATTCCTCTTTTGAAAGATGAGCAGCATATTTTCATCGATATTCGTGATATTCGCGAGCTGGATCAGGTAGGGCGGGTTCCCGGTGCGGTTCATGCACCGCGCGGTATGCTGGAATTTTGGGTAGATCCCGATAGCCCTTATTATCGTGAGATTTTTGGGCAGGATAAGAAATTTGTGTTTTTCTGTGCTGGTGGATGGCGCAGTGCACTGGCGGCCCAGCAATTGCAGCGCATGGGATTAAAGCCTGTTGCGCATATTGAAGGGGGCTTTGGTGCTTGGTTGGAAGCAGGCGGCCCTGCTGATATCCGAACCTAAAGCGCAGATCTTGTATTCTGATTGCTCCAAATCTTTTCTCTCACTCAACCTTTGGTGGTTTGGTGAGTGGGATATGGGGATAAAAATATCTGTTGAACTAAAGCAGTTAACGTAAGATGCTTTAAATTTCTTTATTCTTTTCCGTAAGTTGTGTATATTCTATCTTAATTGGATGGAGGAATGACCCCGCCTTGCTTCTCGTTGGGTCAGTTAAGTGATTGAAAGAGGGACGTTATGGCTGTTCTCAAGTCTGAAATCAGATCTGATTCTGCGCAATTTCATGCCAATGAGCGGGATATGCAGGAGCTGGTGGATGATCTCAATGCCAAGCGGGCAGAGGCCGCGCTTGGGGGGAATGAGAGAGCGCGTCAGCGCCATTTATCCCGTGGTAAATTGTTGCCGCGGGACCGGGTGATGAAATTGTTGGATCCGGGGGCGCCTTTTTTGGAATTGTCACCGCTTGCGGCCAATCAAATGTATGATGCCGCCATTCATGGGGCGGGGCTGATTACCGGGATTGGACGTGTGGAAGGGCGCGAATGCATGATTGTGTGCAATGACGCGACCATCAAGGGCGGCACCTATTATCCCATGACGGTGAAGAAGCATTTGCGGGCGCAAGAAGTGGCCAAGGAAAATAATCTGCCTTGTCTCTATTTGGTGGATTCAGGGGGGGCGAATTTGCCCCAGCAAACGGAGGTTTTCCCCGATAAAGAGCATTTTGGCCGGATTTTCTTCAATCAGGCGACCATGTCCGCCATGGGCATTCCGCAAATTGCGGTGGTGATGGGCTCTTGCACCGCTGGTGGGGCCTATGTGCCGGCCATGTCGGATGAGACTATTATTGTCAAAGAGCAGGGGACGATTTTTCTGGCCGGGCCTCCTTTGGTGAAAGCGGCAACAGGGGAAGTTGTGTCCGCCGAAGATTTGGGCGGGGCCGATGTGCATACAAAAATCTCCGGTGTTGCTGATCATTATGCGATGAATGATAGCCATGCTTTGGAGATTGCCCGTTCGGTTGTGAGCAATCTGAACCGCCGCAAGGATGTTGATATTGAAGTGCGCGAACCAAAAGAGCCGCTTTATGCGCCAGAGGAATTATCTGGCGTGGTGCCTGCGGATCTGAAAAAGCAATATGACATTCGTGAGGTGATTGCGCGTTTGGTGGATGGCTCGGAGTTTGATGAGTTTAAGGCGCGTTATGGGACGACATTGGTGACCGGTTTTGCTCATATTTTTGGTATTCCGGTTGGCATCATTGCCAATAATGGCATTCTGTTCTCTGAGAGTGCGCAAAAGGGAGCGCATTTTGTCGAGCTTTGCTGTCAGCGCCGTATCCCTTTGTTATTTTTGCAAAATATCACTGGTTTTATGGTTGGTCGGGATTATGAAGCCGGCGGCATTGCCAAAGATGGGGCCAAATTGGTGACCGCTGTTGCCTGTGCCAATGTGCCTAAAATCACTGTTCTGGTCGGTGGCTCTTATGGAGCGGGCAATTATGGCATGTGTGGCCGTGCCTATAGTCCACGCTTTTTGTTTTCCTGGCCCAATAGTCGCATTTCGGTGATGGGTGGCGAGCAGGCGGCCAACGTATTGGCGACTGTGCGCCGGGATAATATTGAAGCGGATGGTGGTTCTTGGTCCGAGCAGGAAGAGGCGGACTTTAAGACACCTATTCAGGCAAAATATGAAGAGGAAGGGCATCCCTATTATGCCACAGCGCGTTTGTGGGATGATGGCATCATAACGCCTTCGGAGACGCGGCGCGTCTTGGGGTTGGCTTTCTCTGCTGCTATCAATGCCCCTGTGCCTGAAACAAAATTTGGCATTTTCCGTATGTAGATCGGCAATATCTGTGGTTGGAAAGGGAGCGATATGGCTCCCTTTTGAAGATTGGCTTATGTTTTTACATAGCGTGGATAGGTTGATTTGGCCATATGTGAAACATTTAGATCAATGTCGATCGTCGCGAATGGATTGTCGGGATCAGTCGTTGCCAGAATATCGCCTTCGGGGGAGATAATCCATGACAGGCCACCAATATCGGCTTTTTCCCCCTTATCGGTAAAGCTATTTGAGGAGAGGTGATAGGCACCAGAGACGACAGCGCCAGCTTGGCCGCCTGCCAGCCATTTTTTGACACTGCCATGAGGTGTCGCGCGTGGAACACACAACAGATCTACTCCTTGTTGTCCATATTGGCGCGATTTTTCGTAGAACCACATTTCAGTGCAGATTTGAACGCCAATGCGCCAATTGCCAAGGCGGGCAATATCAAATTTGTCTTCTCCCATGTCATACCAGCTTGCTTCCCAATAGCCTTCTTCATTGGGGAGATATCGCTTGTCATGAAAATCGGCAGCACCTGTCTGTTCTTGCCAGAGGAACGCCTGATTGCGTCTGGAGCCTGCGGCATTAAGAGTGGGTCGGGTTGAAAGGAAGGGGGTCTTGCTGATCTTTGCAAAGGCATCAATGCCAGTTTGATGAGCGTTTATTGCCAATTGCCAGTCACGTTCATTGGCGTCCTTACTGGCTGCGAGCCATGGATAAAATGGCATTTCCGGCAGTAAGACAAAGTCCGGTTTATGATCATTAATATGATGGGCGAGGTGTTTCACGTCCTGTTCCAGTTTGGATGGATTGTTGTTTAATTGCGTGACAGTGACTCTCAGTATATTTTTCATGTCGACCTCCTGAGCTGCTGTTTGGCCAGTCTGTCGGGATTTGGCTGTTTGTGACAAGATTCAACTTATGCAATATTGCTCTTATTCTTTTCATTGTGATAAGTATGTTTATCGTTTTGTAGAATACAGTCAGGCAGATGGATTTTGATCAGATCGATAGACGGCTTATTGAGCTTCTCAGTCAGGATGGACGAAAATCTGTGTCCATTCTTGCGGAGCTTGTTGGCGTTTCCCGTATCACTGTTCGGCGGCGGATCGATGCTTTGGAAGCGGGGAATGTGATTGCCGGCTATACGATCCGCCATGGAGCGGGATATGAACGATCCAGATTTCGGGCGCAGATCTTGCTGAAATTAAGGACAAATGTTGGTGAGGAGCTTATTGCTTTTTTTGCCAGTCTTGCTGCTGTTACAAATATATCGACGATTTCCGGGCATTATGATGCAAGCATTATGATAGAAGCCGATCGTTCGGAGCAGATCGATGCCATCTTGGATCAGATACGTCGCCATTCCGCCGTGGAAGAGACGGAATCCATGTTGCATTTGGCCACAAAACTTGATCGTGCTGTGCTGTGAATTTTGGCTTTGTTTTGTAACTTGAGCCGTTGGGTTAGCCTCACAAGCCGGGGAGCGCGCCTGTGGCCCAGCCGACAAGGATGAGCAGGCCTGCACCAAGGCCGAAGAGTTTGAGTTTATTGCTGCTTTCGGTTTTTACGCCCATGCTGGATAGAGCATGAATGCCGCCGACCAGCATATAAGCATCACATGTCACCATTTGCGCCAACTTTGTTGCATAGCTGTTGGTGCGTGCGCCAGATGCACAAAAGAAAATGGCAGCTTTGGCGCCATTGGTCTCGATAGGGGTGCGTAAACTGGAAAGAGGGTGATGTTTGGCACTTGGGACTTTCTTGGACATCAATTCCACGCTTTCGCGCACATCGATCAAAAGAGCGCCTTTGTCCATCAGGGTGCGGGCTTCATCGGCCGTGACTTGTCGCACGATCTGCTTTTTTGCCATTGGGCGTTTTTCCTTTGTCTTTATTATGGCTTGTTATTGTGATGTTTGGGACGGGCAATAAATGTCTTTTAACACCGTCATGACTTTTTCCGCATTTGTATCACACAAGCTATAATAGATGGTCTGTGCGTCTCGGCGACCACAAACAAGGCCATCTTCGCGCATTTTTGCCAAATGTTGGGACAGGGCGCTTTGGCTTAAATTGAGGGCATTTGATAAAGATGTGACCGACTTTTCCGGTCCGTCAGCCAATTGACAGAGGATGCGGAGCCGATTGCCATTGCCCAATAATTTGAGCAGGCGGGCTACTTTGTCTGCCTGATCGGCCAGCGCTTCAGTCGAAGGTTCCACTCGTCTTGCTCTTCATTCTGTTTGAGTATGGAATGATGTTTTGACTTTATTTTAGTAAATTCGAATGTTTATATCAATATGCAAAAATACTGAAGTCTGTAAGGGGACTGGCATTTGCTGATAAGGCATGATCCTTGCGTTGCTCCCTAAGACAGAGTGTTGTCTCGATCCTTTTGTCCTTGTTATCATCCTGCTGGATTTATACGTCTAAAAGATTGGTCAATTATCAATTGACTTTTACGTAAAAAGATTTCAAATTCTAACTATAATTTAGTCTCTTAATGTCTTTTATCTTGAAGCTTTGGCTTCTTTTTTAGCATATCAAGGGGCAGGTTTGTGTCGGGCCTTTTGGCGGGATGAAGCAGGGAGTGAGCGTTCATGATCGATAGTGTTCTGATTGCCAATCGTGGGGAAATTGCCTGTCGGGTGATTGAAACAGCCAAAGCGGAAGGCTTGCGCACGATTGCGGTTTATTCTGATGCGGATGCCCATGCCTGCCATGTGCGTTTGGCAGATGAGGCTTACCGATTGGGGCCTGCGCCTGCCGCTGAAAGCTATCTGAAAGCCGATTTAATCCTTGAGATTGCGAAACAAAGTGGCGCGCAATCTATTCATCCCGGTTATGGCTTTTTGTCGGAAAATGCAGATTTTTCGCAAAGCTGCGAAAAGGCGGGCATTGTTTTTGTCGGGCCGGGGGCTGATGCTATTCGCGCCATGGGCTTGAAAGACAAGGCAAAAGCCTTGATGGACAAGGCCGGTGTGCCGGTTGTGCCGGGCTATCATGGTGACAATCAGGATGCTGATTTCTTGCATCACGAAGCACGCCGGATTGGCTATCCGGTTCTGATCAAGGCTGTTTCTGGTGGTGGCGGCAAGGGGATGCGGCTTGTCGAACGGGATGAGGATTTTTTAAGCGCGCTGGAATCAGCTCAGCGTGAGGGGCAAAATGCGTTTGGTGACCCCAATGTGTTGATTGAGCGGTTTGTTCAAAATCCGCGCCATATTGAAATTCAGGTTTTTGCCGATATGCATGGCAATGCGGTTTATTTGCATGAGCGTGATTGTTCGTTGCAGCGCCGCCATCAAAAGGTAATCGAAGAAGCTCCTGCGCCGGGTATGACGGACACTGTGCGCAGCGCCATGGGGCAGGCGGCGGTGAAAGCCGCGCTTGCTGTTGGGTATCGCGGAGCGGGAACTGTTGAGTTTATCGTCGATGGATCGGATGGGTTGAAAGAAGATGGCTTCTTTTTCATGGAAATGAATACCCGTTTGCAAGTTGAGCATCCTGTGACCGAGGCCATTACCGGGCAGGATTTGGTCTCTTGGCAATTTGCTGTTGCCAATGGTTTGGCTTTGCCCTTGGCTCAAGACGATATTCCCTTATCGGGCCATGCGGTGGAAGCGCGGCTTTATGCGGAAGATCCAGAGAATGAATTTTTGCCATCGACCGGCAAGCTTTGGGGGCTGGATTTGGCCGTTGAAGATGGGGTGCGCATCGATAGCGGTGTGGAAGAGGGCGACGAGGTTTCGCCTTTTTATGATCCGATGATTGCCAAAGTCATTGTTCATGAAGCAACACGTGATGAGGCCATGGCCAAGCTTGCGCGGGTTTTGCGTCATGCTGTTGTGGCTGGCCCCAAGACCAATGCAGCCTTTTTGGCGTCACTTGCCAGCCATGAGGATTTTCTGTCCGGTATTTTTGATACCAGTTTTATTGAGCAAAGGCTTGGTGCCCTGATTGCTCGTGAAGAAGGGGCAGAGAAAAAAGCCATGGTGGCGGGGCTGGTGCATTTGTTGCAAGATCAGCAAATGGCGCTGAGCGAGAAGAAAAGCGGGCGCTCTAACGAATATTGGTCTGCATGGGATGAGATGGATGCTTTTCAGCTTGGCGGATCTCGCACGCTTCCCCAGCAGGTTGTTGTCGATGGCACTTTAATGGATGTGCAAGTCAGCTTTGAGACGGGCGCGATTATGGTGGATGGGCAAGAGGCGGACCTTGAGGCGGTTTCCCTAGTTCGCGTGCCTCATGGGGTTTTTGCTGTCCATGGCGGGCGTCAGAGTATGATTGCCATGCCGGATTATACGCATGATGAAGAAGCCGGGGCTGGTCAGATTGGGGCACCGATGCATGGTAAGGTGATTGCCATCTTTGTGGAGCAGGGGCAGTCTATTGCCAAGGGCGAGCGTTTGTTCATCGTGGAAGCGATGAAAATGGAACATTGCGTGGTTGCGCCGACAGATGGTGTGGTCAGTATGCTCAATGCCGCTGTTGGGGATCAGGTTGAAGAAGGCTTTGCGGTGGTTGATCTGGATGCGCTTGAGGCTTGAATATGGCTGTTGTTTTTTGAGGTGAAATGCAGATTTGCCTCTCCAAAGGAAAAGCCGGGCTTGGTCCCGGCTTTTCTGATGGTGATGTGATTGTTAGTCAAGACAGTCTGTGACCAGTTTTTCCAGATCATCAAAGACCGGTTGCCAGCCAAGGCTGTCTTTGGCGCGGTCTGCTTCCATGCGCTGGGAGCGCCCAAAACCGGCAGCCCAAGCACCTTGTTGGTCCATGGCTTCTTCTAGTGGCTGGATTTTTACCAGATGTTCCTTGCTTGTTTTGCTGGCAATCATCTGAGTGATTTCCTGCAAAGAGGCACTTTTAAAGCCACTGGCATTGAGCAACAGGCCGGATTTTCCTGCTTCAATGGCGCGGCGATAAAGATCGGCCAAATCATCGGCATGTATCAAAGGATAGTGGATGTCCAGATTGTCTATGACGCTCATTTCCTCATTATTGCGGGCCTGCTGGATCCAGTTGCATATCAAGCCTCTATCCTTTGCAACAACAATACCGGGATGAATGACAGTCAGATGAAAGGCCGGACAGGCATGCAAATGCTCTATGCTATCAAGCATCCATTCAAAAGCGGGCAGAGGGTCCAGCACATGGCGCTCGGTTAAGGGGATGACCGGGCTTTCGGGATAAAGCCAGCAGCCGCCTGTATAGATCAGATTGATTTTATTCTCTGGCGGCATGGCCTTGGCCTGCTCGACCAGATTTTTGACCATTGCGATGTCGGTCTCGCCCATGTTTGCGTCAAATGTTGCAGCGGCATGGATGATGCCGTCATGTTCCAAAGCGATGGGAATCCATGGAGCGGGGTCTGTCAAATCCCCGCGAATGGGCGTTGCCCCCATATGTGAGAGCAGTTCGGCTTTTTCGTCTGAGCGTGCCAGAGCGGTGACATCATGGCCTTGTTTGAGCAATGCTTTGAGAGTTGCTGATCCGATCAGGCCTGTGGCTCCGGTGATGAAAATGCGCATGTCACTCTTCCTGTGCATTGAGGCAATATCACCTCACTTTGAATATAGATTAGATCAAAATGTGAATAAATCTATGGCCTTTTCTATGAGAATTTTGCCATGCTTTATTGTCGATGAACAGCATGTTATGGAGCGCTATGGGTATTCATTTGATAAAGTTGTGTGTCGGGGCTGAGTCTGTTGAAAATTTGCAGTCCTGGATTGAGGAGAAGCAGGCTTTTCGGGCGCGGCAAGGCTTGCCTGCCGAGCAAATACACACGACTCGCATGACACCCAAACGTCAAAAAGACATTTTGGATGGTGGCTCTCTTTATTGGGTGATCAAGGGTGTTGTGCAGGCCCGGCAAAAGATTATTGATCTGCGAGAGGTTAAGGGGCTGGACGGGATCAAGCGATGCGAAATTGTGATGTTGCCGGATTTGGTGCGTACCCAAGCCCAGCCGCGCCGGGCTTTTCAAGGCTGGCGTTACTTGAAAATCGAGGATGCCCCCGCTGATTTGGGGGCTTTAGAGGGGACAGGTGATTTGCCGCCTGCTTTTCGTCAAGAGCTTGCTGATCTTGGCCTTTTGTAAGAAGGCTCAGTTTTTCTTATACTTCAATATTGTCGATAAGCCGGGTTTTGCCGAGCCATGCTGCGGCCAGAAGGCGGAATTGGCCGATTTGTTCCTGTGTTAGGCTTGCTCCTTTGAACGGATTGAGATCATGGCTTTCATGCAAGGATAGATAATCTGGTTTGAAGCCTGCCTCTTTTAGGGCTTGCAAGCCATCTTCAAGGGCTGAATTGCATAACTCACCTTTTTGCAGGCGGTTTGCTGTCTGGCGCATGATGGTGATGAGCTTGACCGCTTTGGCGCGCTCCTCATCGCTGAGATAGGCATTGCGTGAGGACATGGCCAAACCGTCAGGTTCGCGCATGGTCGGGCCGCCCAGAATTTGGGTTGGAATGTTTAGATCTTTGGCAAAACGCTGGATCACGCGCAATTGCTGGAAGTCCTTTTCGCCAAAAATGGCCAGATCAGGCTGGGCGGCGAGCAAAAGTTTGGTCACGACGGTGGCGACGCCTTGGAAAAAGTGGGGGCGAAAGTCGCTTTCCAAGCCTTTGGCGGGGCCATCCAGAGCGATGTGAGTGCAAAAACCCTCTGGATACATTTCCCGTGCGCTTGGGCAAAAGACCACGCCGACGCGATAGTTTGCCAATTTGGCGCAATCTTCCTGCTCGGTTCGAGGATAGGCGTCAAAATCCTCATTGGGGGCGAATTGGGTGGGATTGACGAAAATTGACACAATCACATGATTGGCCAGCGTTTGGGCCTGCTCCACAAGGCTGAGATGGCCTTCGTGCAAGGCACCCATGGTGGGCACCATGGCAAAGGTTTCGCCCTTTTGCCGCCAGCTTTTTGTGATGTTTCGCAAATCAGTGATTGTGCGGGCAATGGTCAGGGGGGGCGTGCCGGTCATTGTCTCTCTCATCTTTGTCTGACAGAGTGTCTGAGTGTTTGGGGCGATTGGCGCTGCTATAGCCTATTTTGCGCCGCAATAAAACTCTCCATGCGTCGCAGGAGCAATCTTTGTATGGCTATTGTTTGTCATGAGAAAAACCATACATATGATAAAAGGAACATAGCTGGCTCTTTGCCCTGTTTGTGGAGGTAAGTGTGATCAAGAAACCGGTTGGACAGAATGAGGCCTTGTCTTTGAGGCAATCACAGAAAGGTCTGGCCGCTTCTCAAAATGAGAAGGCGGCTGTTGCATCCTTTTTGTCCAAAACCAAATTGGTGCGGCAGGCCCAAAAGCAAAAAGGTCTTGATCAACCAACGGGGCGGCTGGTTTTTGCGCTGGATGCGACCATGAGCCGGCAACCCAGTTGGGATCTTGCCTGCTCTTTGCAAAGCGATATGTTTGTTGAAGCGCAACGCCATGGCAGTTTGGCGACGCAACTGGTTTATTTTCGTGGGGTCAATGAATGCAAGGCCAGCCGCTGGACGGTGCAGGCAAGTGATATGATTGGCTGGATGGAGCGCTTTGAATGCCGGGCGGGCCGGACGCAATTTGGGCGGGTGTTGCAACATATTCAGGATGAGACGGTGCGCCAGCCGGTGCAAGCTGCGGTTTATGTTGGCGATTGTCTGGAAGAGGATGCCGATCATTTGGCAGGGCTTGCGGGTGAAATTGCCTTGCGCTCGGTGCCGCTCTTTTTGTTTCAGGAAGGTGATGATCCTTATGCCCGGACCGTCTTTACTGAAATAGCGCGCATTACGGGTGGGGCTTATGCCCGCTTTGATGGATCGGCGCAGGCGCGGTTGGCGACCTATTTGCGCTCGATTGCCGCTTATGCGGCTTCGGGACGGAATCGGGATATGTTGCCTGCTGATTTGCGCAAACAGGTGCGGTTGCTATCATCGCGTTGACAGGGGTATGCCCCTTTAAGGGACTAGGATTTCTATGATTTATTTGTTGGCTGGTGGCTTTTTGGTGATGGGCGTTTGGCTGCTTTTGAAATGGATGGCATATGCCAATCCGGTTTCTGTGATGCATTTGTTTTATCGCCTCACGGGTTTAGCTCTGGGGCTCTTCAGTGTGTTTTTGATGGCGCGGGGGCAATGGGTTATGGGATTGCCGGTCGGAGCGATGGCGATTGCGTTGTTTCGTCGCAAATCCTCACGTGCAGGCGCTGACCGCGAGAGTGGTCGCGGATCAACTGTGCGCACAGCTGCTTTGGAAATGACGCTGGATCATGACACCGGTATTATTATCGGTCAGGTTTTGGCGGGGCACTTTGAAGGGCGTCAGCTGGATAGCTTGACAGAGGCAGAGCTGTTCAGCCTCTATCAGGAAATTGTCTTGGACCAGGAAAGCAGTGCTTTACTTGAAGCCTATCTTGATGGTCGTATGCCCCAATGGCGGGACGAGTTCGAGCCGCACATGGCAGCGGGGGAGAGAGGCACGTCGGACACGGGCCCCATGACCGAGGAGGAAGCCTATCAGGTGCTTGGGCTTACGGCGCAAGCGACCGAGGATGAAATTGTTACGGCGCATCGGCGTTTGATGAAGCGGGTCCATCCCGACCACGGGGGGTCGACTTTTCTTGCCGCCAAGATCAATGCTGCCAAGGCTGTTTTGCTTCGGAAACATGGCTGATTTCCCAATACTCACTACACATTACGGGTTCAGCGCCAGACAGGCGAATTTCTGTTTTTTCAACACTTTGCAGGCCTTGCGGGCGGATGTTTTGGAAGAAAATCCGGCAAAACGTGCACGATAGAGGGTTGCGTTATCCTTGGTGACTGTCTCTGTATGATTAAGGACAGCGACAAGAAGGCGTTTATTTTTTTGGCGTGCTTTTGCAAGCAATTTGTTGGCACCTGACAGGGTTGGCGTTGCACCAAGCTGAATTTGCCAGCCAGCGGGCGGTGCTTTTGCAACGGGGGCGGCCATTTGGTCCATGGTTGATGCCTGTTGGACTTTGTTGACCACCGGCACCTGTATTGGCTGGTTTTGCCCGGATGCTGCATGGGTTGACAGATCGCCGATTGGATCATTGGCAGGGCGCGGCATTGCTGCCAGACCCAAGGATGCCATGGTTAGCTGTTTGGTTGCAGGCTTTTCTGCCACAGATGTTGCCACGGACGTTGTTGGTGCTTGCTTATTATGCTGCCGGGCTTTGGGCAGGGCTGCCAAGGTTATTGTTTCTTGTGCTGGCTTTGTTTCGATTGCTTGCTTTGCCGCTTCTGGCTTGGTGGCTGCGGTTGGGGTCAAATCCACTTTGGCCAGTGCCAATGGGACAGAGGGGCGGGATTTTGGCAGGCGCATTTTTGAGGCAAGCTGAATATAATTGCCTTTTGATGCACCTGTTTTGCCGCCAGCGCGTGGCACGACCAGTGCGGTCAGGCGTCGTCCGGTTTTGGCTTTTGGCAAATATTTGCCAATCAATGCTTTCATATGGGCATTGCGCGAGCTGCCGCTTTTGCCACCCATGACGACGGCAACGATATGGCGATCGCGATGTTTGACATTGGTGACAAGGTTAAAGCCGGATGCGCGGGTATAGCCGGTTTTGATGCCGTCCACGCCTTTTACACGGCCCAGCAGCTTATTGTGGTTGCCATAGCGGCGTTTGCCATAGCGAAAGCTCTTGGTGTTGAAATATTTGTAATAGCGCGGAAAGCGATCCTGCAAGGCGCGTCCCAACAGGGCCATGTCAGCGGCTGTTGTTTTTTGCTTGGAATTGGGCAGGCCGGAGGCATTGCGAAATGTGGTCCGGCTCATACCAATAGAGCGGGCTTTTCTGGTCATCAGGGTGCCGAAATTGCTCTCCGAGCCGCCGATATGTTCGGCAACCACGGTGGCAACATCATTGGCCGATTTGGTGACCAGCGCATAGATGGCATCACGCACCTTGATGGAACTGCCAGCGCGCAAGCCCAGCTTGGAGGGCGGGCGTTTGGAGGCATATTTTGAGACTTTCATGCGGCTGTTGAGGCTCAGTTTGCCTTTTTCCAGCTGCTCGAAAACCATATAGAGGGTCATCATCTTGGTCAGGGATGCAGGATAGCGCAAGGAGGTGCCATTGCGCGAAAACAGCACTTTGCCCGTTTTTACATCGATGACATAAGCTGCATATTTGTTGTTGGTCTTTGGTTTGCGCTTGGCAGCGTCAGCCGATGTGATGGGGGCCACTGCCAAAAGCACTGCTACGCTTGCACAAATCGCACGGCGCAGGAGGGATGAGCCATTGAGGGCTTTGAACGCTACTCTAAACACGCGACGTCCTTCGACTGGTTACTCTATAAAAATCCTGTTGCGCTTCCCAAAGGGGCAAATGCGCGCACAAGACTGCCTTTACTCTTGCCAACAAGGTTAATCAGTCACGGTTACGAAACGGTAAAAATTGCCTAGTGCAATGCAAATTGGAAGGGAATTTCTGCCTATGGTTAATATAAGTATTTGCAAAATCTGATGAAATTAACTTTTGAACGCTTTTTTGGAGCTGCTGACAAATTCTTGAACGCCGCCGTCTTAAAATTGGGGCTATGCTGTCTTACATGGAAGAAGAGCAGGATTTGTGCATATCGTGCGATTGGTCCTGGGCCTATTGTCTGTCTTTCTTTCTTTTCCCTTGTTTCATGCGAATGGATAGGGGAAAGCATGGCCGTTCTTTCTTGATCATGATCTTGTATGCTAGAAAAGACGTAACAATTTTGATTCCGGAGAATGGCTAGACAATGAGTAAATCTGTTCGTCGCCTGGATGAAGATACGGGAGTTGCGATTAAAACGCGCTCCAAGACCAAGCGTCCGAATATGTATCGTGTTCTGTTGTTGAATGACGATTTCACGCCCATGGAGTTTGTGGTTCATGTGCTGGAAGCTTTTTTCAACAAGGGAAGGGAAGACGCAACGCGCATCATGTTGCATGTGCATCACCATGGTGTGGGAGAATGTGGCGTCTTTACCTATGAAGTGGCGGAGACCAAGGTGTCGCAGGTGATGAATTTTGCCCATCAACACCAACATCCGCTGCAATGTGTTATGGAAAAAAAGTGAGGAGCGCTCGTGCCATCATTTTCCAACTCTCTTGAAATGGCTCTGCATAAGGCCTTGATGTCTGCCAATGAGCGGCATCAGGAATATGCGACACTGGAACATTTGCTGTTGGCGCTGGTCGAAGACAGTGACGCGGCTGCGGTGATGCGTGCCTGCGGTGTTGATCTCAAAGTGTTGGAGTCCAATCTTACCGATTATATTGACAATGAATTGTCCAATCTGGTGCAGCAGGGTGATGATGATGCCAAGCCGACCGCCGGATTCCAGCGGGTGATTCAGCGCGCGGTTATTCATGTTCAGTCTTCTGGCCGGGAAGAGGTGACGGGGGCGAATGTTCTGGTTGCCATTTTTGCCGAGCGCGAGAGCCATGCAGCCTTTTTCCTGCATGATCAGGATATGACGCGCTATGATGCGGTCAATTATATCTCCCATGGCATTGCCAAAAGTCCGGGTTTTGAAGGGGATGGGCTGTCTAGCGGTCTGGATGATGAGGACGATGATTTTGCTTTTTCCACGGATGATGAGGACGAGGATGGGCAGGGCGCGCCTGAGGCGTTGAAAGCCTATGCCGTTAATCTGAATGAGAAGGCGCGCAGCGGCAAAATTGATATTCTGATTGGCCGGGATGCAGAAATTCAGCGCACCATTCAGGTTTTGTGCCGCCGCTCGAAGAATAATCCGCTATTTGTTGGCGATCCCGGTGTTGGCAAAACCGCCATTGCGGAAGGCTTGGCCAAGCGCATCATTGATGAAAAAGTGCCTGATGTGTTGAAAGATGCCACCATCTTCTCGCTTGATATGGGTACTTTGTTGGCCGGTACGCGCTATCGGGGTGACTTTGAAGAGCGTTTGAAGCGGGTGATGAAAGAGATTGAAGAGTTTGAAGGTGCTATTCTCTTCATCGATGAAATTCATACTGTGATTGGAGCCGGGGCGACATCTGGTGGGGCGATGGATGCGTCCAATTTGCTCAAACCTGCTTTGGCTTCCGGTGTTTTGCGCTGTATGGGGTCGACCACTTACAAAGAATATCGGCAATTTTTCGAGAAAGACCGGGCGCTAGTGCGGCGTTTTCAGAAAATTGATGTGCATGAGCCGAGCATTCCTGATGCCATTGATATCCTCAAAGGCCTGAAGCCCTATTTTGAGGATTATCACAGCGTCAAATATTCCAATGATGCCATTCAGTCGGCGGTTGAATTGTCCGCGCGCTATATTCATGATCGTAAATTGCCGGATAAGGCCATTGATGTGATTGATGAAACCGGGGCAGCCCAGCAACTTCTGGCAGAAAGCAAGCGGCGCAAGACCATTTCCGTCAAGGAAGTGGAAGCGACGATTGCGACCATGGCCCGTATTCCGCCCAAAACGATTTCCAAGGATGACAAAGAGGTGTTGCAGCATCTGGAAGTCAATCTGAAACGGGTTGTTTATGGGCAGGATCTGGCGATTGATGCTCTGACATCGCAAATCAAGCTGGCGCGGGCGGGCTTGCGTGAACCTGAAAAGCCGATTGGCAATTATCTGTTTTCCGGTCCAACGGGGGTTGGCAAAACAGAGGTTGCCCGCCAGTTGGCGGAATTGCTTGGGGTTGAATTGCTGCGGTTTGATATGTCGGAATATATGGAGCGGCATACCATTTCACGCCTGATTGGGGCACCTCCGGGTTATGTCGGTTTTGATCAGGGTGGCTTGCTGACCGATGGTGTGGATCAGCATCCTCATTGCGTTCTGTTGTTGGATGAAGTGGAAAAAGCCCATCCTGATTTGTTCAACATTCTGTTGCAGGTCATGGATCATGGCAAGCTGACGGATCATAACGGCAAGAAAGTTGATTTTCGCAATGTCATTTTGATCATGACCACCAATGCCGGTGCGGCAGAGATGGACAAGCAGGTGATGGGTTTCACGGCCTCTCAGCGTCATGGTGAGGATGAAGAGGCGATCAACAA
>JAOXSG010000535.1 GCA_025800105.1 Cohaesibacter sp. | reverse complement strand
ATGTGACCAAATTAGCTGTGTCAAGTGCAACCCATGTTTCTGGGCAAACAGCAAAAAAATCTTCAAGGAAGCCGCCGTCTTGTGATTGGCTCGCGTTGCGCGTGCGATAATTTTTGTTTTTTTCTTCATAAAAACAAGTGCAACCCCCATTGATGAAAATGAAAAAAATTGGTCCAACAGGCCAAACTTCAAAGATGCAGTTTTCCTGCCTTGAGGCAGGCCAACTTTTTTGCCAATGCATTCCATCGCGTTCTTGACTCAAAACAACAATTGGCTTTTAATGAACCATTGTTTGCTGCCTTGAGAAAAACAAAATTTTCAGTTGCAGCACGTGAGCTTTGATTCATATTTGAATTATCGTCCCATCCGACAATGATACGCTTTCAAAAACACTGTGGAAAATTTTTGATATATACAAAACGTAACTTATATTCATATTGGGAGTGTTTTCTGCATTCTCAAAGCAAACGTATATCTAAACCGTGGCTAAAATAATAACACCTTTTTCTTTATTCAAATAAAGTACAGTGCTGTGTGCCCTGCTTTCATGAACGTTTTAGGGCTCAGCAGGAGCCCATTACAATGGGCTCCCGGGCTCAGTGATTTTGAACAATTAAACAATGCATGTTTCGCCATTGTCTTACAAAATTGGAGCCTGCCAAATTTTTGTAAAAAATTTTAGCGCCAAAAACAAGCAAATATTTGAATTTGGTCTAGTGCAACCCGGCCCATAGCTAGAGCTTTTCATGCAGTGTTTATGACTTAATT
>JAOXSG010000533.1 GCA_025800105.1 Cohaesibacter sp. | reverse complement strand
GGGGAAGGGGAGTAAAAGTGCTCCTAGTTGCTTCATGCTGGGTACCCTGTGATGGACTAACATCCCATCCAGGAGGGAGTAGTCATACTGCGAGTCAATTCATGCTGGGTATCCTGTACTGGAATAGCCTCCCATCGGGGGGGGGGGGAGAGTAGTGATACTCCTAGTTGCTTCATGCTGGGTACCCTGTGATGGAATAGCATCCCATCCAGGAGGGAGTATTAGTGACTGTGATTTGTTTTCTCTTTGTGAATTTTAGGTTATATCTTCCCTTTCAACATTGATAAAGACAACACTGTCAATGGGTTAAGTTGCCTACCACTAAAGTTAGGATAGTTTGATGTAGCTCCTTCAATCTTTAGTCACAAACAAGAAATTTTCAAAAATTTTCAAGCAGCAACGGTAACGAATCGCTTCAATCCTCCTCTCCCTCCCTCCCTGGATTCAACATACAAGCATCCGTGACGAAAATCGTGACTTTGGAAAGTCGGGAAAGCCCCTAATGAAAACAGGCCGGGGCCTGCTTTCCCGTGACGTAATGTGGCGAATTTAATTTATAGCCTGAGCAAATAAAAACAAAATAAAACACTCACGAAAATCAAACATTTACGCTCGCTGCAGACAAAAAATCCTCTCGAAAAATTGCCAACTCCAAATATGATCCGATGG
>JAOXSG010000499.1 GCA_025800105.1 Cohaesibacter sp. | reverse complement strand
TCCAGACTGGGGTTTAAGCTGCTTGGACTTGGACTTGGACTTGGACTGAGCCTGAAAAGCGTGTAGAGAAGGGCAAATTTTGCCCTCAAACATGCCATAATGGAGATTGCCATGTCTAGCCTTAGTCCGCGGGACCGTCTGATTGTGCCTCTGGATGTTCCAAATCTTGATGAGGCACGCACTATCATTGATGATCTTGGCGAGAGCGTCTCCTTTTATAAAATCGGCTACCAGCTGGGATATGCTGGTGGCTTTGATCTGGCGCGAGATTTGATTGATGATGGCAAAGATGTCTTTATGGATTTGAAGCTTCTTGATATCGACAATACGATTGAAAAGGGTGTGGTTTCTATTTGCGATATGGGCGCCAAATTCCTAACCATTCATGCCTACCCAAAGGCCATGCGTGCCGCTGTGAAAGGGCGCGGGGACAGCAAGTTGGGCCTTTTGGGCGTGACTGTGCTGACCTCCATGGATGACGCTGATCTTGCCAATGCCGGCTATCCGATGCGTGCAAGTGAGCTGGTGGCAAAGCGGGCGGCAGATGCGCGCAAAGCTGGTATGAGTGGTATTGTTTGCTCCGCACGGGAAGCCTCTGCCATGCGCGCCATTGTTGGCCCTGATATGGCCA
>JAOXSG010000494.1 GCA_025800105.1 Cohaesibacter sp. | reverse complement strand
GCCTCGTAAACCGGCCTGCGAGGAGTTTGATTCGGCTTGGAACGTCGAGCAACATTTGCCGAAGATTCGCGAATTCTTGGAACGGGGGCGAGATTGAGGGATACGATTAGCTGCAGTTAAATCTGCCTCTTCGTGGTTTTTATTTCAGGTTGCATTGATTGGGACGATTAGCTGCAGTTGAATCTGCCTCTTCGTGAATTTTATTTCAGGTTGTATTGATTGGGACGATTAGCTGCAGTTGACTCTGCCTCTTCGTGGTCTTTGCATTTCGGATTTTTGTACAGTTGCTTAGTGTCAGTCTTAGATTCCACTTTGCACGTCATTCAATTTTCATTCATCAATCATTTGTGTTGCGCGTGTTTTTGGTTGAGTAGTTGGAATCAAATCAACTTGATTGGCTGCTTTGCGCCACGAGTGTGATCAGACGGTGTTCTTTGTGTGAATCTCCAGCTCAATCAAATCCACATACATCATCAATCATCAGTTGTTTTATCTTTCGCCGCTGTTACCTTTGCAGAACCGTCGAATTACACCATCAGCTTTC
>JAOXSG010000478.1 GCA_025800105.1 Cohaesibacter sp. | reverse complement strand
GGGGAATCGCATCCCTTCAATATATATTGCCCAAATGTGAGAAATCCACCTGTGATAACAGGGGAATGTAGATCTTGTGGAACTACCACCCGAGAACATGCAAATGATTGCCAGTATGTAGCTATAAAAGATAACATTGGGTTATGCACTTATTGCCAAGCCCAAGATCACCGGTATGCAGCTTGTCCTCAACGAGCAGCAAATCAGGAGATAGCTGCAAGAGAGGCGAAAAAGAACCAGAGGAATACCAAAAAGAGGGGAAAAGTTAAAATAGTAGCTGGTATCATGACAAGGGAGCAGGAGAGTGATTCCACCATATCGTCTGAAAAGGAGGAGGGAGGAGTAAAAACACCTTCCCCGCAAAGATTAGACGGGAGGCAAGGGTATCAGCGCCCATTGCATGGTGGGTATATACCACAACCAATGATAACCCCAAGTGAAATAATGTGTTCCTTTTGTGGAGGTAATACCCATGATTATAGAGACTGTCCAGTAATGCAACAATACATTAGGGAGCAAGCTGATGCATTAGCTCAGAGGAGGTTGGGTGAATACCAACACTTACAGGATTGGGAGAGGCATGAAGTCCCAAGACAATTGCCCCCTCCTCAAGACCCTCTCTCAAGGGGGGGAGAGTCAGATAATAGAAGATCAGCACCTAGTCAGGGACTCTCTAAACAAGGAATTCAAGAACAGAGGAGGGCAACCAGGTCGGGAATGATTGGGTTGGCTCATCAATATCCAATGGGGGGCATAGCTCCAGGGGGAGGGGGAGGAACTCCACCGCCAGGTAGAAGAGGCCCTCCAGATGATAAAGGGGATGATGAATTGAAGGAGCAGGATGAGGAGAATGATACTGATGAAGAGACTGAATCAGTAACCTCCAGTAGTCAAGTTTCAGCCAGTAGGGCAAGGCCATCAATATGGGATAGTGGCCAAGGGAACATTAAAAAGGATACAGGGGGTCCCCCGGAGGATCCAGATGATCCTTCTGGAGAAGGAAATGCTGGAGATGGTCGTAGGGGACCACGAGGACATAGAGGTCAAAGGGGTAGGACTGGACCACCAGGAAGGGATGGAGCAATGGGACCAGTGGG
>JAOXSG010000466.1 GCA_025800105.1 Cohaesibacter sp. | reverse complement strand
CCAGGCACAAAAAGTACTTCAAACGACTCTTCAACGTACAAGTTCTCTGCATTGGAATCACTTGACTCTGCAGATGTGTCGTCCTCGCTCGAGTTATTTAGAACTTCCTCATCTTCCAGAACATCTCTGGCAGCATTTCCTCGTGCATGGCTCAGAACTCGTTTAGTTAAATCAGCCTTACGTCCGCGTATCTTGAGACCATGTTGTTTCAAATACATTTTCAGCTGGTTGTTCATAAGCGCTTCCACATCTTTTTCATTTTTCCAAGAAATGTTAGACGAAAGTATGTTCCTTTCTCTTGCTCTTTTTTTCGCCTTTGCATCCAAGAACTCAAGGTGCTCTACATATATTTTACACGCAGTCTCGTCGACGTTGTACTGGGAACAGAGCTCTTGCAATGACCTTTCTTCAGAGGAGGACAATTTTCCCTCGTTGAACAATTTCTTTATGTGGACACTCGAGAGAAGTTTGTCGATCCCGGGGCATTTTATTTTCGTTCCATCTTCCACAACATCTCTGGC
>JAOXSG010000454.1 GCA_025800105.1 Cohaesibacter sp. | reverse complement strand
TCCACAATGGTCAGTATGGTGTCTTTTCGTCCTTGGGTCAATGGCAGATCCGTCACAAAGTCAATGGAAATCTCTTTCCATTTTTCCTCCGGAATCTGGGTAGACATTAGCCTGCCTTTGGCTGGTTGGTGGTCAGATTTTTCCATCTGACACACCGGGCAATTATCCACAAATTGCCGAATGTCTCCCGTCATCCCTTTCCAGTAGAATGACTGACGGACCCTGCCAATGGTCCTCTGGACGCCAGGGTGCACGTTGTATGGAGTGCTGTGCAACTCCCGAATAATGCGCGTCTTTACTCCCTTATCATCCGGTACAATAATTCGCCAGAAATCAAGATTGACATCTTGATTCTGGTCATGAATAAACAATAAAGAATTCAAAAATTTGTAGGTCACGTTATTAGACGTGACCTGTCTCATTCCCCCTTGCAGTCGGGTCAAAATCTCCGCATAAGGATCCTCATGCTGGAGAGCTGAGACAATTGAATCCTTTATTTCATCATCTAACCGGACCTTAGAGATCACGGTAGATGCCAGTATTGAAGCCAACCTTATTGTGCCTTGAGGGCATTCTTGATCTTGGATTGCATTGAATTGCGCTTGGTCTTGGGCTTGGTCAACTGTAATTGATTGAGCTTGAAGGCTTGATTTGAATAACTTATGCAGTGCAGCCTGCACTTCTTCATCAGTGGCATTTTCTGCCACCCGCAGCTTTTGCACATAGCTAGCATTTGCGTCGGTAACAGAAGTCTTGCGTACCAACGCATCAGCCACTTGTTGGCGACTGAGTGAGTCCGCAGGGTTTTTCTTCCCAGGGATATGACGTATATCCACATCATAACCCTGCAAGACCGCCAGCCACTTCCAGACTCTGCTGTTGACAGCGGTCTGACTGGGTAAATGTCGAAGTGGGGCATGATCAGTCTGTATAACTATTGGATGATTAGCCTGGAAATAATGTTTCCATTGACCAATCGCCCAAACGATTCCTAGTAATTCCCTTTCATACGCTGAGTAGCGTATTTCAGTGGAATTGAGCTTCCTGCTAGAGAACGCTATAGGCTGCAAGCCCATTCCAAAATCCTGTTCCAGGATTGCACCAAT
>JAOXSG010000452.1 GCA_025800105.1 Cohaesibacter sp. | reverse complement strand
CGGGAATTGAGTTCATCAGTTGGATTGCTTAGGGTCTTCTTTAACAGAACGATGTAAAAGATGCCTAGGGGTCGTCCGCAGGGCATTGGATGTGTAATCTGGAACGGGAAAAATCAGACAGTGAGACATCTGGGGTCATATAGAGTGGGGGGCGAATATGGGTTGATGGGGGGAGACGCACGGTGTGGAAGGTGTTGCAATGTGAGCATTGACGGGTGATGTGAGATCCAATCCGAACCACGGTTTGATGGATGTTGATCAGGAAGGTGTCCCCATTGGTGTAGGAGGTTATACATTGGATGTGGACCCGACCGATACGATCCCCTCCCAAAAGAAAGTTGAGAAGGAGTTGAGCCCCTTCGTGAAACCGTCTCCATGAATTGCGGGGTGATCGCAGGACGTAGTGGAGGTCAATGGGGGTGTTGAATGATTCGTCGGAGTTTCTTATGGCCATTGTCAATAAATTGATATGATAGATCCCCAGGTTGAGTGAGCAGGGGGTGGACAGAGTGACCTGTTAAGAGAGGG
>JAOXSG010000413.1 GCA_025800105.1 Cohaesibacter sp. | reverse complement strand
GCGGTCTGTCGTTTGGCCAGTGCGGAAGTTGGGGAGAAGGTATATTGTTTGCTCGTCACTGATCATGAAGCCTTATTGCCTATTCCTCATTGAAGGCCCATTCTTCTTATAGAATACCAAAGGGTCTCTTAGTGAAATATATGGGGGCTTTTAGTCTAATAGGTAACGCACTCGGAGGGGGTACTCTCAATTCAAAGGGCCGGGGATGCTCATATTCTCTCTTGCGGGTGTCGGTAATATTTTTAGCTATCAACGTAACTTTTAGGGTTGCTCGTAAACGGGTAGAAAATGCTTGAGCCACACCCCGATTGGTCTCCCTTAGGGCCTTAATTCAAAATTTCTGGCGAGCATCATATCCCCGCCACTTTCACAACGGAATCCCCGCCGGGGATAACGCGCCAACGCTTTCCTCCAAACTGAAGACAGGCTGCAAGCAGTCTCTTTCTATCAGTCTGGATCATCGCGATCCGAAAACATGGGCGCCGGGCGCCATTTTGCGAGCCGCGAGCCACGAGGAACGAGGGCGCAAGCCCGATAAAAAATCCCGCCTTTCCCCCAGGTCCCCCTCGGCTTGTTTGCTCGCTCCAGTCTCGCCGAGCTGGTTCCCGTGATATTGGATATTTACAATAGCAGGTGTAGTGAGGACAGCCGGAGTAAAGCACTCGGCTGCCTGCTGGCCGCAATCTATGGATTGCTCTTCGGTCACTTCCGCTGAAAATGGCGCTGTTTATGCAGGCGTTCTGCTAAATGCCGTGCGAGAATGATGCCTCATATTCAGGACCTCAAAAATAATGAATAAACAGCTATTCCTTCAAACAGCTATAGAATCATATTGTATTAGTGAGGTGAATTTTCTCGCCTTTTTTGTAGTGAAGGTGGGAAAACCCTAAAAGGAAAGAAGCCATAACAGAGGATAACGGAGTGCTCGTTGATCTTTTCATGGAACCTATCCTCTCTTGCTTTTGTACAATATACCTCTCTTAACCTGTCTCGCAAAAATTATTCAGCCCTTAATGACCCTTTAATAGCCAAACTGAAGATTTCTCTTGTTAGTTAGAATAATACACCTGAAGCC
>JAOXSG010000406.1 GCA_025800105.1 Cohaesibacter sp. | reverse complement strand
CCCAGATATAGTATTGCTCATAAGGCATTGCAAAATATCCGCGCATTTTTCCGCGCCATTGCGCACTTTTTTGCAAATGATTGGCCGGATCCATTAAAAAGCGCAAAGGCACTTCAAAAATATCCGACACTTCCCCCGGATTGGGAAGAGGCGTAAAGCCCGGCTTGATAACAGACAAGACAGGAAAAATCCGATAGCCCGTTGAAGAAATATAAGGCCGCAATTGCCCAAAAGGCTCGATAAACTCTCCTGATATACCGGTTTCCTCGTCCGTCTCTCGCAGGGCCGTGCTGATCACACTGCTATCGCCCTCATCCACTTTGCCACCGGGAAAAGCAATCTGTCCGGCATGAGAGGGCAAATGATTGGTGCGCTGGGTCAGCAAAATGGTTGCATCCTCTCCCCGATCCACAACACCAATCAGAACAGCGGCATCCTTTAACTGCAAAACCTCGCCCTCATGCCAAGCCAGATCCTTGATCGGTGCCAGATCCTGCCCCAACATTCCACCCTCTTGATCAATTGTTTGGAGCAAAGCCGCCTGTGCCAAATCCCGAAATCCATTGGCAGAAAAAAGCGGGTGACGGGTCCTATTTTGCAAATCGGACAAAAGAGCAGAACTCATGCAAGCGCCGCCTCAAAGGCATTCAACGCCTCCATCGAACAAATGGGATAGAAAATCCCGGCGCTCATCACCCCAAACTGCCCTTGATGCACGCCCGTGCCCTCTTGCGCCAGCTCCACCAAATCATACATCAAGGCCCGCGTCAGACGCGCTTCTAGATTGCCCCGCACAGAGATATAGGCTTTCAAACCAGCCGTGCCATCTTCCAGCTCAAAGCGAAAGGGATGCTCCTGATCAACCAAAACCAAATCGCCCACATTGGTGCGAAAGGTCAAAATATCCCCGGCATCTGATGGCTTTCTGGCCATTTCCACAGCCTGAAAATGCGCATCTTCAACAAGGATGCCGATTTTCTCGACCGGCGTCACCAAATAGGTCTTGCCATCGTCATCTTTGCGCAAAACAGAAGCAAACAAACGCACCAAGGCCTCGCGGCCAATGGGAGACCCCAGATAAAACCACGTCCCGTCAGAGGCAATGCGCATATCCAGATCCCCACAAAAATCAGGATTCCACAAATGCACCGGCGGCATACCCTTGTCCTTACCCGCCCGGCTCATCAAGGCCTTCAGGCCATCTGGCATGTCTGTCATAGGAGCGGAATCCAAAGATCCCTGCTTGTCTATCTCACTCATAAAATCTCGTCCCGGATCGATCTTGTCCAATCACTATAGGAAACACCAACCCGGCAAAGCAAGCCATTGCCTTGTTCCCATTATCCCAAGGCGGATGGATCCGCTCGCACCAAACCCTTGCAAGCCTCAACCTCTTCCCTCAAAGGCAAAAGCAGCAAACGCGCCGGATCAACAGGGCCGGGCAAGCTCATGCTGCCCATTGGCACCCGCTCAAACCCAAAACGCTTGTAATAGTCATAATCCCCAACCAACAAAATGGCGCAAAAGGGCAGGCTTTTCGCAGTCTCTATCGCCTTTTTCATCAACAATCCGCCCGCCCCCTTATGTTTAAAGGCCGGATGCACCGCCAAAGGCCCCAAAAGCAAGGCTTTGCAAGCCCCAATGCGCACAGGCGACAAACGCACCGATCCCGCCAAATGCCCTTGGCTGAGCGCTACAAAGCTCAATTGTGGCAAAGAGCCAACCGACTCGCGCACACGAAAGGCCGTACGGGCAAAGCGACCGGGGCCAAATGCCTCCTCATGCAACTGTTCAATAGCATCAAAATGAAGCGGCAATTCTGGCTGTAGCTGAAAGTCTGGCTGGCACATGACAAGATCTCAAACCCGGCAAGCGGGCATCATGATAGAAGATAAAAGGAGAAAGGCTCTCGATTGAGAAGAGAAGAGAAGAGAAGAGAAGAGAAGATGCCGCACAACAATCAGGCCCTATCACACAAGACAGTGATAAGGCACCCCGATCATTGGGACAAACAGGCTGGATATATCTTTATCGTCGCAACATGTGCATGACCTAATCAGGACGTAAACTCATAACAAAGTCCACTAGCACAAAGAGCCGGAAACTGTCTATACAATATTTTATAATATTCAGATTTATTTTTCAAAATATTATGCTGTTATAATAATTTTAAAAGCAGAATACACCATCACCAATAATCTGCACGCTCTCGCGTCCCCATCAATTCCTCAAGTCGGTTCTGTGTGGCAGCGCTGATCCCTTCAGGCAAAGCGTGCAAATCAAAAAAGCCACTTTCCGCAATCTCGCCATCTTGCAAATCCGCATCATCCCGCTCACGCCGCCAATGCGCAATGCGATAACACAGAATATAATCGCGAATATTGGCGCGATTGCTCAAATAACATCCAAACAAGTGAGGCATACTCAACGCCTCAATGCCCGTCTCTTCCAGCAATTCGCGTTTTGCCGCCTGCATCGGCGCCTCCCCGGGCGTGACACCGCCACCGGGCAAAAACCAGCCTTTGACATAGCTGTGACGCACCAACAAAATGCGCCCTGCTTCATCTTGAACAATCAGCCGCACCCCAAGGCTCACGCCATTGAACCGCGCCCGCAGCCAAATACCAAGCCGCAACAAGCGTGTTGGCAGTGGCAAAGACCACCCTTTTCGAGCCAAGTGTCTTAAAATCATTATATTTTTTGACCTATGCAATTTCAGCATGAAAGCTTTGCGAAATTAGCACTACACAATTTGTTGAAAATTGGAAATAAGACACCAACTTTTTTCAATATGCCGACACACCAATCGGCACGATCCTGATAGCAGGAGATGCGGTTATGATGAAATTTTTTAAAAAAGCACGCAAAGCAGAACGGTTCCATTGGCGTCCAGCGATTGACATGACCGACCGTCGTGTCGTCAACACTCTGTTGAACCCAATGAACTAAATCCTATCACTGTGGCATATAGCCACTGGATAAGGTGACAAGAATTTTGGCCGGAAAACGTGGTGTAACCGGCCAGAAGAGGAAACTTGGCCCTTTTTGAAAAGATGCAGACTTTTTAAAAAGACGCGCCTAAAAAGACGCACCTTGGATTCCTTAAGATGTGGGCCCCTCCACATCACGAAATGATGACCAGTTGGACAGATTTAAGGGCCATCCTCCCCCAAACAACGGCCCTGTTCCCATCCAGCTTTTGGGACTTGGACACGATTATGATCCTCCCAGCATAATCTGCCTCTCTGCCAACTGGTCACCATCTTCTTAAAAGTCCAACTGTCAAAACCCGACAGAATAAGACGCCTCTCCTTGTAAATGTGCAACCCGACAAAAGAAAACTGGACGCATTGGCCCCAAAAGGGTAATCGCAGAACCATGTTTACGCTTGCTCATATATCCGACCCCCATCTTGGCCCTTTGCCAGAGCCATCTGGCCTACAATTGGCCAACAAACGTATCTTTGGTTATGTCAATTGGCGCAGAAACCGAAAAGGGGTCATGACCACATCTGTTCTGGATGACTTGATCGCAGATTTAAAGGCCAAACAGCCCGACCATCTGGCAATCACCGGCGATTTGGTCAATCTGGCGCTGCCGCAGGAAATTCTCAATGCTCAAAAATGGCTGCAAAGCCTTGGAGCGGCAGACTGGATATCCGTTGTGCAGGGCAATCACGACGCCTATGTACCCGGCTCTCGCTTAAAGGCCGAACAAAGCTGGCTGGATTATATGGCATCAGACCAGCATCTGGCCAATCGCATCAATTTTCCCACCATGCGCACACGCGGCCCCCTTGCCCTGATCGGCGTCAATTCTGCCCGCGCAACCATGCCCTTGATGGCAACGGGCTATTTCCGCAGCAAACAGGCGCAACGATTGGCAGAACAGCTCATTTATGCAAAAAATCAGGGATTATTCCGCGTGGTGATGATCCATCATCCCCCCGCGCCCAAAGCAACCCACTGGCACAAACGCCTGATTGGGGCATCCTTGTTCAGACGCGTGATACAGCAACAGGGGGCAGACTTGATTTTGCACGGCCACACCCATTTGAACACCCGCACCACCATCAAAGGCCCTGAGAAAGAGGTGCCAGTTATTTGCGTGCCCAGTGCCTCACAAAATCCGGGTGGTCATAAACCAGCCTCCGCCTATAATCTCTTTCATATTTCAGGCGAGGCAGGCAACTGGCACTGCACCATGCAACAGCGCGGATTTAGCAAACCGGGAGACCCAATCAAAGACCTGCTGAATGTCTCATTGCTGTAATATCAAAATGGCGATGGCGCATACCAAGCATAGGCCAGCAACCCGGCAACACCGAACAAAACACCAATCAAAAATGTCAGCAATCCACTGCCGCCATTTTTGCGTCCCTCATCCCCTGTCCCAGCCTGTGAGGCAACAAGATCTGTCGCAGGTTCCGCCGCCACATTTCCAAGCTTGTCCATCAAATCATCGCTCTCAAGCGCTTTTTCCCGCTCAATGATCCGACGGGCCAGATAATGCGTCACACAATCGGCCATGATCTCAACATCATGGCTCTCTTTGATCAGCACCCGGCCCATGCGTGTATCCTTGACAAAGCGATAGTGGCGTTTGTCCCGGCCCATTTCGACAAAGCCAAGAAGATCGACCCAAAAGCGCGGCTTGGACCCCGGCACAATGCGCAAAAGCGCCTGTTCCATGTCCTCCGGCAATTCGGCGCGCACCTCTTCCAACGCTTCATCAAGAAGCTCAAGTCTGGCCCGTTCCGTATCTCCCAGTTCAACCACAACGCTGTCCTGATCAACATCTTTCAGGCGCACCTCACGAACAGCCCGCTTCAAGCTACGCTTTGGCGAGGCTTTTTTCTGCTCTTCCATGATCGACACCTCTTTGCCTGTCTCTAAAACCCACTCGTCAAGCCGCGACCATACAAGGATCAGACACAGGGTCTAGCAACCCAAAAGACAATCCAAAGACAGCTCAACAAAAGCTAAACAAAGTCTTAACATCATTTAAGGCAAAAAGCAGGCAAAATGTCTCAAATCAAAATCAGCTCATCGGCCAGCTGCAACATTTTGCCGGATCAGCGCCAACACCTCGCGCGCGCATTCAAGATGGGGCATATGCCCAACCCCTTCAAACACATGAGTTGCAACCAAACCCGGCAATTTATGACTTTGGCGTGTTGGCAAAACCCGATCCTGTGTGCCCCAAATCACTTTCACCGGACAGGAAAAGCTCGCTAATTGCGCAATTGGCAAGCATTTTTGACCCTTACCATCCAAGATAGCGTCTGCCGTTGCCTGAACCGCCTCCAAAGCCCCTGGCGTCTGACGAAAAGCCGCCACATGCTCAGCCAGACTTTTGGGCACATCAAAGTCCCAACCAAAAAATTGCTCCAGCAAAATATGGACCTGCTCAACCTCCCGCGCCTTTGCATAATGGCGCAGCAAAGTATGGTTGATTTCAGGCCCAAATCCCCCCGGGGCCAGCAAAGTCATAGAGGCCACCAGCTCCGGTTGTTTAAAGCCCATCAGCGTTGCAACCGCGCCGCCCAAAGAATGGCCGACCAAATGCACCCGCCGCTCCCCCAAAGCCTCAAGATCTGCCAAAATCGCCTTGGCCGCCACCATGGCATTGCAATCATGCGGATAGGCAAGCGAGCCACCATGGCCGGGCAAATCAAAAGCAATAGAGCGAAGAGAAGAAGACAACCCAACCTGCAAATTGCCCCAGCCGCTCAAATCCCCCGCAAAGCCATGAATGAACACCACCAAGTCACCAGTGTCGGGCCCCATTTGAACAAAATTAAGCTGTGTCTGCGCCATAATCCGGTTTCCTTTTCTCACGCCCACCACCCTAGAACGTAAACTCATAAATCTGCATATCATGCCCGGCCATAAAACAACCAGACATTAAAGCTTTGCTGTTAAAACTGGGACAGCAAAAGCTATAGACCAAAGATAACAAACATCATCCAATCAGTATGACATCAAGCCCAACCAACACAGATGCGCCGCCCAACCGGGACAAGGCAATCAAGCAGCAAGCCATGCTGACCTTTGCCATTCGTCTGGCCGGGGCTGGTTTGCTCTATCTTGTGCAAATCCTGTTGGCACGGCTCTTGGGGCAAAAAGACTATGGCCTTTATGCCTTGGTATGGGTTTGGGTCATCATGCTCAGTCAATTTGCCTGTATGGGCTTCAACACAGCCATTTTGCGTTTTCTGCCCGGCTATAGCATCAAGGCACAGACACAAACAGCCCGCACCTTTGTGATCACCGCCCGCGATACAGCCCTTGGCTTTGCCTCGCTTTTTGCCATCCTTGGCCTGTCAGGCACCTATCTCTTCTCAAATTGGCTGGACCAGACGCAGCTTTGGCCTATCTATCTGGGCATGGCCTGTTTGCCGCTTTTCGCCTTGGGAGAAATTTATGAAGGGGCAGCCTTGGCCCGCTCGCGCATTTTGACCGCGCTTTTGCCTTCCTTCATTCTGCGCCCTTTACTTGTGGCGCTTGGCCTTATCATCGCCAGCATATCCGGCTTGCCAACAACAGCCACCACCGCCATGCAAGCGGCCCTTATCGCCACAGCTTTGGTAACCATCATACAGGTGATTGGGGCAAACAAGGCCATGAAAGCAGAATGGGGCCCTGACACAAAGATCAAAAAAGCCCGCCCTGAACAGGCAAGATATTGGTTCAAAACAGCAGGGCCTTTGGTGCTACTGGATGGATTTTATCTCATCACCATCAATGCCGATATCATCTTGCTGGGCCTTTTGCTCGGCCCCGAACCAATCGCCATCTATTATGCCTCGGTCAAAACACTGGCATTGGTCGCCTATATCCATTTTGCCACCAGTCTGGTCGCCGCCCGCCCCTTTGCCGATCTGTTCGCCACGCAAACAGATATGGCGCAGATCAATGCTCTCTATCGCAAAATGACCCACTGGACCCTCTGGCCTTCACTGGCAACAGCCGTTTTGATCATAATAGCAGCACCCTATATTCTGGCATTATTTGGCCCCGATTATGATCAGGGCCTGCCGGTCATCGCCATTCTATCTGTTGGATTGGTCATACAGGGCGCAGCTGGCCCCGTTCAAAATCTGCTCAATATGGCGGGAGAAGAAAAATCAACCGCCAAATCGGCTTTCATCGCCATGGCCATCAATATCAGTTTCAATCTGTTGCTGATCCCCATCTGGGGCATATATGGCGCAGCCCTTGCCACCACCATTGGCACCACCACACAAGCTATCATGATGCTCACACAAGCCCATAAAAAACTGGGCTTACGGCCAGCTTTTCTGCCGCAAACAAAGCCACAGCTCACGCAGCGCCAGAAGACTTACCAAGCCCATTGAAAACAATCTCGGTATAAATGTCGACCATTTCTTCAATGGAATATTGGCCATCAGGATTATACCAGCCACAGACACCGCTTAACATGGCAATCAAGGCCCGCGCCGAGATCCGGCTATCGGGCATGGACCAGCAGCCTTGTTCAATCCCTTGATCAATAATGTCTTTCAAACGCAATTCATACCGGCGGCGCAAGGCCACAATCTTGGTATAATTTTCCGCCTTCAAGCTGCGCAATTCCATATTGCCAATAAAGACTTTTTGCTTGCGCGCCGTATACCAGGTGATGTGATAGCGCACAAAAGCACGCATCGCCTCTTCCGGGTCGTCAATATCGGCCAATGCCTCATCCAACTGCTCATTCAGCTCCAGCACAATGGAATGCAGCAACTTGAACAAAAGATCCTGCTTGGAGGCAATATGATTGTAGAGAGAGCCAGCCTGTATCCCCACGGCCCCCGCCAATTGCCGCAAGGAAACCGCCTCATATCCATGCTGATAAATCAGCTCAATCCCGGCTTCATAAATGGCTTTAAGGGTTTTCTCCCCGCTCGATCCCGGTGCTCTGGACATATAGTCGTTTCCCTTCAATGGCCCCTTTGCCAAGGATGACAGTCAAACAATCACAATCATGGCTTAACCCAGATCACAACATTTGTCAGCCCCTGCATAAAATCACAACACCAAGACAATCGGGGCAACCGCTTCAGCCCAACAAAATCCTTCATGCTTTTGGTATTATTCACAAAGCAGTGGATTCTCACAGCCCCACTCAAACCTCGCTTGACAGACAGGATAGGGAACCCTATAAGCCACATCAGCCTCGCTCAAGAGAGTGCATATATGGTCTGGCGGAGTAGCTCAGTTGGTTAGAGCAGCGGAATCATAATCCGCGTGTCGGGGGTTCAAGTCCCTCCTCCGCTACCAAGTTTCCCTTAAATCATTGATATTGCTGAAAGACCTTGTTTTTCAAGGGCTCTTTATTGAAAAGTGGTACACAACGGTGGTACACAAGAGGCATGCAGGACATGCCTAAACAGCAATATTTAAGCCGTGATAACAAGGGCTGGAAGCTCCGCCGAAGGGTGCCTGAAAAGCTGCAAAAGGTGGTGGGCAAGACCCAGTGGGTCGAGCGTTTGGCCGGGGCTGATTACCGTGAAGCCTGCGAGAAAGCCAAGACCTTCGGCGTCAGGACCGATGCTGAAATCAAGCGTTTCGAGACCGAGCTGGAAAACAAGCCTCCGACCCTATCAGAAAAACCAGCCGAGGAACCGGGGTTCAAATTCGAACTGACCGACCATGAAATCGATCAGATCGCCATTGCCTATTTTCATGAACTTGAAAAAACTGTTCAAAAACAGGGTGGCTACCGCAAGGGCGTGACGGAAAGCAACCGTGACGAAATCGTCTATGAGTTGGCAGAGGCATTCGAGGATGCCGATGCTCTGGCAACTGGAGACAATAGCCGCCTCCGGCGCTATCCTGATCAGAATATCGAAGCCGCGTTTCACATCACCGCGCTGCAACAGCTCATCAAGTTCAAGTTTCTGGACAGGGACCAGTTTGCCGAGCCAACCAACGCCAAAAGGCAGCAGAAGACCCGCGCACGAAAACGGCTGCGGGTTAGCGCCGAGCTGCGCAAGAACCCTGACTTCCAAAGGCTCGCTGACAGGTTGGCAGAAGCCAACGCAGAAATGGCCCGGAGAAAACTGGAAGCCGTTTCTCAATACCGGCACCCGACCCTGCAAAACCCACTCTTCCAGCCTGCCCTTGATCCCACTGCCAAGATCAAACCGCACAAGGAAATCCGTGTTGGCAAATTGATCGACAGCTATCTTGCCCAGCGAGAGCAGGAAGTCGGCAAGTCCCGATATGACCAGCTATTAACCGCCTGCCGTGCCTTGAAGGAAGAAGTAGGGTGCAATACACCCCTTGCCAAGGTGACCCGCGACCAATGTCAGTCAATCGCGGATCTATTCGTGACAATACCCCCTTATGTCTCTCGTCACTATAAAAAGATGAGCTTGCGCAAAGCGGCAGCGGCCCATGCTAAAAAGCATGGTGAGCCAGCCAAGCGCTTCACGGAGGCCAGTAAGAACCTTGCTGTTCTGCGGGAGATTTTTGAGTTCGCCATAGACAAGGATTGGCTGGCAAGAAACCCGGCGCAACGGGTCAAAGTCGTCAAGCCTGCCCGTCCTAGTAGCTTTGCCGAGCATGAGGAAGGTTATGAGCCCTTCACCTTGAAAGAGCTCCAAACCATCTTTCATCAGCCGCTTTATACTGGCTGTCTCAATGACGGCAACGGTGTCAACAAGCCCGGTCCCAATCATCCGCGCCGTAGTCGTTTCTGGGTGCCGCTGATTTCTGCTTTCTCAGGTTTGCGTATGCAGGAAATATTACAGCTCGAATGTTCCGACATTCAGAAGACCAAAGGGATTTATTTCTTCTCCATCAATGATAAGCCAGTGGGCACTGACTATAAGGATGGCGAATATACTAAGCGCCTCAAAACTAAAAACTCCTTGCGCAACGTGCCCATCCATCCGGAGTTGATCAGGATAGGCTTTCTAGACTATGTGAAAGCGACAAGACGAGAATGGCTCTTTCCAGACATGCCTTGCGGTGACGCGCCCAAAATGTCTGACCAGTTCTCCAAGCGCTTCCGAACTTTCCTTAAAGCTTCTGGTGTTTACACGCCCAGACGTAAGGTCTTTCACAGCTTTCGCAATACATTTAACGACGCCCTGCGACATGCTGATGTCAGCCGTGAACTACGCGAGCCGATCATGGGTTGGGTCGATTATAAAAAGATGGACAGCACATATGGCAAGGGCTACCTGATCGAACGTCTTCATGACGAGGTTTCCAGAACCTCTTATGATGGGCTTGACCTTTCCCATCTCTATCCTGAGAACATCAAAGACAAGCTGAAAGGCAATTGAGGTGAACCCGAGTTCACAATATTTTCAGGTCATTAAGTATCATAGTATCAGATAGTTAGTGCACGAGAGCGCTTGACAATCAATGCTCTCTATGATAGAGTTATGGCTAGTGGATCGCAGGCCCTTGCTGCCTCACTGAGCATCCCGAAGAGACATATCGATAAGCGGGTGCATACGAGACCGGGTTCTCTTCTAAACCACCCCAGATTTACACTTTCCACATAACTACTACTGATGTAGATGTTGAAGCTATGAGCTATAGACGTCTACCGATCTTTGATAACACAATAACTGTACGTGCTGATACCGCTAGGCAAGACAAAATACGTGTCTCATATGGCAACTGGCTCTTTCACGATATGGCGGGTGAAGCTCTCTATGCTGCACGTGTGATCGCTGAGGAAGAGCATACGATACCCGGCAATCGCAATAACGCCACAAGACGGATCTTCAATAATCCTCGCCCCTCCGGTCAAGGCAGCACATCCATTCAGTTCACAAAGCTACGGATCAATGATGAGGATGGACCGCTTCATGGATTACCGCTTGCACGAGGGACCATCGATTTTCATTGCGAACCGGGTGGACAAATCTTACCCTTTCCCGGTGCCGATGCTGATAGACTTAGAGATGAGCTTGCTGAATATTGGCGCAGGCGTCTGGCAGCAGAGGATGCAGGACAAGAGTTCGATGAAGAAGAACCCGTTAATCCTGAACACTTTCGACCAACCCGCTATCGAATAGATGCTCAGCTGACCCTGAACCCCACGAGGATGATCCATCATCAGGATCTTCAGAGAGTGGCATCACATCGCAATGAACCCGGGTTCATCTATCCTAATATTCAATTGATGACTTCGAAACGCGGCATATCAGATGGGCGCTTCGGGGGTGAGTTTACCCTTGCCGATCATGACAACGTGATTGTCGGTGTGCGTAACCATGTGATGTCACGCCCTCCGCATTACCGTTATATGCGAGACAACTATTTCCAAGCATGGTTCGACTTCATTGATGAAAGGATACGGCGCAATCTGGGAACCCCATTGACGGAAGAAGGGCAACTCCGCCATGAACCTCGCTTCAGTCTCTCCGATGTCGAGAACTATCATGAGTTCCAGTGCGACAATCCCTTGCAGGCCATTGAAGATCTAAGGCCCTATATCCGCACCCTGAGCCAGCATGTTCGGAACTTGCGTATCCGGGACTGGTCACAGGCGGATTATCTGGAAGGCAATGAAATTGGCTATCGTGTCGATCTTGCGCAGGGGCTTGAGCTGGTCATCTACTCCAAGACCAACAAGCGCATTCGCATCGAAGCCCGAACAGATCTTTCTGAAAGATGCAAGGATCGCAACTTCCCGCATACTCGACACACTGCTGATAGTCTGGCTGCTATCTCAGACTTGATAGATGCAACGGCGACTGATGCAGCCAACAAGGTCAATGAGGCTTTGGACATCATCCGCCCGGGTCTTGCTGGAGAAAGCTCAGAGCTGCCAGATCAGTCTCCACCTTATGAACTTGTGCGCGAGATCATGCGAGCGGTTAGTGATGAGTATCGTGATCTGGCGGACAATGCCGATAACCGTCGCAGCATTGCGAGTGCGCAACAGCTTCTTCTTGCCCTAATCATTAACCGCAATGGCTGTGCTCCACCGCCTCAGCAACGATTGCAACAGGCAGCGGCCCGCCTTCAGCGCAGAGGCATATTGCTGCCACCCAATAGCGGACATGTTCGAGTATTGGCACCGAAGTTCCAGAATGCACGGCGGATCTTGCTTGCTGAGCTACATGGCGGTGGGAATGATGCTGACAACGAATAACCGTCTCCGAGCGCCCCTATTCATTTGTAGCCTCGATAGCATTCTGCGCCACTGAACTTATCACACAACACATTCCCAATGTCGCGAATGTCCGTCCTATGTCCATGAATGCTTTGGGCTGCTTGCCGACGGTATATCCGCCTGATCAGCCACCTCAATTACTTGAGCATGACATGTGATTGCCCTTGAGCCTTGCATCCCTAAAGGGTAAGTTCAACTCAGGACTGCGTAAAATGGCGCGGTCTCGGGGCTTCGAAACCTCACAAAGAGCGGCTGGTGTCAGCCGTAATGTCACCTCCTCAGCCTTATGGCCGGGGAGGCACTTTGGCGTATGTCCAGAGCTCCGGCTTAAAGGCCAGTGCGGTCGTCTCTTTGCGGCTTTCGAACTCCCCGGTCACCAAGGAACACTTGGTGGCCGTTTTACTTTGTTGATTGGGAGTTTTTATCATGGATGCAGTTTTCGGCTTCACAGGAATTTTCGCCTTCATCGCTATGCCGGTCGGCCTCATCATGATGCTGTTCAAGAACCACAGGAAGCGAGGACTGCAAGTCGTTATTGCGTCAATTGTAGCTCTGCCTGTTTTCATATTCGGAATTACTGGTTTCAAAGAATACTCCGCGAAACAGGATGGTTTTCTGAGTTCTGTTGACCGTTACCTTGCCAAGGAAGCTGGGTATACCTCTGCTGAGGAATGGAACGAGGTCCGTGATGATGTGTTTGCTAAAAAGCGCGAGGAAGAAAAAGCCCTTGACGAAATGGTCAGGAAGAAAGTAGCTGAGGCGGAAGCCGCTAAACAGGCCAAGGAAGACGCCCGCATTGCCAAAATGGCAGCCAAGCTACAGCGTATGACGGACAGCATCATTTCTGCCTTTCGTCAGTATTATAACTTTGAAGCACAGCCTCTCATTCCGGGCAAGCCATTCTGCCGGGAAGGATTTCTTGACTGTCATATTGTGGCAGAGACGTTCAATATTCGGATCTACGGGGCGGGCATCGTTGATGTCCCCACGACGACCCAATCGTCTCATGCACACTACCGCGAGATCTGCGCCGCTGTCTTCAGTGCTATCTCCGGGTCCAGTCTGGACTTCTCTGCAGAGGCTATCAATGGCGCTTACCTGAAAGCCTCACAGGCAGGCTCCTTCAAGCATGATTTAGCAGACACGCAGATTACCATCCGGCCAGACAGCAATGGCTTGATGGGCTGCCGCTTCTTCAAATATGGCAACTGACAATGAACCCCGGTGCACGATGCAGACCCTCTGTCTTGCTCGTCTTCCTGTGCCTTTTGTCTTTCCCGACAGGGGCACAGACCGTCCGGGTCATTGATGGAGACACCTTGGAGATTGCCGGTGTCGTCTATCGTCTCCATGGCATAGATGCGCCAGAGAAACGCCAGCAGTGCAATGCCTCTGATAACAAGACATGGCCATGCGGCAAAGCGGCCACCGACAAACTGATAGCTCTGATAGACCGTCAATCTGTCATCTGCCTTGGCAACAAGCGCGACCGCTATCACCGCGTCATTGCTGTCTGCTATCAGGGCTCCATCAATCTCAGTGCCGAGATGGTTCGCTCCGGCCATGCATGGGCCTACCGCCGCTATTCCCTTGACTATCTGCCACAGGAACAGGAGGCCCGGACCTATCGCCTTGGCATATGGCAGGAAGCCACACAGACGGCTCAAGAGCACCGTTCCGGTCTCCGGGGGCACATGACCCAGTCCAAAACAAAGCCGCCCTCTGAGGGCTGCGTCATCAAGGGTAACATCTCAGGCAATGGCCGCATCTATCACATGCCCGGCTCGCCTTGGTATCGCCGCACCAAGATCAATCAGAACAAGGGAGAACGTTGGTTCTGCACCGAGTTCGAGGCCCGCGCCGCAGGATGGCGGAAAGCACATTGGAGCTGATCATGAGAGACCTATTCTGGCATCTGGAGAAACTGGGCCGCGTGCGTCTGAGCGAGCATTTCTATCTGCGCCAATTTCTCTATAGCGAGATTGCCGTGGCCTACAACATACCAAATATGCCAGACAATCCCGACCTTGCCATTGAGACTGGTACACGCCTTTGCCAAACCATCCTTGAGCCCATGGTCGCCGAGTTCGGCCCCATCGTCATCCGCTCGGGCTTCCGCTCAGCCCGCCTCAATGACTTCGGCTGTCGCAAGGGCCTCAAATGCGCAAGCAACGCGAAAAACTATGCAGCGCACATCTGGGATCACCTCGACCACCAAGGCTGCAAAGGCGCTTCCGCCTGCATCGTCATTCCGGCATTCAATGACGGCCAGACCAAATACAAAACATGGCCCCAGCTATCCCGCCACCTGCAAGCCACGCTCCCCTGCACGGAGCCCAAACGCTTCAAATATGACAATGCGTTTAATATCGGATATCGGATATCGGATGGTGGGATAGCAACTAGAAACAGCCTTGTCAGACCAATATTGCGCAACCTAGTGCAAGTCTGTTCTTGAACAAGATTATTCAACCGGCGTTGTCGTTCGTGCCACCAAGTAAGAAACAAACGCTGCACATGCTCCTAACATGAAAAGCGCGTCCGCCTCATCCACACTGGCTTCCTCATTAAAGACAAGAGCATGCCTTACTCCTTCTTCATCACTCGCATAGCCATATAGCTTCCCAAGTGCCTGTTTCAGAGATCCATGTAAGTGGCCCTTCTCCTCAAGTCCCTTTAACGCTGCTCCTAATCCTTTTTCCTTGGGAGCTAAGCGACGGGCCATCGCCTCCACCGAATGAATACTATCTCTCACACTCCCGGCCCAATCTCCATTGCGAAGCGCAAGACCTGCTGACAGTAGATGGGATCGAGCAGCACTTTCCCCCTGAGCATCTTCCAGCGCACGTTCGAAAGCAGCAGCTTGTTCTGCAGATCCAATAGCAATGATCTGGCCATCGACAAGACGATACGCTGCTCGAGCCTGTACAAATGCGTTGGCCAACTCAACTTTCAACTCTTGGCTACAAACAGCATGACGAGCAAAAAATTCAACAAGATCAAACAACTCCCCAATCTTGGAGGTCTGCGTTACGTGCTGTACAGCTTGTTGAATTTTATCGACGTTCCCCCTGTATGTACTCGACCGATGTTTAAAGAACAGAACATGCAAGTCTTTCGCTACGCGCTCCCATGCAGATGTGAAATATTCACCTTCGATACCATGGAATGTACCACGGTCAAACTCTATATCTATGCAATACTCGAGAAGCCGTCTTAGGTCCTTAGAGATTTCACCTATCTTAAGCTGCGGCGGCGTTAGCTCGAAGCCTTCTCGCTGCGAAAAGGGTATGTAGTTTCTTTCTTCCATTCTGTACAACTAAAACTGTTTGCATGATGATGCAACTCTACCGTCTCATTGCGGCAGCGAGATGTCGACCGAACGCTGTTGGACTATGATCTTCGGTACTCACTAGAACTCTCTGTCTGTCGCATATAGAAGAAAGCCGGATCATCCGTTCTTATATCAACACTTCAATAGCGCAAACGGATCAGGCATGTGCCAATCGAAAATACTCACTCGTTTATGTGGAGGAGGAAGCTAGAGAGGAGTTGGAAAGTCGTTAGGCAAACTAGACGCCTAAGCGGCACTATGGCGCTCCGCTAAGTGGTCGTTTATCGTGTCAATTGAGTTAACCAAATTGATCGACATAAAGGTAGTTTGTAATGAATGTGAACCGCGACAACTTCACTCGATCAACGCGTAACATACTTGCGGGACGCGCTGGTCATCGCTGTTCGCTTTGCAAAACGCCAACCATTGGACCTAGCGATGAAGCACCTGATAGGATTATGGATATTGGCGTTGCTGCTCACATAACTGCTGCAGCAGCGGGACAAGGTGCAAGACGGTACGATCCTTCCATAACTTCGGAACAGCGTCGAAGCGTAGATAACGGAATATGGCTGTGTCAGACTTGTAGTGTTGTGATTGATCGAGACGAGGTGCGCTTCACAGAAGCTACGTTGCGCTCCATTAGACGCGATCATACCGAGTTCGTCCGCTTGGGTACGTCTGTTGATGCGGAAGTAGGTCTGGTGGCAATTGGATCTAATATCTTAGCCGCTGGCCAGTTCACCCGGTTCGAGGCATCCGATGTGGTTGTTCGGTTACCTTTCTTTCTAGAAGGCTCCGCAACTGATGTGGTTGAATTCATTCGTCGGTTCAATGACGTTCCCCGCCTCAATCAGTATATCCTTTCCAGTGAACTCGGAGTAGGAGGCCTTCTTGAACAACCTCCTACTCTGGACCGGGACGGTACAGCTTGGAAAATGACGTTCCGTTGGCAGCCTGAAGCTCCTCGGCTACACGCTTCAAAACTCCAAGGCAGTTGTTCGCACACGGGCAAATTTATTTCTGGGGCACCATATTGGAAACAGTACTTTGAGAGGGTACTCGCACGGCCCACAGGCACGTGGTTTGCGGATATGGATGGCGGGAGCCACATTTCTGAACTGTATGAACGACTGCACGGCTCGAGATGGTTTGAGCATGTCGTAAAATGTGAGTTGGTCCGGCTTGCCAGTGTACCAGCCCCGCACAGAGTTGGCAGCTCATCTACTGATCATCCTCCGCTCCTGTGCGTGAGAAAGGTGCACGATGCGCGCATCACTGAGACGAACCTCTCGGATGGATACTTCGGAGTAGCGGTAGATCTGGAGCTCGAAGGCCATGGGCGTTGGTCCACAGATCTCAACTTGTTCGTCTATTGTGATGAGGCCCTACGAACCGAGCGCGCCAAAGGCCTTTGGATGAGTGAAAACATTCGACGTATTGAAGCGGGCAAAGGGTCACTACCAAACATCCTACCTCCCGAGGGATGGAACATAGATGATGGTTTCCCAGAGTAGTCGAATAGTCATCTTTCACCACTCCCCCTTCCCAATAGGGCCGGGTCATAAGGGACACTGGTGAGATGAACAACAAGTGTCCCAATTAAATATCAATTGAGAAAAGAAACAATGTGTGCTACTATATCTTAAATGTAATGGGACAAGCAGATGCACATAGGATATGCCAGAACATCGACTGTTGAGCAGGTTGCCGGATATGAGGCGCAACAGCGTGATCTGGAAGCTGCAGGCTGTGAACGCATCTTTCAAGAGCAAGTCAGTTCCGTTGCTCAAAGAGATCAATTAGAGGAGGCATTACGGTTTGTGCGGGAGGGCGATACGCTTGTTGTAACCAAGCTTGACCGACTGGCACGATCCACCTCCCACCTGATCCAGATCATTGATCAGCTCGAAGCTAAACAGGTCGCCCTGCGCATACTCGACTTTGGCGGTTCATCTGTGGATACCAAATCACCCACCGGCAGGCTGGTGCTTACCGTCTTCGGGGCAATCGCACAGTGGGAGCGTGAATGCAACTTAGAACGGCAGCGTGAAGGCATTTACAAAGCCAAACTAGCTGGCAAGTACAAAGGCCGCAAGAAAACCGCTATGGCTAAAATGGATGATGTCAAAGCGCTAAGAGCTGATAAGGTTTCACCAACTGAGATCAGTCGCCGACTTGGCATTAGCCGCTCGTCGGTATACAGAATTTACGAAGAGCTTGATGGGAAAGTTACGTTGTCTGGCTTGGAGCAAACGACACCCTTCAACACTGCAGAACCTGCGAAGGCGTAAGATACATATGACTGACAATCCAAACAGCAAAGCTTCTCGCAAGAGGCGAAAGACGCTCCGGTCGGTTGAGCTTTTTGCTGGTGCGGGAGGTTTAGGACTAGGCGTCGCTAAAGCGGGATTTAGACATCAAGCTGTTGTCGAGCTGGATCGTTGGGCATGCGATACTTTAGCAGAGAACACTGACTGGCCCATGTTTGGGAAAGAACATGGTGACGTTCGGAAGTTTGACTACTCTCTTATAACGAAGAGCATCAATCTAGTCTCAGGAGGGCCACCTTGTCAGCCATTTTCCATGGGAGGGCGGCACAAGTCATTCCTTGACAGTAGAGATATGTTTCCTGAGGCCGCGCGAGCTGTACGAAACTTACAACCCGAGGCTTTTGTGTTCGAGAATGTTAAAGGCCTTCGACGCCAAGCATTTGCAAACTATCTAGAGTATATCCGTCTAAGACTACGTTTCCCTGACTTAACACCGAGAGAAAGCGAAGGATGGATCGAGCACTTAAGCAGGCTTGAGGATTATGAGACCAGCGGCGCGTCCGGGGGACTTCAATATAACGTTGTAGTTCGATTGCTGAACGCAGCAGACTACGGTGTACCACAGAAGCGTGAGCGCATCTTCATTGTTGGTGTACGCGATGATCTCGCGACGCCATTCCACTTTCCAGAACGCACACACTCTTACGATGCCTTATTGTGGTCGAAATGGCGCTCTGGTGCATACTGGCGTCGTCACAAGATAGAGCCCATCAGAAGCCCTCGTGAAGAAGCTCGTGCAGCTAAACTAACAAGCGAACCCAAAGAAAGGCCTTGGCTAACCGTGAGGGACGCGCTCAGCGATATTCCCGATCCGGAACTGAACACCACTCAAGAACATCTGTTCTGTGATCACCGCTTTATTCCCGGCGCAAAAGCTTACCCCGGTCATACTGGAAGTCCCTTAGATGAGCCAGCAAAGACACTTAAGGCTGGCGTACACGGCGTTCCCGGTGGAGAAAACATGTTGCGACGGCCCGACGGAACAGTGAGATACTTTTCTGAACGAGAGAGTGCGCGGATACAAACGTTCCCAGATGACTTTAAGTTTCATGGCTCTTGGACAGAGACTATGCGGCAGCTAGGGAATGCGGTGCCAGTAAAACTCGCAGAAGTTGTTGCCAAGTCTATTTTCATGCTGTTACAAGAGCAGTATGCGAAAGGTAACACCATACAACCCCTTAGACAAAGAGCATCTCGCGGAAAACGCGGCCAACGCTCTGTTGAAGCAACAAGCTGAAAGCCTCCCTCCGGATCCCTTTGAAGGTGCGGGCATTTATGCGATATACTATAAGGGCAACTTTAAGCCTTACTGCAGATTGGCAGCAAGAAATGAGCAAGAGCTTTTAGCCCCAATCTATATCGGAAAGGCTGACCCCAAAGGTGGGCGTCGAGGTGGTGAATGGGATGCCCCGGCTGGTCCAGCACTATCCGATAGGTTACGTAAGCATGCGAATTCAATCAGCCAAGCTCGCAACCTCGAAATTGAAGACTTTGTTTGTCGTTATCTTGTGCTGGATGACGTATGGGTTCGGATGGCTGAACGCATGCTGATCTCATGGTACCGACCACTATGGAACGTGATTGTGGACGGCTTTGGAAACAATGATCCGGGTAAGCGGCGAGCTACACAATATCGATCGCCTTGGGATGTTATGCATCCGGGAAGGCCGTGGTCGGAAAAGTTGGCGACGGGCGAGTTAACGGCGAAACAGATAATGGCGAAGATAGAAGATCATTTAGGTAGCTGACTAAGAGTTAGGGAACCACTAGGTGGTACACAATGGTGCACTTGACCAAAAATAAAATATATTATATTCAATGGTTTATGTTGAATTTTTTCAAATCCCTCCTCCGCTACCAAAATTTTCCAGATCAAATACCTATAAAGATAGCAAAAATCATATGATTTTTTACACTTTTGAGCGTTATTTTTTACAAAAAACCTAGAAACCCATTGCGCTTTAGAGAGCAAAACCTTGTAAAATTGCTTAGTGATTATCAAACAACTTTCAGGCCAAGGCTGTTACAATTGACAATGGTCATAGAGAACTCCCCAAGTTTCGCTATTGATCAACATAACCGTCGATTATCACGCAATGCGCAAGCCGTTGGAAGTGGATTTGGAAACAAGGCGATGAGCTTCAATTGGCTTAGAGAAATAATAGCCCTGAATCTCATCACATCCAAGATTGGACAACAAATCAAGCTGCTCCTTGGTTTCCACCCCTTCTGCCAAAACTTTCAGGCCAAGGCTGTGGCCCATGGCGATGATGGCAGAAATAATGGCCGTCGCGCTTTTATCGCTCAGAATATCCCGAATGAAACTGCGATCAATCTTGAGCGTATCAATGGGGAAATGGCGCAGATAATTCATTGAAGAATAAGCCACTCCAAAATCATCAATAGACAAAGAAAAACCGAGATCTTTTAACCGCGTCAGCAATTTGGCTGAATAAGCCGGATCTTCCATCAGCCATGTCTCGGTAATTTCAAATTCAATCCGTTTCGGATCAACACCACTGACTTGCAGCAAATTTTCCAGATCATACATAAAACCGGCCGCCATCAACTGACGACCGGACAAATTGATCGAAACAATGTCTGGCGCCTGCTCCACTGATTGCCAAGTCGAGAGTTGCTGAAACACCGATTTCAGAACAAAATGACCCAATTCACAAATCTGGCCGGTTTCCTCTGCGATGGGAATGAATTGCGCAGGACTGATAACAGTCTCACCATCCAAACGCCAGCGCAGCAAGGCCTCCGCTCCCACCATCTGACCATCACGAGCAGAATGCTTGGATTGATAGACCATGAAAAATTGGTCTTTCTTCAATCCCTTATTCATCAGCATCATCAGGGTTGCTTCATTTTCAGCCTTTTCACACAAGGCATCATGGAAAAATTCAAAGCGATTTCGGCCCTGCGCTTTCGCATGATAAGTCGCCAGATCAGCATTGCGCAAAAGCCCTTTGATATCCTCTCCATGCTCAGGATAAAGCGCAATTCCGACAGAAGCGGAAATCGAAATCGTCTCCCCTTCAATTTCATAAGGCTTGGCAAGAGAGGACAAAATATCGCGCGCAATCTCTCCCGATTTTGCAACCACATCCACATCTATGCTTTTGGGCTGAAGCACAACAGCAAATTCATCGCCCCCCAACCGGGCAGCATAAGCCTTGCCCCCCGTGCAAGTGCGCAAACGATCCGCTGTCATGCGCAGCAAAATATCTCCTGACGCATGACCCATACGATCATTGACAGCCTTAAAACCATCCAGATCCATGAACAAAAGAGCAAAGCGAGCGTCTTGATCGCGCTGCGCGCTCAAAACCTGCTTCAGCTTATCCTGAAAATGCGTGCGGTTGGGCAAATCCGTGCCCGTATCATAATAAGCAAGGCGCTTGATCCTTTGTTCGGCATATTTGCGTTCGGAAATATCCGAAAAGATCATGATATAATGCTTATTCTCGCCGGTTGCCGGATCAACAACCCCTTTAAGCGTGCAATCGACGGGAAAGACCTTGCCATTTTTGGGTTTGACCAACAATTCCCCGGACCAAAAGCCCGTTTTCAAAAGCTCAATCGTCAATTGCCGATAAAAGTCATCGGCTTCCCAATCAGAACGAAGCAGAAAAATATGTTGCCCGCGGGCTTCCTCTTCCGTCCAGCCCGTCATGGTCTCAAATGTGCGATTGGCTTTGATAATATGCCAGTCATTGCGCACAATCAGCACAATATCATGGCTATTTTGAAAAACACTCGAAGACAGCCGCAATTCCTGCTCAATCAAAGAGCGCTCCAATTCATGGGAAATCCGATCCGCAAAAAGCTGCAAAAGAGGATAATTCCAGTCATCAAGATCCATAGGCTCGGTGTCACAAATCACCACAAGCCCAATGGCCTCTCCTTTGCTGTCTTTGAGAACCGACCCATAATAGCTTTGCAGGCCCATCTCAATCAGCAAATCATCGTCAGGATATTGATCCATCAAACCAGAGGCAACATAAAGCTCGCCCCTTTTGAGCACCTGCTGACAGGGCGAGCCACAGAGCGGATAAACCATATTGTCGGTCAGCTGCCCATCCGCAAAGCACGAAATGGTCTGAATATGACTTCTGCTGCTCATATCCTGAAACATGCCAATAAAGGCATAGCGACTGCCATAAGCCGTTGAAATCTGTTCAACACAGCGACGAAGGAAAGCATCTTGTGTCTGGCTGGGGGCGGAAATGGCCAACAAGGCCTGAAAAGCACGCTGGAATTTGTCATTCTTAACCAGAAGCGGGCTATCCGATGCCAAAAGTTCAGACATGGGAAATATCCGCTCTGATACTGGTTTTGAATCGTCAAGCGCCATTCTGATCACTCGCCCCAATGCATCTGGAGAAATACTATCAAATAAACTACAAGATCTTGCGTGCTACAGTGAAGAGAAAATCTTAAAAAAACCGGAACTCAGGCGGAATTAGACCGAAATTTGGCCAAAAATTTGGTGAAATTGTTCAGGATCAGTCAAAATAAAACCATAGAGAATAAAAGCAGATCGGTTTCCTCTTAAGAAACAACCCTTAGCTTCATTCTTTCGCAAAAAATCAAGCAATCGAACAAAACCGGCCTCTTGCGCATTTGCCGGTTGTTTTTCACCGCCACTCGCCGTAAGAAAAACAAACATTTCAGGACCATTTCACGGGAGTAGCACAATGGTGAGCGAGCTGACAATCCAACGCCCAAACGACATGCATCTGCATTTGCGTGATGGCGATATGCTCAAGGCTGTTACCCCCCATACCAGCGCCGATTTTGGCCGCGCCATCATCATGCCCAATCTGGTACCGCCAGTCACCCGAACCGACCATGCCCGCGCCTATTATCAGCGCATTATGGCAGCAGTGCCCAAAGGCCATGCCTTTGACCCAATGATGACCCTCTATCTGACAGAAACAACAGATATCGATGATCTCGTCAATGGCGTGAAAGAAGGGCTGATCAAGGCCGTAAAACTCTATCCAGCAGGGGCAACCACCAATTCCGACAGTGGCGTACGGGACGTAACAAAGGTTATGCCCGTTCTTGAAAAAATGGCAGAAATCGGCTTACCCTTGCTGGTTCATGGTGAAGTCACTACCCATGAAATTGATATTTTTGATCGGGAAAAGGTCTTTATCGAAACAGTACTGGATCCACTGCGCCAGGCATTGCCGGACTTGCGCGTGGTCATGGAACATATCACCACAAAAGACGGGGCAGATTATGCCGCCGCTGGCAATGAGAATCTCGCCGCCACCATCACAACCCATCATTTGATCATCAACCGCAATCACATTCTGGTCGGGGGCATCAAGCCCCATTATTATTGCCTGCCGGTCGCAAAACGCGAAGAGCACCGTCTTGCCTTGCGCAAAGCCGCAACCTCTGGCGATCCCCGCTTTTTCCTTGGCACAGATTCCGCCCCCCACACAACATCAACCAAGGAAAATGCCTGCGGTTGCGCCGGTATCTATTCCTCCCTCAATACCATGAGCTGTCTGGCAGAAGTCTTTGAACAGGAAAAAGCCCTCGACAAACTCGAAGCCTTCGCCTCTTTAAATGGCGCCGCCTTCTATGGTCTGGCTCCCAATCCTCAAAAAATGCGCCTTGTCAAACAGCAAGAGCCGATCTCCTATCCCACCACCATTGAGGTCGGTAACGAGACCGTCACAACCTTCGATCCCGGCTATCCGCTGCATTGGCGCGTAGAAAATCTCGACTAGAGCATATTTCCGAAAAGTGTGTGCGGTTTTCGGATAAAAGTATGCTCTAGGACACAAGCTCATAACCTGCCAATAAAATAAAAAACAGATTGAAATGCAGGGCCGAGATTCGTACAAGGAAGCTCGGTATATCAAATCACATATGCCAAAGGCTGGCCCCTTAGCTCAGTTGGATAGAGCAGCTGACTTCTAATCAGCAGGTCGAGGGTTCGAATCCTTCAGGGGTCGCCATTTTTTCTCATGTCACATCTGCACAATTCGCATCTGTACAATCAAAAAGACAGCCCATTGATATGAGCCGCCTTTTCTCATCTTCTATGCTTTCGCCATATGATCAAGCACAATGGACAGGCTCAATCCTCTGACAAAATCTCTTCAATCCGCGCCTTGGCTCCGGCAAAATCCAGCTTGCCTGATCCCAGGACGGGGACATGGCTGTGAAAAATTTCTGACGGCACCATCAAATCACTGGCTTTGCGCGATTTGGCAAAGGCAACAAAAGCAGAGCGTTGAGCGCCGGGATGATCGGTGATCATAACCAGCCGTTCGCCTTTGCATGCATCAGGAACAGAAGCAACAACAGACAAATAACCGGGCCACAACTCTTCGGCCAAAGCTTCAACCGCAGCAAGTGAAACCATTTCACCGCCAATTTTTGCAAAGCGTTTGGCGCGTCCGCGAATGAAAACAAAATCATCCTCATCCACTTCCACAATATCACCGGTATCGTGCCAGCCATCTTGTGGTGGCTCAAGCTGGCCCGGTGTTTCAGAGCGCAAATAGCCAGCCATCACATTGGCACCACGCACCCAAAGACGCCCGCCTGTTTCAATCCCCGGCACAGGTTCCAATTTATGCTCCACGCCGGGCATCAATTTGCCGACAGAGCCGGTGCGGCTATACATCGGCGTATTAACCGCCAAAATAGGAGCGGTTTCTGTGACGCCATAGCCTTCCAAAATGCGCAGACCAAACAATTCCATATAGGCATGGCGGGTGCTTGGCTTGACCGGTTCCGCCCCGGCAAAACAATAGCGAATAGAGCGGAAATCAAACGGATTGGCTGTGCGCGCATAGCCTTGCAAAAACGTATCTGTACCAAACAGGATAGTGGCATTGCTGCCATAAATCAGCTCTGGGATTTCCTTATAATGCAAAGGCGTTGGATAGAGATAAACCGGCACGCCAGACAAAAGAGGCAGCAATGTGCCCACAGTCAAGCCAAAGGAATGGAACATCGGCAAGACATTGAACAATTTGTCAGAAGCGTTGAAATCAATCCGGGCAGCGGCTTGCGCGGCATTGGCCAGCATATTGCGATGGGTCAGCACAACCCCCTTGGGCAATCCTTCAGACCCGGAGGTGAACAGGATCACGCCCGCATCCTCTGCCTTGCTTTTGACTTTGGGTGCGCCACGGCCAATCAAGCCTGCAATCTTGTCACCAATCGTGAAAGTTTCGCGCATTTCATCCACCCAGACAAAGCGCACAGATTTTGATAGATCGGCAACAACTTGCTCCAAGCCTGCCTGCTCAACAAAAGCTTTAGAACTGACAATGGTGGTGACCTCCGCCGCCTTGCAAGCCGCCAGAATATTGGCGGAACCGGCAGTGAAATTGATCATGGCAGGCACTTTGCCTGCTGACATCAAGCCCAGCATCACCGCGACAGAGCCATTGGCATTGGGCAACATGAAACCCACATGCGCCTGATCGGCAAAATCCTTGGAAAATCGATTGGCCAAAACACGCACCCCGGTCAAAAGCCGCCCATAAGTCAGGCTCCCGGTCAGCGGATCCTCACAGGCCACCCGGCCAAATCCAAGCCCTTTGCCTGCCTTGATCACCTTTTCAAGCACAGTGATCTCGGTATTGGTGGTGCGAAAGGCAAGCTCTGACATGATTTGATAGAGCATATTGCCCGCTTTTTGGCGGCGCTCCTTGCCACTCAAATCATCCTCAAGCGTCAGTTCAACCGGCTCCAGAATTTTGACTTTTAACTTGGGAAACAGCTTGCGCTTGACAAAATGAGAGGTCAGGCGGGAAAAATAACTGCGCTCCAAACCATCAATACGGATCGGCACCACCTTGGCCCCGGTCTTGTCCGCAATCATCGCCGCCCCATCATAAACCTTCATCAAACGCCCGGTAACGGTGATCCGCCCTTCAGGAAAAATCACCAAGGGTTTGCCCCGCTGCATGGCTTTAATCAAGGTGCGCGTTGCCATGGGCTTGGTCGGATCGAGGCTCAAAAAATCACAAAAAGACAGGAAAGGCCGCACCCACCAGCGCTGGGCCATTGTGTGATCAACTGCAAAAATCGGATCCTCATCCCCCAAAGCAAGCGCCAACGCCCCATCCAAAAAACTGACATGGTTCAAGGCCAAAATAGGAGCAGGACCGGCCTTGGCCAAATTCTCACGCCCCTCCACTTCCAGACGAAAGACAATGCGATAGCAAAGCAGCAAAAAGTCACGCAAAATATTAGTGGGCAGATAAACCAGAGACAAAAGCGCAACCACAGCATTGGCAACAGCCAATCCCAATAAAATATTGGCAAGGGTCAAACCATAAACCTGCCCAAAGGCCACAAGACCACCAGCCCCCACCATGAAGGCAGAATTAAGCACATTCACCGCAGCAATCACCCGCGCCCGATGATCGACTTTTGCCCAAGCCTGCACCGCAGTAAAAGCAGGCACCACAAGAAAAGCCCCGGCAAAAGCCAGCCCGGCCAAATCAAGCGCCACATGTTGGGGTAAAGCATGGGCAAAAAACTCCCAAACATTGGCAGCCGCCAACGGCTCTTGAATGGCAGAAAGAGTCACATAAAGATCAAAGCCGAAAACAGCCATTAGCAAGGCCCCAAAAGGCGCAGGCAACAAAACAATCCGAGCCCCGCAAAGCCAGGCTGCAACCGCAGACCCCAACCCAATGAACAAAGCAAAGATCGCCAGATAGACCGTAATGGCCAGCTCATCGCCCCCCATCATCTGTTTGACCATGGTCGGCAACACAGACAGCACAATCGCACCAACCAGCCAAAACCATGAGACAATCAAGCTGGCTCTCCAGATCCTGCGCTCACTTTTCAGCTCCTTGATCAACAGCAAAGTGGAAGCCAAAAAATTGCGATGCACATGCAACTGCGCATCCCCAGAACCGGTATTGGGAATAGAACGTGAAAAATGCCAGGCAAGAAACGCGAACAGCATCATCAAAGGGCCAAAGAGCATAATATTAACCCCTCCGACCGACGCCAACCCACCAACAATGGTGCCACCAAGAATGGCAACAAATGTTGCAGCCTCAATCCACGCATTGGCGCGGGGCAAATCCTGTTTTTCCAGATGATCGGGCAAAATGCCATATTTGATCGGCCCAAACAAAGCCGAGATGACGCCAAACAGAAACAAAGCCCCCATCATCACCCAAACCGATGACAGTGCCAGACCAACAATCGAGATCAGCGCCGCCCCCATTTCAAAAAGCTTCAGCTTTTCAGCCATCCGCCCCTTGTCATATTTATCGGCCAGCTCCCCGCCAAGGGCCGAAAACAGCAAAAAGGGCAGCATGAAAATGGCCCCCGCCAGTGTCACCATTGAAGCTGCTTCCTGAGCCGTTAGCGTCGCAAGGATCAGAAAAATCAGAGAATTTTTGAGAAAATTGTCATTGAACGCAGACAAAAACTGCGTCCAGAATAAAGGTGCAAAGCGATCCGACTGTAACAAATGAATGCGCATTGTCTCTCTTTCTTTATAAAACCACCACTGCCCTGACATTGGCTCTCAATAGGCGCATTTGTATGGCTGCACTTTGAGACTTGACAAATGCTGACAAGAAAAGCGTCTTTATCGCCCTTGTTATTGGCCAGATTGAGTCAAAATGCCAGAAGCATCAAAATTACTCACCTCCCACCCGATGAAAAACAGCAAGCGCACT
>JAOXSG010000379.1 GCA_025800105.1 Cohaesibacter sp. | reverse complement strand
GAGAAATCACCCTTTTGGGGTGGCATGAACCCCGCAGCAGACATCCGCGGATGGATGTATGAGACCATAAAAGTGTTTCGTAATCACGCATCAGGCATTGGGAAATACCTCACGCACTTCGGGACCGCCAGAATGACCCTTAAGAATGCAACGAACATCATGTTCCATGGTCGAGGTAAGCAGATAACCGTAGACAGACACCAGATCAAAGAAGAAGACGGCACTACTACGGATTGTTATCAATTTTCCTTCGATCACGGGAACAGGGTCTATTCAGACTACATGCGATTTTTGTTCAACGAAGGTGAGATCAAGTCCATCAATGGCAACGAAGACCCCAAAGAAGAGTTGTTAGGAGACTGTGTCGAGTTGTGTTTGGGGATCCTTCGAATCGCAATGATGTATGAAGACCATGATGAGGATTTGTTCGGATGGGGGGATGTAGCAGAAGTCCTGACCGGACTCGAGCATTCGTTGCTGGTGTTCAGTGGATCAGCATACCCCTCCGGCCTCAAGAACAGAAAGATCGGGTCGAAGACGGGCGGGAAACCTTACACGTATGAAGAATGTGTCAATGTGGGCATAACCAAGGTTCCAATGAAGAAGTCTCCAATTGTGATCAATGATGA
>JAOXSG010000377.1 GCA_025800105.1 Cohaesibacter sp. | reverse complement strand
GGTTCACTTGAAACAAAAAAGACAACGTCACATTGAGGCTGAAACTTGGAAAATGATATCAGCACCCTCCCGCCCCCCCCCCCCCTCCGACAAATAATCTTGCACTATTGAGTTAGGTATACCATGAGTGCATGGTTATTTTTAGGGGAGGGGGGGGGGTGCTTATTTTATGGGGTCGCAAGCAGGAGATTGCTGAGCACAAAAGAAGTATAGTAATTCAAGGCACTCACTAATGAGTTATGGGTGCATGTGGAAAAATAATGCTGCAAAGCATGAAGGAAATGAGATTTTTAAGTGCATCCATAACTCAGTAGTGCATGCTGAGCTGTTCACCATTTGTTTTATAACATAACTGTAAGTGCTAATATATTTCACAGTGCTCAACTTATACGTTATGTTATGATGTTTACTTGATTCTACCAACTTTCTCATTAATGTATTTATGAAACAATTTGTGGTCTTTGTCCACTTTGGGCATTTCTGGCTTGGAACTGCCACCACCATCGTCGTCATTATCACCGTGGTGCATCCAAGACTGTTGCCATGCCTGTCCAGAATGCAGGAAGAGTGAAATAAAGTGTTGAATGTACTTTTTTGCTTTTAATAAAATAATTTATTAAAATTTTGGTGTATAT
>JAOXSG010000339.1 GCA_025800105.1 Cohaesibacter sp. | reverse complement strand
GTTGGCAGCAAAAGAGCAAGATATTATGCAGGTGTGATCCTGTACTGGCGGGTGTTCTGATACCCGCTTTTCTTGTTTCGTGCGACGGAATGCGAGGGGTTTTCCTATAGATGAATGGTCAGGGCACAATCGCAGATCTTCCACAATCAGGGGAACGGATGGCCATTCCTTGTCATCTTGCTGTCATCATGGATGGAAATGGCCGCTGGGCCAAGGCCCGTGGGCTGTCTCGCACACAAGGCCATCGTCAGGGTGTGTCTGCTGTTCGTGAGATCGTTAAAAATGCAGCTGAGCTTGGCATTGAATATCTAACCCTTTTCAGTTTCAGTTCCGAAAATTGGTCGCGCCCCGAAAGCGAGGTGCGCGATTTGATGGGCTTGCTCAAATTGTTCATTCGCAATGATTTGGCCAAGTTGAAAAAGCAAAATGTCAAGGTGGTCGTGATTGGCTGTCGCAAGACATTAACCCCCGATATCGCCCAGCTTTTATGCGAGGCAGAAGAAAAAACCATTGATAATAATGGCTTGAAGCTTGTCATTGCCTTTAATTACGGCGCGCGTCAGGAAATTACCCAAGCGGTCCGCTCGCTGGCTGAACG
>JAOXSG010000336.1 GCA_025800105.1 Cohaesibacter sp. | reverse complement strand
CAATTTACATGATGATCCTGCGGTAGATGTTTTACAAGTCGCCGGAAAGATCAAATGGTTTGATGTCGCAAAAGGCTTCGGCTTCATTGTGCCAGATACCGATATTCCCGATATTTTGCTTCATGTCACATGTTTGCGTCGCGATGGATATCGCACAGCTTATGAAGGGGCGAGAGTGATTTGCGAAGTGCTGAAAGGCCCAAAGGGGTTGCAGGCCTTGCGCATTCTGTCCATGGATGAGACTACAGCCATTCATCCCTCACAATTGCCTCCTGCCAATACCCATGTCAAAGTGCAGCCAACCAGCGAATTGGAGCGGGCTTGGGTGAAATGGTTCAATCGCGAAAAAGGCTTTGGGTTTTTGACCCAAGGTGAGGGATCTGAAGATATCTTCATTCATATGGAGACGTTGCGTCTTTATGGCATAACCGAATTGCGCCCTCAGCAAGAGGTGCAGGTGCGTTATGGTCCGGGGCCAAAGGGCAAGATGGCAACCGAGATCCGGCCTGCCACAGGTGGCTTCATTCCATCCTCGCACTGAATCTGATTTGTACATTTCTTTTTTGTACACATTCTTTCAGAAAAAGATAAAAGAGATAGCTGGCCGCAAAAGCGGCCTTTTTGTTGGCTAAAGTCAGCAATGCCTGAAATCGCCTTGCATTTCTGTGTCAAAAGATTGCAAATCAGCGAAAAGGCCCCTTGATTTTGTTTGATGTGAAATGATGACGATGTTGAAAAATCTCTCCTATGCCATGACTTTGTTTTATGTGGTGGCTGGCTTTTTGTTTGTGCTTTTTGGTGCAGAGCCGATCCGTGCGCAAACGTTCACGCCTGAGCATGTTTCAAAACGCTCTGAGCGCATTTATACGCCTTTGAGTTTTGAAAAAGACGGCAAGACAATTGCATTGCAGGTTGAGGTGGCCAATACAGATGATTTGCGTGCGCTTGGTTTGATGTATCGGACCAAAATGCCGGATAATGAAGGCATGCTTTTTGATTTTGAAGAAAGCCGCCCGGTCTATATGTGGATGCAAAATACCTTTGTGGCGCTGGATATGATTTTTCTGACAGAGCAGGGTCAGGTCCATCATATTGTTAAACAGACGACGCCGCTGTCTCGCTCTTTGATTGGCTCTGGGGGGGCGGTGCGCTTTGTGCTGGAAGTCAAAGCCGGTCTGGTTGAGCGCTATCAGCTGAAAAAAGGCGATCAGATTGCGCATGAATTGTTCACAAACAAATGACAAAATAAGTTATAAGCCAAAGATAGGACTTGCTCGTTGCAAGTCAGATTGCTATGCAATCGCCCATCCAAATGGTCTCGGAGCGTAGCGCAGCCTGGTAGCGCACCTGATTTGGGATCAGGGGGTCGGAGGTTCGAATCCTCTCGCTCCGACCATTGGATAAAATGGCCAGTCGCCGCCTCTCATGATAGAATATAGGGCAGCAGGACCAGATTGAGCCAGTGCGTATCTGATTGGACGATTGTTTCAATGTGAAAGACACGCACCAGAAAAATTAGAGCATGTAAGGGGATGATTTTCATCGCTGCATGGTCTTAGGAGTGCCAGAATGAAAGCACGAATTTTCAGACCTTCCAAAAATGCCATGCAGTCTGGCTTGGCCAAAACCCAGCGCTGGGTTTTGGAATTTGAGCAAACCAGCTCAAGAAGTCTTGAGCCGCTTATGGGCTATACTTCCAGTAAGGATACGCGCCAGCAGCTTAATCTGTCCTTTGATAGCAAGGACGAGGCCATTGCCTATGCAAAGCGCAACAAGATTGATTATCAGCTGATTGAGCCAAAAGAACGTAAACGCCGTATTGTGTCTTATTCAGAAAATTTTGCGACAAATCGGGTCGAAGGCAACTGGACGCATTAACGTCTGCAAGACTCGATCAAAAGAAAGAATGTGAAGGCGCAGCTGTCAGGTTTGCGCCTTTTGTTATTTTGGGACGTCAAAGCTGTAAGAATCAGATAAGATTGAAGAAATAGCCATTTACAGCATGCGCTTTACCAAATGTGTTTCATAGATCTTGCTAGGATAAGCGCAGAAAAAAGCGTCGGAGCAGAGCGAGGGTTCTAATCCACGCATCGGGTTTGATGTAAGAGATACGCATGAACAAGATGAGTGCAGCCACCGCTCAAGCGGCAGATGAAATCGATAGAGAGAACAAAAAGCCCAGCCGAGATAGTGCGCTTTATAGGCGGGTGGAGCGCTTGAATGGTGAGCAGCATAACGCTTTGCGTATGTTGCCCATGGAGCGGATGGATTTTGCCACCAGTCTCAATTCCATTGTGCTGACAGTTTCGGAATTTTCCTCTGCTGCTCGGGATTATCCAATCGTTTTTGCCCAATCCAATGACAAGATTATGCCTTATGCCATAACAGGTTATAAGCAAGGGGAAAATGTCTATGTGGATGAAGAGGGACATTGGCGTCCCAATCATTATATCCCGGCCTTTCTGAGACGTTATCCCTTTATTTTTATGGAAAATGATCAAGGAACCGGCTTTTCTCTGTGTCTTGATATGGATTGTCCCTTTTTAAGCACTGAGAGCGGCGAGCCTTTGTATGAGAAGGGCCAGCCATCGGCGCTGATTGAAAAGGCGATGGAATTTTCCAAAGCTTTTCAGACAGAGGCAGAAAAAACCGCAGCTTTTTGCGCACAGCTCAAGGCTCTGGATTTGTTCATCACCCAAAATGCCCGTTTCAAAATGTCTCAAGAAGCAGGGGGTGAGGAAGTGGTTGTTGCCGGATTTATGGTCATTGATGAGAAAAAGCTCAATACCTTGTCGGATGATGTCTTTGTGGACTTGCGCAAAACCAGAGCATTGGGACTGATTTACAGTCATCTGGTTTCCATGGGCAGTTGGGCCGATGTGGTGAGTTAGGTGATCGCTATTAAGCTCTGCCGGCCGCACATCCAAGATAAAAAGAGTGTTGATCCCTTAGAATCAAACGGGTAAGCCTTTCCTTAAAAGTCCGTATGCTTTGAAAGACAGGGCATCGTGCGGAGTGTGACAAGGCGAATTTTGCCAAATGGCCAGATCATCAAGCGAGACACCAGATGCAAACACATCATCCCTTCTCACCACGGCCCCCCGTGACCGAGGAAGACTGGATTGCTTCTTTAAGCGATTCCCTTCAAAAGGGGCTTTTGACGCTGTGTAGCTCGCGCATCAAGGCCTTTGCGGCGCTGATGCTGTTTGCGCTGATTTGTTTTTTGCCCGGTTTCAATAGCATTCCTCCCGTCGACAGAGACGAAGCCCGCTTTGCGCAAGCTTCCAAACAGATGATTGAAACGGGCGATTATATCGATATCCGTTTTCAGGACGGCACCCGCTATAAAAAGCCGGTTGGTATTTACTGGATGCAAAGCGCCAGTGCTCTGGTAACAGGTGAGGGGGCTGAGGCCCAGATTTGGGTCTATCGTGTGCCATCGCTGGTTGGCGCGTTGGTGGCGGTTGGCTTTACCTTTTTGATCGGAATGCGCATGGCCTCTGTGCGTGTTGGTTTTCTGGCGGCCTTGGGGTTGGCGGCCTGCATTTTGTTGGGGGTTGAAGCGCGTCTGGCTAAAACCGATGCCATGCTTTTGGCGTCTATTTTGGCGGTCCAATGGCTGTTATGGGAGCTTTATGATCATCAAAATGGCCTTAGCCCGAAGCAGGCTGTCTTGTTCTGGGCTGCGCTGGCCATTGGCGTTCTGGTTAAGGGGCCAATCATCCTGATGGTGGCGGGGCTGACCATTATAGCTCTCGCCCTTCAGGAGCGGAGCTTGCGCTGGATGAAGGGGGCCTATTATCTCTGGGGCAGTCTGGCTTTTCTCATTTTGGTTTTGCCATGGTTCATTGCGATTGGGCTGCATACGGATTGGGCTTTTTATATTGATTCCGTTGGCAAGGATATGCTGGCCAAAGTGGCAACGGGCAAGGAATCGCATGGAGCGCCTCCGGGTACCTATCTTGGCATTTCTGTTGCAACCTTCTGGCCTGTATCCATCTTTTTTATTCTCTCTTTGCCATGGATTTGGGCCGAGAGAAAGCGAAAGGCTGTGCGCTTTGCCCTGTCATGGATTTTGCCAACATGGATCATTTTTGAATTGGTCGCGACAAAACTGCCGCACTATATCTTGCCCGCCTTGCCTGCCATGGCTGTTTTAACCATCCATGCCATGGAATGCCGTGCGACCCATTATTCCGCTCTATGGGCAAGGATTGTTGCCTTATTGGTGCCATTGGTGGCCATTATTTTGGGCCTTGGTGCGCCCATTGCTTTGATTGTTCTGGAAGGGACAATCCTGACGGCTTCGCTTGGCTTGGGGCTGGTGGCGGCGGCTTTGGCTATTTTGTCCTATTCCATTTTGACAAAGGGCAGGGTCATCGCGTCTTTTGTGCTGGCCTGTCTTGTCACGCCTATTCTTTATCTCAACATTCATGGGGCCATTTTCCCCGCTTTTAAATCTGTCTGGTTGTCTGATGCCTTGGTAGCAGAGGCCAATCGCGTCAAGGCTTGCGAAAGTGTTGAGCTGGCGTCCATTGGCTATTCCGAGCCAAGTCTGGTTTTTCTGGGTGGCACTGATCTGCAATTTCTGACAGCGGGTGCAGGCGCGCATTTCATTACAGAAGCGGGATGTCGCCTTGTGATGGTTGAAAAGCGTGCCGAGACTGCCTTTATGCAGGCCTTGGGGGATAAAGCCGCTTTGATCCAGCAATCTGGGCAGGTGCAAGGCTATAAGCTCAATGGTGGCAAGTGGCAAACATTTGGCCTTTATCAGCTTAGAATGAATTAGAAGGAAAGCAGCGATCCATGGCCTTTCCATTGAAAAAAGATATGGGCAAAGCAATCGGGCGTTTGAAAGATCAGATTTGCGCTTGCTGCGGCCTTGTTAAAAGACGGCGTGTTCAAGCGAATCCGGTTTATCGGCTCTCTCTTGATCCTCCCAATTGGCAATTGCTGATCACACTTGTCATGAGTGCCGTGCTTTTGGGGCTGGTTTTCTTTGATCAGGCGGCGGGTGTTTGGCAAAAAACTGTTCCTGAGGTCATTTACAGGATTTTCCGCCTTTATACCGATCTTGGCAAATCGGAAATTCTGCTTATTCCAGCGGCGCTTGCTGTTCTCGCTTTGGGCTTTTTGAATTGGAAGCCTTTAAGAATAGGCCAACAGGCCCTCTTGATAAGGGCGCAGATGCTGGGGCTTTTTGTCTTTGTTGCCATTGCTGGATCAGGCCTAACCAATAATCTGCTGAAAATCCTTTTTGGTCGCGCCAGACCGCGCCATTTTGACGAGCTTGGCCCATTAGCCTTTGATGCGCCGGGCCTGTCCTCCGGTTTTCAGAGTTTCCCCTCAGGACATTCTGCAACAGCGGGCGCTTTGGCTATTCTTTTGATTTTGTTGCTGCCCCGGTTGAAATGGCTCTGGCTTGGTTTGACGGTCTGGATTGCCATATCGCGCGTGATTGTTGGCTCGCATTATCCATCTGATATTGTAGCCGGTTTTGCTTATGGTGCGGCCTTCACATGGCTGTTGGCGGCTTGGATGGCGCGCCATCGTTTGTATTTTCGCATCATGGATGGGGCTATTGGCATCCCCAAACAATTGCGGCTTTCCGGCTCATCTTTGTATAAAGCCCTTTCCTTGCTGAGACAAAAGGCCTATGACAAGGCCTCAACGGAGAAAGGCGCAGGTGAGATGTGATCTGTCGCTGCCCTTCTCATTCAGTGCCTGAATGAAATATCGGATGCAAAAAGGTAGACGAAGCAATGCCGGACCAACTGGAAGTGAGCGTTGTTATCCCGTGCAAGAATGAGCGGGACAATCTCAGTTTTCTGATTGATGAAGTGGGTGAGGCGCTGAAAGACCGCTCCTTTGAGCTGATCATTGTCGATGATGGCTCAGACGATGGAACGGGGGCATTACTAAAAGACTTTGCCAAAACGCGCCCTTGGTTGCGGCATGTGCGTCATGAGAAATCCTGTGGTCAGTCCAATGCCGTGCGCAGTGGCTTGCTGCATGCAAAAGGCGAGTTTGTGGCGACCCTTGATGGCGATGGACAAAATGATCCTGCCTTCTTCCCGCAAATGGTTGACAAGATCAAGGCGGCAGGCCCCAATTGCGCCCTTGCCGCAGGCCAGCGCATGAAACGTACCGATGGCGCGCTGAAAATGCTGTCTTCTCGTATCGCCAATGGTGTGCGGCAGGCTATGCTCAAGGATAATACGCGCGATTCCGGCTGCGGGTTAAAAGTCATTCGCCGCGATGTGTTTTTGATGTTGCCATTCTTTGAAAGCTGGCACCGCTTTTTGCCTGCCTTGGTGGTCCGCGAAGGGTTGAGTGTGGTCCATATTGATGTGGTCGATCGGGGACGCAGCCATGGCACATCAAAATATGGCATTTTTGACCGTCTATGGGTTGGCATTCCAGATTTGTTTGGCGTGTTGTGGTTGAGAAAAAGACGCAAAAAAATACCTGTTTTTCAAGAGATTGACTTGAATCAGGACTAAGATTTGCGTCTAGCTACAGGCGCTTATGGAAAAGAAATTAAGAGAGTTTCATGTCTGGTTTATGGACTGATTTCCTCA
>JAOXSG010000332.1 GCA_025800105.1 Cohaesibacter sp. | reverse complement strand
CAAAGGAGGTTGCACATGTGAGAATAAAAGCAAGTAAAACAACAAAATTCCTGGCACATGCAAATCGCACCAATGACCGGACGACGGCTTCCTTGAAGATTAAGATACTGTACGCACCGCCCGAAAATACTGGATGCAACTGACTAAAAACAAACAACAACAAAGAGATTTATAAAAAAACGGAATCCTCTTCGCTAAAAACTTTCTAAGCCAGGGAATACGCACAGACAAAAGAGAGAATATTACAACTAAAGCCGGCACAGGGCAAAATTGTGCTTGACATGCAGGCGAACGCTTAAACTAAAGCCAACACACGGCATACACAAATTTGCGTTCGATACCAGAGCGAAAGATTTAGTTGAAATCGACGCACTTCGTCTAAAAAATTGTGCTGGATTACGAGAGTTTAAACTAAAGCCGACACATAGGATATGTCAATTTTATATGTGAGCAACCACACAAGAGTCTTCATAGCTAAAGCCGACACATGGCGCCTGCCAGTTTGTACTCAGCCTGTAACAGTAACAGATACCTGAGCAAACCCTTTACTGGACTAAAGCCGACACACGGCGTCTGCCAATCTGTTCTTGGTGCCCGAGCGACTGTTTTGACTAAAGCCGACACACTGCGTCTACCAATTTGAGCACGATACTCGAGCAACTGTTTTGACTAAAGGCCGACTCACGGCGTCTGCCCAATTGCGCTCGATACCCGAGCGATAGTTTTAGCTAAAGCCGACACACGGCGTCTGCCAAATTGCGCTCGATACCCCGAGCAAAACGTTTTAGCTATAAAGCCGGCATGTGGCGTCTGCCAAATTGCGCTCGACATACTAGCGAGCGTTTTAACCAAAGCCG
>JAOXSG010000319.1 GCA_025800105.1 Cohaesibacter sp. | reverse complement strand
GATTTACTTCCACTCTTTTAGATGCCTAAGTATGGTTATTTGGGTCAAAGACTGCCTTTATCGTCATGATGCGCAGCAATAGAGCAAAAACAAAAATCTGTCTGTCAAGCCGTCTCGGTTCAAGCCCCTCAACAGCGAGGAAGTAGGTGAATTCTGTTGGAAGGAAGTCTGTTTCCTGTCCTTCAGTTTTCTAGGTTTGCCGCGACTTGTCATAGAAAGGAGTCTGTTCCTTTTCGTGACTTTGAAAGGAGTCTGTTTCTTATCACCTACTCGGTCACTGGTGATTTTTGTGTGGGACTTGTTGAAAGGAATCTGATCCTTATCTTCAAGTTTTCGCTGTGTCAATCCAGTTTGCTACCAATTTATTTTTGGGTGAGAGTTGTTGCAGGCAGGAATCTGTTCCTGACCGCTTGACCTGGTCACTGGCTTGGAGATTGGTGATGGCCTTTGATCAGACAGGAAATCGTTCCTGATCGCAATTCATACTTCACGAATGTGTTTTGAAAGGACTGGCTTGCTATTTCATCTTGGATCAAGTTTTTTCCTTGGATTTTCCACTCCAGGTTTGGGAAGAATTGTGGTTTTTATCACTTGGGCTGCCTGCATTTGATTGGAAACCTTTTTATCGCTTCCATTTTCGCCAAAGGAAAGTCCTGGCTCTACCTGGTTGTCATCTGGAAGTCTTGATGTTTCGCAGTAATGTATCTGGAACGTTTTTTGGATTTTTGGCTATCATCTGTGTTTGACTGCAAGTCATTGCCAGGTTGGTGGTTTTTACTGGGCCTGTCGCGGATGAAAATTTGGAACCTCTGTTTTCAAGGTTTGTGGTGGTTGCTGGCTGGACCTGTCACAAGTGGAATTGTCGCGGATGAAAATTTGGAACCTCTATTTTCAAGGTTTGTGGTGGTTGCTGGGCCTGGCTGGGCCTGTCACAAGTGAAATCTTGGAACTCCAGATTGTCAGGCTTATGGTCTTTGCTGGGCCTGCCACGGATGAAATTTTGCAAGGCGGTCTTTGCTGGGCTTGCCAGTGACAAAATTTTCGTACCCCAGATTGCCAGGTTTGAGGTCTTGACTGGGCCTGTCGCGGATGAAATTTTGGAACCGCTGTTTTCAAGGTTTGTGGTGATTGTGGGCCTGGCTGGGCCTGTCACAAAGGAAATCTTGGAACTCCAGATTGTCATGCTTATGGTCTTTGCTGGG
>JAOXSG010000308.1 GCA_025800105.1 Cohaesibacter sp. | reverse complement strand
GTTCTGGAACCCCTTTCATAGCTTTCAACAACTGTGAGGCTAACCACCTATCCAACCTTGGAACCAACTCGGATGAATCAGTGCAATCTTCACCAATTTTGAATGCCTTACTGATCCAACTTGAGAGATAGTCTACATCACTAATGTCCAAGTTTGCCATGCTGAGATACAATGACATTACAATGAGTTCTTCCATGCACGAAACTCACTGGCATTGTTGGGAAGCATGTCTATCCTACAATGTTGCAAAGCACGGGAATCCACAATGTCCTTTTCTTTTGTGGGGTTTGCATCAACAAGTTCTTCTGAATCACGGGACCCTTGATCAAATTCATCCCATTCCCCATCACCATCACCATTCCCATCTCCATCCCCAGGATCACCCTTATCTGGAAAACCGGTCAACAATGGTTCTCTAGGCTTCAAAGGCAATGAAGGTGGTTTCTTACTTGGAGAAGCTGATGAAGAATTTCTTTGTTCCGTATAATTTTGGCTTTGGGATTGAGACTCAAAATGATCCAATCTGGTTGACAAATGCTGAATGGCTTCCAAGATTCTAGATTGACCCAGATCCCCCTGTTGCC
>JAOXSG010000292.1 GCA_025800105.1 Cohaesibacter sp. | reverse complement strand
AATTTTTCAAACCAGATCAGGAAAACCAGCAGCGGATCAAAAAAGCCTTCGATTGCATCCCCATATTCGCGGGAGAAACTGCGATAGGCTCCATCCAGTGTTTTTCGTATCTGAACAAGGCCTGCCCGTTCCATTTGCGGGAAATCGGTTAGCCATGATGTATCCGCCATTCCAGGCTCCATTCTTTGTCTCAATCACAGCGCAGGCAACAGGCACAGCGCTGGTGATGTGGGGCATATCTTATTTGATAAACAAAATCCCGACAGTCTTTGCCTGCCGGGATTGTGTCATGTCATAATGTGGTCTTACAGCTCAGATGCGGCTTTCTTTACTTTTTGCGCGACATCGGCAGGCAACCAGCCTTGCCACAGATCTTCACGGGTTTTGAGAATATGCACCGCAGCAATCTCACCATCAGCCTGTTCGTCTTCCATCCAAGCCAGGAACCAGTTCATGTCATCATTCTTGAAAGAGCGCTTGCCCAGATATTCGTTCACAGCCGGGTTTTTCTTGGCGAAATCCCCTGTTGTGATGGTTTGCACCAAGGATGGTGGATACATGGTTGGCTTTGGATCAGCGCAATCCTGCTGGGTGGTACAATTGGCGAAGTGATCGAAATCAACCCCGGAGCCAAAATCCACTTTCACCATTTTATATTTGCCCAAAATCGCTGTTGGTGCCCAATAATAGCCAAACCAGCCCTGACTGCGCTCATAGGCTTTTGCAATAGAGCCGGACAGGCCAGCCCCTGACCCCGGATCCACATAATCAAAGCCTGCTTTTTCAAACTTCATGGCTTTGGCAAGATTGCCGGTGGAAATCTGACAGTTCCAGCCAGCCGGACAGCCGTAAAATGCGGAGCGGTCTGGGTCTTCTGGATGTTTGAACAATTTGGCATTGGCCAGAACACCCTCAATGGTGGCCAGAGATGGGTCTTGTTCGACCATATATTCCGGCACCCAGAAGCCTTCTTCCCCGCCATCGGACAAGGATTTGCCTGCAATGGCCAGACGGCCTTCGGAGACGCCTTTTTCAATGGCTTCCTTCATGGAGTTGGACCAGAATTCCGGTGCAATGTCAGGCTCGCCCTTTTCCATCATGGAGGCGCCGGTTGGCTGGGTATCTCCGGGGACAAGCTCTGCATCGCAGCCATATCCATGTTCCAGAATGAATCGATCAAGGTTGGCGATCAGCGAAGCTGATTTCCAGTTCATATCTGCAATGGTGACTTTACCACACTCGCTCGCATGGGTATTGACAGCAGCGCCAGACAACATCAGCGCAGCAACCAAAATCCGTTTCATAAGGTGTCCTCCCGGGATAATTTCCTAAAGCCATATTGGATGGCACAATCATGCGCAATAAAACGCCTGACCTTGTCATTTTTTTGACAGTTATTGCAGCATGTCCAAAAGTCTCGTTTAAACCTTTGCGATTCAATCGTAACAATTTCCGACAAAATTCGTCAATCTTTGCTGATTCAATAAGTGAATAATTGCTTTCACGCCTTATCTACTTTAAATTTATACATAGATAATACAGGATATTCCTATTTGAAAATCCATAATAAACACATTTAATGACTTAAATTAACTTCAAAAGCATCGATTTATATTTGTTTTTGATATTTGTAAATTGTGCCAATCATCGCATATAGAGCCTTTTGTGCCCCTGTCCATCAGGTTCTTACAAGTGTTCGTGCTCTGGATACTGCGATTTTGAAAAGACGCCATAGGCGCTCTAAAAGACTGTGGATTGCTTGCCCTGATCAGGCGATTTTGCCTGTTGATTTTGAAATCTCAGTGGATATACGGCGTCTTAATGACGCACTGAGCGCGTCAAAATCTGGCTTGTTACCAAAGACTTGGCTTCTTTTGGCGGGAAAGGTGCGTGATGATTTATTCGCCTTCGCCGAACAAATCATCAATAAGGAGTGTGATGGCATTTAAGGCTTCTTGCGCCTGCTCGCCGCTTGTTTCCACCTCAATGCAGCAGCCTGGTGCGGCGGCCAGCATCATCAGGCCCATAATCGAGGTTCCGCAAACGGTCTGGCCATCTTTGGAGACGGAGACTTTTGCATCAAATCCTTCGACCAATTGCACAAATTTGGCTGAGGCGCGGGCATGTAAGCCGCGCTTGTTTTTGATTGTCAAAGTGTCTTTGAAAGCAGTCACGATCGTCTCTTATTATTTGTAGTCATGGTGTGGGGCTGTCCTTGCTCAAAGCCAGCCAACAACCGGTCTTTACGGATAGTGGCCTTGTTATGACGCTCCAGACAATAACTGGCTTGCAATATTGATATATTTTCGCCCCGCTTCGCGGGCATCAATCACCGCCTCAGCCATAGGTTTGGTATTGCGCAAGCCTGCCAGTTTGATCAGCATGGGCAAATTAACCCCTGCAATCACCTCGACCTTTTCCTCATCCATCACCGAAATGGCCATATTGGATGGGGTGCCACCAAACATATCCGTTAGCAGTACCACGCCTGATCCGTCATTCACCGCTTCAACGGCATCCAGAATATCCTGACGGCGCTGTTCCATGTCATCATCAGGACCAATGCAAATGGTTTCAATCTGGTCTTGCGGTCCAACGACATGCTCCAAAGCAGCGCGAAATTCCTCGGCCAATCTGCCGTGGGTCACGAGTACGAGGCCAATCATGCGGCGTCTTGACTCCCTTGATGCGAAAATGAACTGCTGCCTTATGCGCAAACAGTTTTGCTATCATGACGCTTCAGCGCCTGAACGCAAGTCAAAAGTCGTTTAAAAGCCTGATTTAAAAGTCCTGAGCCAGCCCTCTCCCCCTCCCAGACCTCCTTTGAGGGTACCATGACGGGTGGTTTGGGAGGGGGAGAGGGCTGGATATGCGGCCTAAAAGTCTCGGTACGAGACTTTTAAATCGGGCACTTAATCGCAAAAGAGCTCAGGAATGCAGTGTGGATAGCGTGGCAAAAATCATATCCGCCGCCCTCACACAATCCTGCCGGGGCACGCCTAGCTTTGGCAGGTTGGCATTGAGCAAAGTGATCTGTTGCTCTTGAGGCTCCGGGTATCTGATGATTTCGCCCGACTCTTGCAGCTCCACCACAAGATGCACACGCACCAGACTTTCACATGGCTCATTGTTATACATTTCGCAGATGCCCACCCCTCGCACCTCTTGCTTGGCAAAGGTGGCTTTGGGGGCTTGCGCCAAAATGATATCAGGGCTGGCTTTGGGAACGAGCAAATTGACATAATCATCGCTGACCAAAGCAGAGAATAGGCCCCTTTGCTGACATTGCATGCTTAAATAACGCCGCAAAAAAGACTTGCCGCTTCCTGATTGTCCACGCACCAAGACCCCTTGTCTGCCGATCAGCAGACAGGCGGCATGATCCAACTTATGGGCCATGATGGTGCTGGCACTCACATCAAGAAAACTCATGTGCGTCCCGCATTCTGATTTTGACTCTGACAGGCCCGCAAGCGCACGCTGAACCGCGCACCCAAGATGGTTGCAATGCCTGTATCATCAGCCTCGCCCAGCCGATTGGCGGCAGTTATGCGCCCCTGATAGGCCTCAATAATCTGTTTTGAGATGGACAGGCCAAGGCCGGAATTTTGGCCAAAGGCCTCTTCTGGTGGGCGATCTGTATAAAAGCGCTCAAAGACCCGGTTAACATCTTCGGCCTGAATGCCGGGGCCATCATCATCAATGGTTACGTCAACCCAAGAGCGTTTGCGCGTCACGCTGACGCGCACCTCGCCGCCCTTTGCTGTGAAGGAGCGGGCATTATCGATCAAATTCACAAAGACCTGTCCCAGTCGACTGTCATCGCCCAATACAGAGAAGCCCTTATTCTTCTCATCCAAACATGTCAGAGAAACCGATATATCGGATTTGGCGCCGATTTCATCCTGTATGGTGACAATTGTCTCCAGCAAAGCGCCGAGATCAATTTCTTCTGACTCCAGCCGTGCCAGCTCTGCATCCAAACGCGAGGCATCTGAAATATCCGAGATCAGGCGGTCCAATCGGCGCACATCGTGCAAAATGATATCGACCAATCTTTGTCGCGATTGATCATTTTTGGCCAATGGCAAGGTTTCTACCGCTGAACGCAAAGAGGTTAGCGGGTTTTTCAATTCATGAGAGACATCGGCGGCAAAGGCTTCAATGGCATCCATGCGCTGATAGAGCGTATCTGTCATCTCACGCAGGGATTGGGAGAGCACACCGATTTCGTCTTTGCGATCCGAAAAATCCGGGATTTGCTCGCGGGCCTTGACCCCGCGCCGCACCCGCTGGGCGGCCTCTGACAAGCGCCGCACCGGCCCGGCAATGGTGCCTGCCAGCAGCACCGACAGGGTGCCCGTGACCAAGGCTGCGATGAAAAAGAGCCGGACAATGCCCCAGCGTTCGGCTTGGACAATCTCGTCAATTTCCCCATCGCGGGTGGATAACAGCAAAGCTCCCGCAATCACCCGCGAGCGCTGAATGGGCACTGCGACCGAGACAATCAGTTTTCCCCGGTCATTGACGCGCACCACAGAGCCGGGCGATCCATCCAAGGCCAGCACCACTTCTGGATAGCCGCGTCCGTCGCCACTGCCCAATTCCTGATAGATGGGCAAATCGCCGCGGCGCATCCATAACAAAATGCGCTGCCAGATTTGCTGCCACCATCTGGCCTCTAGAATTGACGCATCTTCTTGCTGATCGGGAGAGGGCAAGGCAAAGCGCAAAATGCCCTGACTGTGCAACCGTCGGGAATCAATAACCAGATTGCCTTCCAGATCATAAATGCGGGCGCGGGTATCTGTTGGGGAGATGGCGGCTTGCAAAATCGGCGCGGCGCGTTCAGGATCAATGGGAAAGTCAAAAAAGCCAAATGTATCTTCGCTGGGTGTGAAACTCTCCCCTGCCTGCAATTCCAATAAGCGGTCGGGATTGATGGTAATGGCATCGGCATCCGCTGCCGCAGAAGCTGCGACAGCCCCTGCAATAATTTTGCCCTGTGTGAGCAAGGATGTCACACGGGCATCAATCAGCCCGGCCCGGAACTGGTTGAGATAGAGAATTCCAATCACCAGAACCGCAAGGGCGGCCAGATTGAGCAAGACAATCCGCCGGGTGAGCGAGGAAAAGGCTGTCATTTCAACCAGACGAGACAAACGAATGCGCAAGCGCAACCACCAGGCTTTGCGGGCACTCATCCCGCTCTCTGCCTGACTGCTGGCGCTTTGCTGATCTTGTGCGTCCATCTCACCTCTTGCCATCTATTGGTGCCTGCCCGAAAAGTCGACACCTTTTCGGGGATGCGCTATCCCTGCTCCCGGAAGCGATAGCCCACACCATATAAAGTCTCAATCATATCAAAGCTGTTGTCCACGGCCTTGAATTTTTTCCGCAAGCGTTTGATATGGCTGTCAATGGTGCGATCATCGACATAGACCTGATCTTCATAGGCGGCATCCATCAAGGCATTGCGGCTTTTGACCACTCCGGGGCGTTGGGCCAGAGAAAAGAGGATCAGAAATTCGGTAACGGTCAGGGTAACAGGCTTGCCTTCCCAGCTGCATGTATGGCGCTCCTGATCCATCGACAATTTGCCTCGCTCCAACAAATCGGATTTTGGCGTCTCGCTGTCGGGTCGTGCCGCAGCTTCGCGGGCCTGTGCACGGCGCAACACCGCTTTGACGCGCTCAACCAGCAAGCGTTGGGAAAATGGTTTGTGAATGAAATCGTCTGCGCCCATTTTCAAACCGAACAATTCGTCAATTTCATCATCCTTGGATGTCAGAAAAATGACCGGCAGATCTGTTTGCTGGCGCAAGCGGCGCAGCAATTCCATGCCATCCATGCGTGGCATTTTGATATCGAGAATTGCCAGATCGGGGGGCGCATGTAAAAGGCCATCCAGACCAGAAGCCCCGTCTGTATAGGTATCGACCTTATAGCCTTCCGCCTCCAGAGCGATGGAGACCGAGGTCAGGATGTTGCGATCGTCATCGACCAAAGCAATCGTTGCCATGCGACTTCCTTTCTTACGCGCTTTGCCTGCGCCTTTTCCAGTCTGTGCAGTCTTTGTCACACACTGTCTTGCTCTTCTTATATAGAGATCTTTCTTTGGCAGGTAAGCTTAGAAAGTCGCAAAATTGTGGCAAGGGCTGCTATTGCGTGTAAAATCACCCCCACATCCCCATTTCATGCCATCCTCTTGCTTCAACCTTCCCTTAGGTCAGGTGAACTGCTTGCGCTTTTTCACAGTTTGATGGAAGCCTGTGCACTATTCGACCAAAGGATAGAAAATGGGCAAAAAGTTAGCTGTAAAATTTCATCAAGTTGTTATATGAGAAAGCCGTTGGCTGATGTTTGGGCTTTTTGTTCTTTAAGCATGATGGGCTTGATGCCAAGCCTATCCTTGTTTTTGGCGCATAAAAAGCCTAGGGTCGCCAACAGCTGGAAGACGATAAAAAACCAAAGGTCTTCCACAAGGGGTTTAGAGTAGAAGCGGGTTCATCCGCCGGACCATATAAACTTCCGCAGCTTTTTTTGCGGATCCCGGCTTGAGGATTGCCGATGAATGGCAATCTAAACCGGGCTGGCCAAGTGGTCAGATTGTCACAATTATATATGGGATATGACATCCTGGGTCATGTCCCGTTATGAGTGTCTCAAGGGGCTTGAAAAAGTGAAACAATTCGGCACGTGGAACGAAACCCACGGAGCAGATCAATCTGGTTTGCGTAACCTCGACAGCGTCTACTGGAATCTCCGTGAACCACAGCTTTATGAAGAAGCGTTGAACCGCGAAGAAGGACAATTGGTTGCTGGCGGTGCGCTGGCCGTGGATACCGGCAAACATACCGGTCGTTCGCCCAAAGACAAATTTGTTGTTCGCGATGCAATCAGCGAAAATGCTTGCTGGTGGGACAATAACAAACCACTGGATCCAGCCAAATTTGATATTCTGTATGAAGACTTTATGGCCCATGCAGAAGGCAAACAATTGTTTGCTCAAGATCTGTATGGTGGCGCAGATGAAACCTATCGCCTGCCGACCCGCGTCTTTACAGAATTTGCCTGGCATTCCCATTTCATTCGCAATCTGATGATCCGCCCGGCTTTGGAAGAGCTTGCCTCTTTTGTTCCTGACTGGACCATCATTGACTTGCCAAGCTTTATCGCCGATCCAGAGCGTCATGGCTGCCGCACGGAAACCGTTATTGCGGTGAATTTCACCAAAAAGATGGTTCTGATTGGTGGCACCTCTTATGCTGGCGAAATGAAGAAGTCTGTCTTCTCCATTCTCAACTTCCTGTTGCCGCCGCAAGGTGTGATGCCGATGCATTGCTCTGCCAATGTGGGCGATGAAGGCGATTCTGCCATCTTCTTTGGCTTGTCCGGTACAGGCAAAACCACCCTGTCTGCGGATCCAAGCCGCACCCTGATTGGGGATGATGAGCATGGTTGGGGCGCTGATGGCCTGTTTAATTTCGAAGGCGGGTGCTATGCAAAAACCATTCGTCTGTCGAAAGAGGCAGAGCCTGAAATCTTCTCCACCACCGAGCGCTTTGGCACCATTTTGGAAAATGTTGTGCTGGA
>JAOXSG010000144.1 GCA_025800105.1 Cohaesibacter sp. | reverse complement strand
TAAGGTGTCCCAAGATTTATAACCGGGATTGTGTGAATTTCCACGTTCTCCAAATGCTCACCAATTACACTAGAATAAACGGATTGCAACCAAACTAGGCTATTGTAATATACTTAGGCTTCTAATTACGGTGTATGTTACTTCTAGGTCACAATCGAATTGAATGTCGCTATTCGCAACTTTAAATTCCAAGGAAAATCAGCAGTGTAAGCCTCGATGAACTATAGCTCGGTCGACGTATCGCAAGGAAGATCAGTTTGATCAGCAATATATCAAGTAGAGATTATACTGTTGAAATTGTGCCGCTTGTGATCAATTTCCATTCCAAGAACAAATTAGAGGCGATTGGGGTGCCTAAAAAAGCTTTACAATGGTTAACCGTATGGTTAACCATACGGTTAACCATAAGTTATGACGTAATTGTGACATCACCACTGCATCTTTGAGTCATTTTTTCGAAGTAATCTGTTCAGCATATGAACGTACATAAGACTGTATGGTTTTCAATACTTTTTCACTTGTATATGAAGAATCTTCAACGGTTAACCATGTTAACGCACTTATAAAAGGGTAACAAAATTAAAACTACCTTACTTTACCAACGGTTAACCATGGTTAACCCGTTCATATTTCGTAGAAT
>JAOXSG010000265.1 GCA_025800105.1 Cohaesibacter sp. | reverse complement strand
GTTGAATCGCAATTTAAGCAATTGCGAAGTAGCCCGAAAAAAAGTTTCTCGGGGCTTCAACGGGATTCGAACTCGTGGGCTCTTCTTTCGCGCTGCAGTGTTCTACCAGCTGAGCTATGAAAACCCATATATCGAGGGCAGGCCAATTTATTGAGTTCATCAACCCGTAAAAGAAGTGAAACGCAGAATGAAATGAAGTGAACTGCGGGAATACAAATGAAATAGAAATGTGACCATGGCAGTTGAATCGTAATTTAAGCAATGCGAAGTAGCCCGAAAAAGCGTTTTTCGGGGCTTCAGCGGGTATTGGGATTCAATTGCAATCGGTTATTTGATTTTTCCTTGAATGCAGGATTGAATCGGATGACTATTACTACCCAACTCTGCATCAGTATAGAATAGAACTGGAGGACGGACTCACCGAGAACGGCAGACCTGCCTACTTCAGACACAGTGACAGCGAGTTCCCAGGCTTCTCTTGGCTAGGATACGTCGTTTTCTCACAGTCTCAGGTAATAAATTC
>JAOXSG010000264.1 GCA_025800105.1 Cohaesibacter sp. | reverse complement strand
GGGAGAGGGATGGCTTAGGACTTTTAAATCAGGCTCTTAGAGCCTGACTAGCCCAATTTTAATTCAGCAAAGAAATCGTTGCCTTTGTCATCGACAACGATAAAGGCGGGAAAATCTTCCACTTCAATGCGCCAAATCGCTTCCATGCCCAATTCGGGATATTCGATACATTCGACCTTTTTGATACAATCCTGAGCCAATCGCGCAGCCGGACCGCCAATGGAGCCGAGATAAAAACCACCATGCTGGTTGCAGGCATTGGTCACGGCCTTGGAGCGATTGCCTTTGGCCAACATGATCATAGAGCCGCCATGAGCCTGGAATTGATCAACAAAGCTGTCCATACGACCTGCAGTGGTGGGGCCAAAGGAGCCAGAGGCATAGCCTTGCGGCGTTTTGGCAGGGCCTGCATAATAGATGGGATGGTTTTTGAAATAATCCGGCATCTCTTCGCCCGCTTCCAGCCGGGCGCGGATCTTGGCATGGGCCGCATCACGGGCCACAATCAGGGGGCCGGTCAGAGACAAACGTGTTTTGGTTGGATATTGGCTCAAGGTCTTGAGCATGTCTTGCATCGGAGCGTTCAGATCAATCTTGACCACTTCCCCGCCAAGGCTTTCATCTTCCACCTCTGGCAGATATTGGGCCGGATTGGCCTCCAGCTCTTCAAGGAAAATACCATCCTTGGTAATTTTGCCTTTGGCCTGACGATCGGCCGAGCAAGACACACCAATCGAAATGGGCAGGGACGCGCCATGGCGCGGCAAGCGAATAACCCGCACATCATGACAGAAATATTTTCCGCCAAATTGGGCGCCAATGCCCATGGATTGGGTCATTTTGTGAATGACGTCTTCCATTTCCAGATCGCGGAAGGCATGACCCGTTTCCGAGCCTTCTGTTGGCAAGGCATCCAGATAGCGCGCTGAGGCCAGTTTGGTTGTCTTCAGATTCAATTCCGCAGACAAGCCGCCAATGGTCACCGCCAAATGATAGGGAGGGCAGGCGGCAGTGCCCAGCGTTTTGATTTTTTCTTCCAAAAAGGCCAAAAGCCGATCGCGTGTTAAAAGGGATGGTGTTCCCTGAAACAGGAACGTCTTGTTGGCAGACCCGCCCCCTTTGGCCATGAACAGGAATTTATATTCGCTCTCGCCTTCTTCAAAAATATCAATCTGGGCAGGCAGATTGGAAGCGGTGTTTTTCTCTTCAAACATGGAAAGAGGCGCAACCTGACTGTAACGCAAATTTTTCTTGGCATAGGCGTCAAAGACACCTTGGGAGAGGGCGCCTTCATCATCGCCTTCGGTCCACACAGCCTTGCCTTTTTTGCCCATCACAATGCCGGTGCCGGTATCCTGACACATGGGCAAAATGCCAGAGGCGGCAATATTGGCATTTTTCAGCAAATCAAAGGCAACGAATTTATCGTTATCGGTCGCATCCTCATCATCCAGAATTTTGCGCAATTGAGCCAAATGATCCGGGCGCAGCAAATGATTGATATCCATGAAGGCCTGCTCGCTCAGAAGACGTAAGCCCTCTTCTTCGACAACCAGCATATCCTTGCCCCGAAATGTCTCGGTCGACACATAGTCAGAAGTCAATTTGCGATAAGGGGTATCATCCTTCCCCAAAGGGAAGAGCGCGTTCGCCTGATAGCTCATAATTGGTCCTTTGCAGCCTTGCTGTGGTCTGGCCAGATAAGAAAGGAGCTTGGGTCAAAAGCGCCTTTGCCATTTGGCCATGGTCATCAATATCAGTGCGACTCATTGGCCATAAATTCAAGCCCTTCTTGCGGCCAATAGACAATATTTCTTTCAAGAATGGCCGTTGTCAAAGCAAGGTGGGGGATATGTGCGACTATATTATATGAGTATAAAAGTCATATAATATAGTCGTCCGCCTTGCTCTGTAGTATAGGGAAGGGATGCAATGCTGTACCGTCACTCAAGGTGTGAGCGAGGGATGGCAAAAGAAAAGACTGAGCCACCAAAGGAGAGAGTGGAATGAGTGACGTGCGGATAGAGACAGATTCTTTTGGCCCCCTTAAGGTGCCCTCAGACAAATATTATGGTGCGCAAACAGCCCGCTCCCTGATTAATTTCCCCATTGGTGACGAGACCATGCCCAAGCCATTGGTGCGTGCTCTTGGCATCGTCAAACAATCTGCGGCCAAGGCCAATATGGCGCTTGATAATCTGGAGCTAGAAATTGGCAAGGCCATCGTCAGCGCAGCAACAGAAGTGGCAGACGGCAAGCTGGATCAGCATTTCCCACTCTCTGTCTGGCAAACCGGCTCTGGCACCCAATCCAATATGAACAGCAATGAAGTGATCTCAAATCGCGCCATTGAATTGCTCGGTGGCATTTTGGGATCAAAAGATCCTGTGCATCCAAATGATCATTGCAACCGCTCCCAATCTTCCAATGATACATTTCCCACGGCCATGCATATTGCCGCAGCTGAAGAGATCAACAAAAGCCTGATCCCGGCTTTGAAAAAAGTTCATGCCGCGCTGGACGAAAAAGCAAAATCCTTTGAGCATATCATCAAGATTGGCCGAACCCATTTGCAGGATGCAACGCCTCTGACATTAGGGCAGGAATTTTCCGGTTATGCTGTTATGATTGAAAATGGCATCCGCCGCATTGAGGGCACCTTGCCAGCCCTTTATGCTCTGGCACAGGGCGGGACAGCCGTTGGAACCGGCATCAATGCAAAAATCGGCTTTGCCGAATCTTTTGCGAAAGAAGTCGCAGACTTTACAGGCCTTCCCTTTGTAACCGCACCCAATAAATTTGAGGCCTTGGCAACCCATGATGCGATGGCAGAAGCCCAAGCCATGCTTGGTGTGGTGGCAACCAGCCTCTTTAAAATTGCCAATGATATCCGCTTGCTGGGGTCTGGCCCGCGCTCTGGCCTTGGTGAAATTTCACTGCCCGAAAATGAACCCGGCTCATCCATCATGCCCGGCAAGGTGAACCCGACCCAATGCGAAGCCATGACCATGGTCTGCACGCAAGTGATGGGCAACAGCGCCGCAGTCTCCTTTGCGGCAAGTCAGGGTCATTTTGAGCTCAATGTCTTCAAACCGGTCATCGCTTTCAATGTGTTGCAATCCATTCGCCTGATCAGCGATGCCTCACATGCCTTCACCGATAAATGCGTGGTTGGAATCAAGGCCAATGAAGACCAAATTGCCGATTTGATGGGCCGCTCGCTGATGCTGGTCACCGCTCTTGCCCCCCATATTGGGTATGACAAGGCAACTGAAATTGCCAAAACCGCTCATAAGAATGGCACAACCCTGAAAGAAGAAGCCGACAGACTGGGCTATGTTCCAGCAGAGCAATATGATGCTCTGGTCAAGCCGGAAAATATGATCGAGCCGCAATAAACTTGCTCGCATCCCATCTTCTCGCCATACTGGCCCTCTATCCTGAAAGGGAATAGAGATTGAGGGCCATAAGGAGAGATAAGATGCGTGAGCTTGAATTTTGGTTCGAATTTGCTTCAACCTATTCCTATCTGTCCGCTATGCGTGTACAGGATTTGGCCGATCAAGAGGGCGTCAAGCTGATTTGGCGTCCTTTTTTGCTGGGCGCAATCTTCAAAAAAGATCTGGGCTATGCAGATAGCCCGTTTAATCATTATGAGAAAAAACGCAATTATATGTGGCGCGATATGGTGCGGTTGACCCAGTCGCGCGGCCTTCCTGCCTTTGTCAAACCAGCCCAATTTCCTCAAAATGGTTTGAAAGCTGCGCGCCTTACAATGGCTTTGCAAGGCGATGATCGCCTGCCCATTTTTGTCCGGGCTGTTTTTCGGGCGCAATTTCAATATGGCGAGGATATTTCGCAAGAGGATATGCTCTTTGATATCCTCTCACAAAATGGCTTTGATGCACCCCATCTGATGAACAAAGCCCAGTCTGACACAATCAAACAGGCCTTGCGCGAGCAGACGGAGAAAGCAGACCGTTTGGGTATTTTCGGAGCGCCTGCTTTTCTCACCCAAAATGGAGACTTATTCTGGGGGGATGACAGATTGCAAATGGCCCTTCAATGGCAGGAATGAAGAGGGACTATTGCATGAGTAAAAGCTTTAAGATCTGAAGATGAGATTTTCTTTGTTATTATTGAGTTTCTTATCAATAAGATAAAATACTTATCATTTAAAACGTAAAGCTTGGTTTTAAGGCTAAAAATGCATCCATATGGTGAATAGTGCTGATTGTGACTCGATTTTTTGCCCGGTGTCAGCTATAGCGCCTTTATTAAGGTTACCTATAGGTTAGCTTTTGAGCATGACTGTATAGAGTAGATATCATTCAAGGGTTCGACCGGAAGAGCTGGTGGTGGGCTGATTTCTGGGCGTGAGCAGGGCTGTTTTCAAGGCTGGCTTTTGCGCTTTGTCCAGATGTCAAAGTGCGGGGACAGGCATGTGAAACCCAAATTGTCTGATGTGGCAAAATTTGCTGGCGTCAGCCTTGCAACGGCAGACCGCGTGATTAACAAACGCAGCGGTGTGCGCGAGGCAACACGTCAAAAAGTGATGGAAGCCGTCACCAAACTTGGCTATGAGCCAGACCCGGTGGCAGTGCGTCTCGCACGATCTGGTAAAAAGATCATCGCATTGGTTGTGCCCTCAGGTGGCAGCCGTCTGACCAAGAGCATTGAGCGATGTCTGGCCGAAATTCAGAAAAATTCAGACCATACACGCGTTCAATTGCGCATGGTGATCTATGACATCACATGTCCGCAAAGCCTATCAGATCATTTGAACCAGATCTATCAAGACGTTGATGGCATTTTACTGGCAGCACCTGATAATCTTGAAACACGCCAGAGTGTGTCTGCGGTGATCGAGAAAGGGGTGCCGGTTTACAGCATCTTTTCTCGCCTTCAGGACGGCAGCGTTAAACGCTATATAGGCTATGATCACTATAAAATTGGTCGCACAGCCATGCATTTGCTCAATATTCTGACCAATGGCAAGGTTGGCAAAATCCTCACCCATTCCACGTTCCAGCAAATGACGGCCTATCAGGATCGCCTTGAGGGGCAAACAGCCTATCTCAATGATCAGCAATCTTTGTGCGAGCTGGTGCAGTTGCCACGCAAATATGACAGCAAGGAGCAAGCCAGAATTCTGGTCGATTATCTGGATCAAAACCAGGATGTCATCGCCTTGGCATGTCTTGGATATGAAACAAGGGAACTGGCATCCTATATAGCCCGCAATGTGCAAAAATATGGGCATTTGAAGATAGTCGCAGTCACCATGGATATGGAAAAACGCATCATTGATGCGCTTTTGCAGGGGTATATTGACGCCATTCTCTATCTGGATGCCAGCCGGGTCGCCAAATTTGCCTTATCTATTCTCATCGAGGATCTGGAAAAGAATAATGATCAGGAGGAGGAAGCGCTGCAAACCTCTTCCCACATCCTTGATTTCAATATTTTCCTGAAAGACAATTTGCCACAATGGGCACTGGAGCTGAGCAAAGAGCAACAGCCAGAAGACGTCTAAAGCGATCAATCATTGTGTCTGTAAGGGCGAAATTAGGCGTTTCGCTCCCTGATATGGATCGGCCCTTTTTCAAAGGAAAACAGAAAAGTCGCTTCTGCTACAAGGAATTGATGCTTGATACAATTGCGCCGCAGGCAAAATTGGATAATATATTCTCAAAAGATTATGAAAAAGCCGCAAAAGCAAAAAGCCGGGTAAGAGGCCGGATTAGCGGCAAGGGAGAGAAGAATGGCGAGACTGGTTCGTCGAACAACGACACATATTGTTGCAGACGAAATCCGTCAGCGTATTCTGAATGGCGAGCTGAGGGAAGGCGAGCAGATCCGTCAGGAGGCCATCGCAACGGAATTGGGCGTATCGCGCATTCCCGTTCGTGAAGCCTTGCGCCAATTGGAGGCAGAGGGCCTCATCACCCTTGTTTCTCATAAAGGGGCAGAAGTCACGCGCCTTGAGCCGACAGAGATTGCCGAATTGTTCGAAGTGCGCGTCATGTTGGAAAATTGGCTCTTCAGTCTGGCAATCGATCATATAACAGCCTCTGATCTTCAAAGCGCAGAAAGCCTCATTGATGCCATGCGCAATGATGCGAAAATCGAGGATTGGGGCAATCTGAATTGGCAATTTCACGAAACGCTCTATCGTCCGGCCAATCGTCCGGCAACGGTCAAAATCCTGCGCCGCGTGCATGATAATATTGATCGCTATGTCAGATTACAGATTGCTTTGACCGAGGATGCCAAAGATCAGGCCCATGCCGACCATCAAGGATTGGTCGATGCCGCAAGAGCAGGCAATAAGCAACAGGGCAAGACGCTGCTGACCAGCCATATTGAGAATGTCAAAGACCAATTGCTTGACACGATCAAGGAAAAAGAGAGCTAGAGCCCAGTCTTAAAAACTAGCCCTTATGTCCGAGTTGATACACTCACTTCTCGACAAAAAACAAAGTCTGATCTGGTATCGCTTGATGGGGTGTGGCCAACATCTGCGGTAGAGAGCCTTGTGGGCGTTCGCAATAAAAATATCCATCAAAGAGATGGGAGCGGCCACCCAGATGCAACAAAAGCGGCGCACGTTCTGAAGTTGGAGCGGTTTGGGAGACGGTGATGGCCTGACGCGCCTCATTTTGCGTTGCTGTCAAAATGGTGCTCGGAACAAAAGCTGGAAAAGCCGCTGCACCAGAAAGTGAATTGCCCATCACGATTGTCATCAAAAGAGCAGCAAAAGAAATCTGTTTTACCATCATATGCCTTCTTGTCCATCATCTAAGGACAAGATCCCTTAACTCGTCATTCTTGTCGGATCTAGCGTCCGATCTATGACCAGCACTATGCGTGAAAAAGGTTAATATCCGCTCCGTTACTAAGGGGCTTTGAGAGGTGAAAAGCAAAAATCGTCATTCATGCTTTCTGAAATATTAAATTATCATTTGAGAGATTTTTAGATTAGATAATTGATAAAAAATAAGAAAAATACATTTCAAGGGAAATGATGTAATTCGAACGGGTCGTTTTGATATGATTTTGAAATATTAACAAAATCTAAAACACATCAAATCCGTCTAATGCATGCCCAAAAGGGATGAGCTGGATCATGCCAATTGTTTGAGCGCGGACGGCAGATCACGAAAGCAAGAAAGCAACAGATCAGGGGCTAAGTCCGCCATGGCAATTGTGCTATAGCCATAGTCAAAGCCGATTACAGGAATGTCTGCATTGCGGGCTGCTTCTACATCCGGTGTGGCATCTCCAATCATAATGCTGCTCTGCAAACTGGTTCCCGCCCGTTTGGCGGTGATTGCCAGATGATCACGATGGGGTTTGCGATTGGGAACTGTGTCAGAGCCGCAGATGGTGGCGAAATAGTGCGCCATATCCAATTGCTCAAGCAATTGAATGGCCAGATATTGCGGCTTGTTGGTGCAGACAGACAGGCGATAGCCCTCATCATAAAGCGCCGGGATCACCTGCGAAACGCCATCATACATCTTGCTATGCACGCAGATATGCTCTTCATAATAGCGCCTGAAACGCTGGTGCGCTGCCTGCAACTGGTCTTCCTCAATTGCCTTCTCATGATAGCGATAGGCATAAGACAGCATCGCCAGCCCACCAAGTCCGACATAGGGCCGCACAAGTGAAGAGGGGACCGGCTTCAGATCTTGCTCTGAAATGGCAACATTCAACGCATCAATCAGATCCGGCGCCGTATCAACCAATGTGCCATCCAGATCAAACAAAAGGCTGGTGCGGGAAGAAGACATCATGAAACACTCGCATAATGGGACGCAAAGGAAGAAAGGGTGATCACTTTGCCATATCTTATTCGCAAAAGTGGTGCAACCTGAGCAAATTGATGCCTCTGCAATATTGGCTTGCGCTATTGCGCGTGGTAAGAGCCATGCAAGACGATCGACAAACAAAGAGCAGCACAAAAAATGTCATCACCGGACAACATTTTAGTCCTGATGCTCCTTTTGGCCGCATTTGCGATATAAAGAGTTTGATGATGGCCTTGTCTCTTTCCGGGCACAGGTCGAGACAAATCTCTTGACGGGGCTTGGCCGAGGGAAAGAAATTGCAGGACAGGATGGCCTCAAAAGTTTGGCACCGATAAGCGCACAAGCGTTTATGGATAAAGAAATCTGGGGCGAGCCTGTCTTTAGACGAGAACGAGATGACAGCTCGATAATATTAGAGGATTGAAGCGGATGAAATCGACTTTGCGTGCAACGCTTATCGCTGGTTTTGTTGCAATCGGAGCAATGACAGCCACAGCCAACGCACAGGATGCAAAAGATGGCAAGATAGACACGCATTTGCAGGCGGCAATCGAATTGGTGCAAGTTACCAACACCTTGCCCCCTTATGAGGCGCAGATTGACCTGATCAAGAAAAATGCCAAAATCTGGCTCATCCGGCAGAATCCGGCCCTTGAGAAAGTGATCAGCACATCCGTTGAAGAACAGGCGAAAATTCTGGATGGCAAGAATGATATGCTGCTGAAATCTGTCGCCAGCGTCTGGGCATCCTATTTTGACGAGAAAGAGCTCAAGGAATTACAAACATTCTTTAAAAGTGATCTCGGTCAGAAAATGGGATCTTATCAGGCCCGCATCATTGGCGAATCCATTGGCTCTGTCCAAAAAATCAGTCAAAGCCTGACAGCCGGTCTGGTCAATTCTGCAAAAGAAGATCTGGCCAAGAAGGGTCATAAATTCTGATTTCAGCCATCATGACGCTGATATCAAAAGCCAAAAGCCGTCCCATTGGGGCGGCTTTTCTGTTTGAAGCAGAGAGTCAAGCATTTGTGATGACTTCGTGACTGCCCGATCCCATTTTGCCCCTTTCAATCACCGGCTAGATGCCTATCTTGAGCGCAAATATGGTGCAGGATGCTTGTCAGAGCTGCGCAAAGCGTGGGATCGCTGACAAATTCAACAGCTATTAAGATTCAAACCATATAAACAAGACAAGCGATCAAGGCTCCATGGTTGGGTAACAAGAGGCAAGAAAATGAGTGAATTTGATTATGATCTATTTGTCATCGGTGCTGGATCCGGTGGTGTCCGTGCAGCAAGAATGGCTGCGACCTATGGCGCAAAAGTGGCAATAGCAGAAGAATATCGCGTTGGTGGCACATGCGTTATTCGCGGTTGTGTGCCCAAAAAACTGATGGTCTATGCCTCAAAATTTGCTCATGATTTCAAAGATGCAGAAGGCTTTGGCTGGACGGTTGGAGACACCAGCTTTGACTGGAAAACGCTGATTGAGCGCAAGGACAAGGAAATTGACCGCCTCAATGGCCTATATATGCAAAATCTTGAACGCCATAATGTTGAAATCATCCATTCCCGCGCCGAGATCGAAGCCCCCCATCGTGTGCGTCTGATCGGCGAAGACCGCCATGTCAGCGCCAAACATATCTTGATCGCAACTGGCGGACGCCCCAATTTCGCCCGTGATTTGCCCGGTGCCGAGCATATGATCACCTCAAATGAGGTGTTTCATCTGGAGAACAAGCCAGAGCGCGTTGTCGTTGTGGGCGGTGGCTATATCGCACTGGAATTTGCCGGGATTTTCAATGGTATGGGCGTGGATACAACCGTCCTTTACCGTGGTGAGGAAATCTTGCGCGGATTTGATGATGATGTGCGCCAAACCTTGCATGAGGAAATGGAAAAGCAAGGTGTCAAAATCATTTGCGGCGATGTCATCAAGGAAATCAGCAAGGGTGAAGAGGGTTTGACCATCACAACGGCTGAAGGCAAGACACTGCTCGCAGATCAAATCCTCTCCGCCATTGGCCGCTCGCCCTATACCGAAGGCTTGGGTCTGGATCGTGTTGGAGTGGAGCTGGATAGGGCTGGTGCCATCAAAGTGGATGAGTATAACCGCACCAATATTGACCATATCTATGCCGTTGGTGATGTCACCAACCGGGTCAATCTGACGCCGGTTGCAATCCGCGAAGGAGCGGCACTGGTTGAAACCCTGTTCAACAACAATCCAACCACCATTGATTACAAGGATATTCCAACAGCTGTCTTTACCCAGCCGGAAATCGGCACGGTCGGTCTGTCTGAGTCACAGGCAACAGAGGCCCATGATAATCTCGATATCTATATGGCCAAATTCCGCCCGATGAAAAATACCCTCGCTGGCAATGACGAAAAAATGCTGATGAAAATCATTGTCGATGCGGACAGCGACAAGGTTTTGGGATGCCATATTCTGGGACCAGATTCTGGGGAAATGTCCCAGCTATTGGGCATTGCAGTGAAAATGGGCGCCACAAAAGCAGATTTTGACGCCACCATGGCGGTGCATCCAACAGCGTCAGAGGAGTTGGTGACCATGAAAGAGCCATCCAAGCGTATTCGCAAAGACAAAGCCTGACAAACAGGCCCGAACCAGCCATCGGTTCGGGCCTTTTTCATGCCCACCAGATCAGAGGCAAACACACAGGAAGGGGAGAGGCATATCTCATGGCCTTGCTGATAAGAGCCGCACAGCCACAAGATCAGGATGCCCTGGTGCAAATTGGTCTGGCTGCATGGACAGCAGGCATTGCCCCATTGCTTGATGATGCATCCCCAAATGCCGTGCAGCCTTTTGATCTGATTGAAATCGAAAAGCTGTTTCGCGACTTTATCAGAGCGCATTTTGATCCATCTCCCAAGAAGATTGCCGACAATTCCAAAGCCTGTTCTCACTATCTGATATGCGCAGATCTGGGCGGCCAATTGCTTGGCTTTTATGCGCTGCAAACCAGCCTTGGCACTCAGAGCAAGGGTGCAGAAGGCTATCTGTCCGATTTGTGGGTGATGCCGCAATGGCATGGGCAAGGCATCGCAACGCCTCTGATACAGGACGCATTGGATAAATGCCGGGACAATCAACAAGCAGCCCTGTCGTTAAAAGTGCTCAAGGGCAACGAAAGAGCCGTGGCATTTTACGAAAAAAACGGCTTCAAAGGCACGAAAAGCCTTGTGAGTTTCGAGCCAGTGTTAAAACGCTCTCTGCCCAGACTGGAAATGATCCACCATATTTGATAAGACCTGTCGGATTTCAAAGGTTTAGCATGGGGCAACAGAGTGCCAATCAAACAGATTCTCGATAATCCCGCTCAATGGGTGGCGTATTTTGGCTATGGATCGCTGGTCAATGACAGAACGCGCAATCTGGAAAGCTTTGGATTGGCAGGGCGTTTGAAAGGCTTTCGCCGACAATGGCGGATGCGCGGCCATTTCCGTAACAAAAGCTATCCCGGCCAGTCTGGCGTCACAGCTTTGTCTGTGATGCGTGATCAAGACGCCTTTTGTGACGGATTGCTGGTCTTTGATCACAAAGATCATTTGCCGATGGTCGATAAGCGCGAAACCAATTATGCCCGCATAGAGCTGGCCCTGTCAGACTTCGAAACAGACTTTGATATCCCGGCAGGGGTCAAAGCCTATATCTATATAGGCCAGTCGCCCTATGATCTTTGGGCCGATCGGGACTATCCGATTTTGCAATCCTATAGCGATGCGGTGATGCAGGGCTTTTTGGATAAATTTGGCCAAGCAGGGCTGGAGCGCTTCATGCAAGAGACCCAAGGCTGGCAAGTGCCGGTTGTTCAAGACCGTCATGACCCGATTTATCCCCGTCCGGTGCGCTTGGACACCCATCAAGAGCAGCTTTTTGATGCCTTGTTGCAACAACAGGCAATCCAACCGGTTGCCCTTGGCAAATAGGCGCATTATTTTCAAAAACAAACTCTTGATTGCCTGCTGGATAATCAGGACTATAAAGGCGCTGGCTTTGTGCCAGTCCCAGCCAAGGACAGATGGCAATGGATGACAAAGAAGAAAGCAGCCTCTCCAATCCTTTCCAGTCTTTCGACCCGGAAGGAAAAGGCGAGGATGAGCATCACCAATCCGAGCAAACCAAACAGCGCGGCATCAAGGGTGTGCCCTTGCGGGTGATTGCCCCCAATCTGGTAACCCTCATGGCGTTGTGCGCAGGCCTCAGCGGTGTGCGTATGGCTATTGAAGGGCGCTTTGAGCTGGCGCTTTATGCTATTCTCGCTGCCGCCTTGCTGGATGGTTTGGATGGTCGCATCGCCCGCTTGCTCAAAGGCTCGTCACGCTTTGGGGCAGAGCTGGATTCGCTGACAGATTTTGTCAATTTCGGCGTTGCTCCAGCCTTGATTCTCCATGTCTGGCTTTTGCATGAAATTCCCAGCTTTGGCTGGATTGCCTCTCTTTTGTTTGCGATGTCCATGGTGTTGCGCCTAGCCCGCTTCAATGTGGCATTGGATGACAAAAACAAGCCCGCATGGAAAAAAGATTTCTTTGTTGGCGTGCCAGCCCCCGCCGGGGCCATGCTGGTCTTGTTGCCGCTCTATTTGGAACAAGTGGGTGTGCCCAAATATATCGAAATGGCACCGGTGGTTTTGGCCTATACTTTGTTTGTGGCCATGTTGGTGGTCTCATCCCTGCCAACTTATTCCGGCAAAACCATTGGCGTTCGTGTGCCGCGAGACCGCGTGTTGCCGCTCTTTGTCGGCGTCATTGCCTGCGTTGCCCTGTTCTTTTCCTATCCTTGGGTCACGTTAAGCCTGATCACTCTGGGCTATCTGACCTCCATTCCCTTTGCGCGCAGAGCCTGGCACAAGGCCAACTGCGCCATGAAGGATCCGCAAGAGGATTTCGGGTCTGTCGATTTTGGCGAAGACTTTGACGACAATGACAATCAGCCCAGACACTGAGACAAGACACTGAGACTTGATCTCATCCACACCAAAAGAAAAAGGCGATACCGATCAAACGGTATCGCCTTTTTTGTGTCTTAGAGCCTGATTTAAAAGTCCTAAGCCATCCCTCTCCCCCTCCCAAACCACCCGTCATGGTACCCTCGTGGGCGGTTTGG
>JAOXSG010000257.1 GCA_025800105.1 Cohaesibacter sp. | reverse complement strand
TGCTTTTTAAATTTGGTAATGACGGTTGAAATTGCTTGAAGAAGGGTAGAAGCTTTTTGTATGTTCCCGTTTTTTGTTTTAGAGCTTCTTTTCTTTCTTCATATTTAACTTCTGAGAGAATCTTTTCTACCATTTGCTCCGGGTAGCCTCTCGAGATAAGGCGTGTTTTAAAATTTTCAATGTTCTCTTCAAATGTGAATTTTGAAGAGTTTGTTCTAAGAAGCCTAAGCGCTTCTCCTTTGACAAAACCTTTTTTAACGCCTGCTGGGCGACAGCTGTTGAAGTGTGTACTGAAATGTTTCAGTAGGCTTAAAGTGCTCACGCACATCGAGAATTCTTTCTTTCTCCAATCGCTGTCCCTTATAGACTGTCGTGTCTAAGAATGTAGTTTCTATTTGCAACACTCCAGCATTAAACTTGCATCCTGCTTTTTGCAGAGCTGTAATTAGGTGTTTAACTCTCATGGATGTGTCTCTTGGTCTCTGACCATTGGTTCATCTAATGGTTGGTAGTTGTTTCTATCATCCACTTGTTCCTGGCCCTCATTGATTTTGTTCTC
>JAOXSG010000230.1 GCA_025800105.1 Cohaesibacter sp. | reverse complement strand
TCAACCATGACCCCATTGCCTTCTGTCTCGGAGGCCGAAGGTGCGAATTTGATTTTGGATGCAACAGAGCTTCCCGATGTAGTCGAGATGCCAATGATTTCACCGATGCAAGATAAATTCACTACTTCGCATTTTGCGATTTCTGGCAATCAGATTTTTCTGGACATTTGTGCTGGGTCAACTCGACCACTTTCTCAGGCAGTCTTGGCGTTGGGGGGCGATACACTTTCTTTCGATGTTTTGCTTGACTCGTCAATGGATCTGCTTCAGGATGAAAGCTACGAACAGCTCCTTCGGATTTGCTCATCAGGGCAAGTCAGGTATGGTTCAGCCGCTCCAGCATGTTCTCACTATTCCAGATTGAAATTACTTCCGGGGCCGGGCCCCAGAGCTCTACGCACCCCAGAAGCTTTGCAGGGGGTTCCTGGACTCAGCAGCTATGAATTGCTTCAAGTACAAGAATCATATCTCATGCTTTGTCGATGCATCACATGTTTGACACTGATTTTTCAGGCAGGAGGACACGTTCATTTGGAGCAGCCACCGTCGGCAATGAGTTGGCTTGAGGAGGTCGTCAAGCAGTTTTTGAAACTTATTTCTGCATGGTGTGTGATTTTGCCAGCTTGTGCATATGGTGCAGACTGGTACAAGTCATGGATGTTTGCAACCAGCTTTCAGGATCTTGCGGTGATGGGGGCAACGTGCAATCATCCCCCTAACTCTCATCTTTCAATACGGGGAGTTCGGGCAGATACAGGTGAATTTGTGAGCCGTCAGACGGCCTGTTACCCAGAGGCACTGGCTTCCAACTTTGCAGCCATTATCATTCCATTGCTGTCACAAACCAAACATGATTGGACGTGGAAGGATCGTCATAGTCTTCTCCCGGTGAAAGGTGTACAAGATCCACCATTCAGTCAAGAAGATGGTGCAGGCCTGTTTTCTGCTCCGGATTGGAGCCTTTCAGAACGTGATGTTGCAGATGTATTGAAACGTCTGCGCCAAGGCTGGGTGGAAAAAATCATTCGTTTGAAACTGGACAAACAGATGATTGCCTATTTTTCACAGAGTGAACATCCTCAGCCACCATTTCCTGAGGAAGTCATACAAGATTTTAGACACGATATGATTACTTTTTGTGAGCAGGCAGGTTATCCCTTGGATTGGTCAATTCGAGAACATCAGCCCATGCACTTAAACGTTTTGCAATCCGTCAGTCAGATTATGGATGACGCAGACAAGTCCTTATTCCCATCTCTGATTGATGGGGTCGTCACAGGTTTCAGCCATAATATACCTCCATCAACTTGCATGCCACGGAATGACCGTGACGTTGACATGGATGTGCCACTTTCGGCGCACTACTCAAATTGGAATTCGGCAGATTCTGACTTGGTCCTTACTAAATCTTTGGCGCAAGAAGAGATTGACAAGGGCTGGGTATTCGAATTTCAAGGTACCTTAGAAGAAGCGCAAGCACGATGGCCAGCGGGTGTATCATTGGGCAAGTTGGGCATTGCACACTCTGATGGTCGTGCTCCACGATTAGTTTTGGACAATACAGTATGTGGACTTAATCCTCGGTGTTGGGTCCCGGAGCGAAGCACACTTCCCACTTGCAAAGACATTTTACGAACATTTCCTATCAGAAACTTTCAGGGCGACCATATGGGCTTTTCACTGGACGTTAAAGC
>JAOXSG010000226.1 GCA_025800105.1 Cohaesibacter sp. | reverse complement strand
ATATGAAGCCAATCCCCAAAATGACCTAACGTCATGCACTGATAGCGGCCGGGGCCAATCCAAAATCGCTCTCACCTTTTCAGGTGAGGTGCGAATTCCATCCTGACCTAACTCAAACCCGAGGTAATCCACTTTATCCTTCAGGAATTCGCACTTATGCAAACGTGCATAAAGCTTGGCCCGACGCAGTCTATCGAATGCATGGCGTAGGTGTGCCCAATGCTCCCCAACAGAACGACTATAAAACAAAATGTCGTCCAAATAGACTAAAATAAAAGAATTCAATTCCTTCTCAAAAACTGTGTTCATTAGCCGCTGGAAAGTACTGGGTGCATTGCACAGCCCAAAGGGCATAACCAGATACTCCCATTGGCCAATATTTGTGCAGAAAGCCGTCTTCTGGACTGAATCCTCCGCCGTGGCTATCTGATGATAGCCTTGTGCCAGGTCTAGCTTTGAAAAGACTCTGGCCTGACCCAACCTGTCAAGGAGCAGATCTATCCGCGGAAGCAGATAGCGGTCCTTGACAGTTTGTTTGTTTAGAGCCCTATAGTCAATGCACATCCGCCATCTGCCGTCTTTCTTGGGCACAAATAGCACAGGTGCCCCGTATGGATTGCAAGATGGGCGGATGAAACCCTGAGCCAGGAGATCCTTAATTTGTTCCTCTAGCTCATCCTGTTCTGCAAG
>JAOXSG010000224.1 GCA_025800105.1 Cohaesibacter sp. | reverse complement strand
GCAAACCTGTATAATGCTTGGCTGTTCCATCATGCTATCGTCCATGTTCATCCCCTTGGTCCGGGCAAGCGACAAGGCTTGCCGAAGAATGCCATGATCAAGACGGAGAAAAGCAAATGAGCGAAAAGCTGCATGAATGCGGTTTTTGCCTGCTTTTCCCAGTACACCCCGACCGGTTGAAAACAAAATCCCTTTGGCAGGTCTCCTGGCTTGCGGCGCTGGTGGCTTTTTCCTTCCCGGCAGCAAGGCCAGTGGTGATAAAAAGACACAGCCGCATACAGTTGCGGGGGCAGCCATGGCTTCGGCCCCGACTTGGGTCGCCCATACCATGTTCCCTTTTCATTTTGGCCACGTCTGTAACCAAAAACCAAAGCGGTCTTTCTATGTCCGCTATTCCCAAGACTTTGTCAATCTTTCCCTTGCGACGGTTTTCAGCAAAACTGCGACCAGTGAGCCACATAAAATCAGACGCGAACATCTTGATTTTATGGCAAATCCAGGTGAGTTGCAGCTAAAGAAAAAGGCCTGATGCATTTGCATCAGGCCTTTTGGGGATCAGCTATAATGTCAATCCGCTTTTAGACGTCAGCCAGAAGGGCTGCGAAGTCCAGATCGTCCAGACCGGCAGAGCGGCGGGCGGCTGTCAGCGTATTGGCCATCAACAGCGCAATGGTCATAGGACCAACACCACCGGGAACCGGGGTGATATAAGCTGCGCGCTCGGCTGCGGCGTCATAATCGACATCGCCAACGAGGCGGGTTTTGCCTTCGCCGCGCTCTGGTGCGTCAATGCGGTTGATGCCCACATCAATCACACAAGCGCCTTCTTTGATCCAGTCACCTTGAACCATTTGTGGGATGCCAACGGCAGCCACAACGATATCAGCATCTTTGACGAGGCTTGGCAGGTCTTGTGTGTGACGATGGGCAATGGTCACGGTGCAATGGGCAGACAAAAGCAGAGCCGCCATTGGCTTGCCAACAATGTTGGAGCGGCCAATCACCAATGCACGTTTGCCGCGCAAGTCACCCAGAACACGCTGGGCCAGAATGAGACAGCCAGCGGGCGTACAAGGCACCAAGGCCTTATCCCGTTCGCCAGCAGCCAACAGGCCAACATTGATCGGATGGAAACCGTCGACATCCTTTTCTGGACGGATCAGGTTCAGAACCTTGGATTCGTCGATATGGCGTGGCAATGGCAGCTGAACAAGAATGCCATGAATGCTGTCATCATTGTTCAGGCTTTCGATCAAAGCCAGAACATCCGCTTCGGACGTTTCTTCTGGAAGGCTGTGCTCAATAGAATGGAAGTTGCATTCCTTGGCAGATTTGCCTTTTGATGCGACATAGACCTTGCTGGCTGGATCTTCGCCAACAATTACCACTGCGATGCCGGGGATAAGAGAATGCTCTTCAATCAGCGTTTTTGCTTCAATAGCAATTTTGGCACGAAGATCAGCAGCGATGGCCTTGCCATCAATACGTTCGCCGGTCATGCGAAAAACCCTTTCTGGGGCTGGAGGGAAGGGCAGCTCTGTTGCAAAACAACAGAGAAAGCCAAAACAAACGGGCTCGTAAATCCACAATAAGTCTGGTCTAGCTCAGGGTCTGAGGCTCAGATGGTCAAGATCCGACCTGAAAAGAGAGAAAAAGGTCATTTTTCTCAGCTTTTCAAGGCCGGATCCCGTCAATCCAGAGCCAGACTTAGAGAGGCAAATTTACAAATCGCCCCCTCATAGCCTGATTAGAACAATCCTTCAATCTCACCATTGTCGTTGAGACAGATGGATTCTGCCGCAGGCTTGCGTGGCAGGCCAGGCATGGTCATGATTTCACCGCAGATAACCACGATAAAGCCAGCACCAGCAGACAGGCGAACCTCACGAACCGGCACAGAGTGACCAATTGGCGCACCGCGCAATTCAGGATCGGTTGAGAAGCTATACTGGGTTTTGGCCATACAAACAGGCAGATTGCCAAAGCCTTGATCTTCCCACTGTTTCAGCTGGTTGCGTACTTTTTTATCGGCCAGAACTTCTTCTGCACGATAGATACGCTTGGCGATGGTTTCGATTTTCTCCATCAGAGGCAGCTCTTCTTCGTAAAGAGGAGCAAACTGGGAGGTGCCGCTTTCAGCCAACTCAACGACTTTTTCAGCCAATTCAGTTGCACCGGCAGATCCATGTGCCCAATGTTTGGAGATGATGGCCTGAGCGCCTTTTTCTTCAACGAAATCTTTAACCGCCTGAATTTCAGCATCGGTATCGCCAACAATGTGGTTGATGGCAACAACAGCTGGCACACCAAACTGGCGCACATTCTCAATGTGGCGGCCAAGGTTGCTGCAACCTTGTGCAACGGCTTCCACATTCTCTGTGCCCAGATCAGCTTTTGCAACGCCGCCATTCATTTTCAGAGCGCGGATGGTTGCAACAATCACAGCTGCGTCTGGCTTCAGGCCAGCTTTGCGGCATTTGATGTCGAAGAATTTCTCAGCGCCCAGATCCGCACCAAAGCCAGCTTCGGTGACAACATAGTCAGCCAGTTTCAAAGCGGTTTTGGTGGCAACAACAGAGTTACAGCCATGCGCAATGTTGGCGAATGGACCGCCATGAACAAAAGCAGGGTTGTTTTCTAGTGTCTGAACCAGGTTTGGCTGCATGGCCTGCTGCAACAGAACCGTCATTGCACCATCAGCGCCAATGTCACGGCAGTAAACAGGGCTTCTGTCACGACGGTAGCCGATGATGATGTCACCAAGGCGCTTTTGCAGATCGTCAAGATCGTTAGACAGGCACAGAATAGCCATGACTTCGGAGGCAACGGTGATGTCGAAGCCTGCTTCGCGTGGGAAGCCGTTGGCCACACCGCCCAAGCTGCTGGTGATGGAACGCAAGGAGCGATCATTCATATCCAGAACGCGACGCCAAGTCACACGACGGCTGTCGATTTCCTGCGCATTGTCCCAATAGATATGGTTGTCGATCATGGCAGACAACAGGTTATGGGCAGAGGTGATGGCGTGGAAGTCACCTGTGAAATGCAGGTTCATGCTTTCCATTGGCACAACCTGTGCCTTGCCGCCGCCAGCTGCGCCGCCCTTCATGCCAAAGCAAGGACCAAGAGAGGCTTCACGAAGACAAACAGCTGCATTTTTGCCGATTGCATTCAAGGCATCGCCAAGGCCAACAGTTGTTGTGGTTTTGCCTTCACCAGCCGGTGTTGGGCTGATGGCGGTCACGAGAACCAGTTTGCCGTCTTTCTTGTCGGAAAGAGACTTGATGAAGTCTTCGGAGATTTTGGCTTTGTCATGGCCAAAAGGCAAAAGATGCTCGGAAGGGATAGCCAAACGCTCCCCAATTTCCTGAATTGGCTTCAGTTTCGCTGCGCGTGCAATTTCGATATCGCTGGCCACATTGTCCTCCTGATATTTGGGTCTTGCTGTTTGTTTTTGACCGCTAGGATTAATAGAAAAATCCTACAGGCTATGTTGGATGAAAAGCAGGTGCATTTGCACTTCTTGGCAGAGTATGCCTGCCTCAGAAATTTCAAGGCCCCCCTTTTGCGTCATTTAAAACATCCAGAGCGACATCCCACCTCAAAAACGACATCCTTTTCCAGAATTGCGTACCAAAGTCTCAAGCTGTCATGCATTTCAGGTATTTTGTATCCAATTTGCTTGCAAGCCGGTGATTTGCTGATATATGACGGATAAATCATCACTTTTCGAAGAGGTTTAATACGGGAAAATCCGTAAATTTCCTGAGAGTCTTCGAGAGCATTTCCTCATTTTGGCTCTGTGTGAGCCAATATTTCCAGAAGGACGAGATTTATGGCACGCATTCATTGGCTTGGAGCCGGACTGTCATCTGTTCCCGGGATTCGCCGTCTGATTCTGCAAGGTCGGACCATCACATTATGGAATCGCACACTTGCCAAAGCCCAAGAGGCTGTTGCAGGTCTTAGTGGTGATTTCGATGTGAAGGCTTTTTCTGAGGAGGCTTTGGCGCAAGATGTGACGGCGGGAGATGTTGTTGTGTCCATGTTGCCTGCCACCATGCATTTGATGGTTGCGCAAGTGTGCCTTGAAAAGAGCGCGCATTTTGTTTCATCCAGCTATATCAGCCCGGAAATGAGTGCATTGGGTGCGAAGGCCAAAGACGCCAATCTCTGCTTTGTCAATGAAGTGGGGCTGGATCCGGGGCTTGACCATTTGTTGGCGCATCTTTTGATGGCCGATTATAAAGCATCCAGTGCGTTTGATACGCAAAGCCGCCATGAATTTCGCTCCTATTGTGGTGGCTTTCCTGCCGTTGCCAATGAATTTCGCTATAAATTCAGTTGGTCTCCGCTTGGTGTCCTGAAAGCGTTGAAAAGCCCGGCCCAATCCATCCTTGGCGGCAAAGTGGTGCAAACCCAAAAGCCATGGGATGCTATTTCCGATTTTGACGTGAAATTTCCTGTTGGCAGTGAAACATTCCAATCTTATCCCAACCGGGATTCTCTTCCCTTTATGGAAGATTATGGGTTTGGCAAAGACTGGAATATAGACACCTTTGTGCGCGGAACCTTGCGTCTCAATGGCTGGTCTGATGCATGGGCCGATATTTTCAACTTTGTTGAACATGATGTGGCAGGCCCGGATGGCGAGGAAAAGCTGACAAAATTGTCGCAAGAACTGTGGGCCAACCATTCCTATGATGAAGGGGAGCCAGATCGCGTGGTTCTGGTTGTGGATCTCAAAGCCTCTAAAAATGGTCAGGCCGTTTGGCACAAATCCTATGCGCTGGATGCTCGTGGCAATCAGGATGCCTCAGCTATGGCGCGTCTTGTTTCAGTCCCGGTCAGTCTGGCGATTGAGGCCGTGCTGGATGGCAAATTGGCAACAGGCGTGCAAGCTGCGCCTAAAAGCGTGGATTTGATCAAGGACTGGTTTGCGGATTTGTCCAAATATGGCGATGAGTTCCATCTTATCGATCATCTCGCCTGATTTGCTGATAGGCGATCAGCTCATATTGTGTATGAATAGTATGAAAGCGCAGCAGGTTTGCTGCGCTTTTATTTTTAAAAGTCAAGGCTTTGAGAGATATTTGAAAAGATCATCAGCCAATCTGGCAAATGCCGTCAGTTTCCCACATTGACAAAATGACGAAATGTCTGCACTGGACGATGGGGGCCTACACATTGCTGATCCAAGGTTGGCATTTTGCCGGATATCTTGGCAAGATGCATTGCCAATCTGGCAATTTTCCATAATCCTTGAGGACATATATGATTTCCTGGTGAGCGTTTGGCTTGCTTGAGAGGGAGGGAAAAATGGCTCATATCCATTGGCTTGGTGCTGGATTGGCATCAAAACCCGGTATTCGGCGTCTGATTAAAAATGGCCATGCGCTGACCTTGTGGGAGCGGGATCTGGAGAAGGCGCAAGAGGCTGTTGGTGATTTGCAAGGCATTTATCAGACTTACCAGATCAGGGAAGCTTTGGATGGCGCGCTTGAAGGGGCAATTGCCGCCGGTGATGTCGTTGTTTCCATGCTGCCTGCGCCTTTGCATCCGGTGATTGCGACATTATGCCTTCAAAAAAGCGCCCATTTTGTCTCTTCCAGCTATATCGGCCCGGATATGCAAGCCTTGCATGAAGAGGCCAAGCGAAAAGGCCTGTCTTTTGTCAATGAAATGGGCCTTGATCCCGGTATTGACCACTTATATGCGCATCTTTTGATGCAGGATTACAAAGCCAGCGGTCTTTTTGATAAAAAGAATGATCACGAATTTCGCTCCTATTGTGGCGGCTTTCCTGCCGTTGCCAATGACTTTAAATATAAATTCAGCTGGTCTCCCTTGGGCGTTTTAAAGGCATTGGCGTCCCCGGCTAAAGTGCTTTTGAAGGGCAAAATCACCCAAATTGAAAAGCCATGGGAAGCCGTTGAGGATTATTGGGTGCAGTCCATGGCAGGAGCGGAAAAGTTTCAGTCTTATCCCAATCGCGATTCTTTGCCTTTCATGCAGGATTATGGCTTTGAGGATGATTGGATCGTGAGCCATTTTGTCCGTGGAACCTTGCGTCTGGATGGTTGGGCGCATGCATGGCAGGATATTTTCAAAGTCATCAGCGCGGCCAATCATCCAAAAGACGAGGTTGAGCTAACAAGTCTGAGTGATCGTTTGTGGGCAGATCATGCCTATCAACCAAATGAAGCGGATCGTGTGGTTCTGGCCGTTGAATTGAAAGTTAAAAAGGATGGCAAGACCCTCTGGCATCAGTCTAAATTGTTAGACAGCTTTGGCAATGAGCAAGATAGTGCCATGGGGCGTTTGGTGTCCATCCCGGTCAGTTTGGCGACAGAGGCTGTCTTGGCCGGTCATTTGGAAGCAGGTGTTCAACCTGCGCCAAGCAAGCGCGCCCTTATTCTGCCTTGGCTGGAAGAGCTGGCACGCCATCATGATCATACCCAGCATATTGACCATCTCAATCTGGCCAATCATTTGGCCGCTGAGTAAGAAAAACTTATCCTAAAAATTGAACAAGAAAAAACAGCGCCCTATTATAGGACGCTGTTTTTTATATGTCTGAAGGCGGCTATTATTCTGCCGCCTGGATCACTTCCTGACGGGCTTGCTGTTTGGTCAGCAATTTGCCTTGCTTGTTTTTGGCCAGCAAATCCCGCGCTTTGGCATATTTGTCATCATACCAGAAAATGGTGCAGCCATTGCAGCCGCGTCCGCAACATCCATCGACACCAAGGCGGGGGCTTTTAACCGAGCGTTTGGTGCTGGAGCCATCAATCGCGGCCTGCAATTTGTCTTTTTTGCGCTCATAAAGCCGCTCACTGCCAGAGCCAAGCTCCATCTTGTGGGCTTCGTCATCATGTTTGAGGCGCTCCCACTGGGCGGGGGTCAGGGCGCGCTCTTTGCGCAAAACGGTCATGACTGGCACATGCTTACGCAGCAAGTCCGGGTCTTCATGGTCAAACAGGGAAAAGGGCAAACGAATTTGCGGCTTTGTGCCGGGATTGACCACGTCCAATATTTTGCCATTTTTGGCATCTTCAAAGTCATAAAGACGGATTGGAATGGCTTCGCGCAGGTGAGGAGAGACCAGCTCAATCACATCGCCTGCTTCCAGTCTGTTTTTGATATCGACAATGAAAGCGTCCTCTTCAACGGCGCTGACCTGACCAGCATATTCCCATTCGGCATAGGTGCCGGTTTCTTCATAGCCATGGGCATAATTGGTCAGGCGGCCTTCATGAAAGGCAAGGGTATAGCCACGATTGGGCACGGTTGCCAGCTCTTCCATATAGGCTTCCGGGTCCCAATTGTCTGGATCTTTATACCAGTCATCAATTGCCCGACGGTAAGCCCGCGCGACCAATGCCACATAATAGGGGCTTTTGCCGCGGCCCTCTACTTTCAGGCTATCCACGCCGATTTTCAGATAATCTTCCAGCTTTGGCATGATGCACAAATCGCGGCTGTTCAAAATATAGGAACCGCGCTCGTCTTCGGTGATTTGCATCAATTCGCCCGGACGCTGCTCTTCTTCCAAAAAGAAGTCGAACAATTCCATATTTTCTTCGCTTAATTTCAGCTCGCGCACGGTGCCATCGCGCAATTTCATATGGACTTTATATTTCCAGCGGCAACTATTGGCGCATGAGCCTTGATTGGCGCCGCGCTCTGCCATGAAATTGGACAAGAGACAACGACCGGAATAGGTCATGCACATGGAGCCATGCACGAAGGCTTCGAGCTTGATATCTTGGCATTTTTCTCTGATTTCTGCCAATTCGGCGTAAGAGACCTCGCGGCCCAACACGCAAAGGCCGGCTCCTTGTTGCTCCCAAAATTTTACAGATTGCCAGGAGCAGACATTGGCTTGGGTCGAAACATGCAATTCCAGTTCCGGGGCCTGCTGTTTGACGAACATGAAAACGCCGGGATCGGCGACAATCAAACCGTCCGGCTTGACCTTGCGCACGGTCTCGACATATTGCGGCAGTTTGTCGATATCCTTGTTATGGGAAAACAGATTGAGCGTCAGATAAACCCGCTTGCCATGGTCATGGGCAAATTCAATGCCTTCGACCACATCTTCCAGTGTCATTTGCGATTTTGTCCGCAAAGACATATCAGGCGTGCCCATATAAATTGCGTCTGCCCCATAGAGCACGGCCATTTTCAGCTTTTCCAGATTGCCAGCAGGCATCAAAAGCTCGGAACGGGCCGGGCGGCCAGAATGGTGAAGAGGCTTGGTCATGGGTCCAGATGTCCTACAGGCATGGAAATGGATAATGGCTGATCAATACGAAAAAATACGCAAAGCTGCAAGAGAGAGCCACTCTTGGCTTGCAGATTTGGCCGTCAGCGATGCACAGGTAACAGAGCTGTGGCGGATTTTCAAATAATACAGAGAAATCCGCATTGGATTTGATCTAAAATATGGTTTGCTTATGATTTGACGGATTACAATATGAGCCATTAGAGTGGAGATAACGGGCGGGCATTCAAAATGAAACAACAAGGACCATTTTATGGATGCATCAGGGGAGTTTAAAATCGCCGCTAGCCCCGCAGCTGTTCGTCAGATCTTTCATGATCCCGAATTGTTTTGCAAGGTTGTTCCCAATTGCCAAAGAATGCGGCAAATCGGCATTGGACTGTTTGAGGCCGAGATAGCGCCTGCTATTGATCAGCAATCAGAGCTTCTGATTTATCAGTTTCAGGTTCAAGAGCTTGAAAAAGACAAGGCAATTGAGTTGAGCTGGTCGACAAAGGAGCCGCTTGCTTTGTTGCCTGCTGGCTGTGCTTTGCTGACGCTGACAGCCCAAAAGGGTCATACGCGTATCTCTCATCAGGTTCAAATGACGGTGAATGCCAATGCAGGGGATGAGCAAGGGGCAAAGGGGCAAGGCATTGCTTTTGTTTCTGCTCTGATGGACAGATTTGCCGATATGCTGCGCGAGCAGACCGGCGAAGCCATGCAGAGTGGGCAGCGCAAAAAGGACTTTGATCATGCGCTCACTCATCTGGAAGAGGCCGCGATTGAGCTTGAAGAGGAAGCTGAGATAGCAGCAGGCAAGGGCGTTTTAGGAGGTGCTCAAATGTGGGGCTGGTTTGCGCTTGCTCTCATCATTTTGCTGTTGCTGGCCCTGACATAGTGATCCGCCATAGTGCGCTGCTTTTCTCTGGACCTTTTATCTTGGCTCTGAATGATCAGGCACAGGCTCAAGTTCTGGCCTGATATCATCATGGCGGCGTCTGGGCGTTACGCGATGCAGGGTTTCTGCTCCTGCAAATTCTCCCATTTGCATCTGGAGCTTTAATCGCTCCTGATCGCGTTGGCGGACATCTGCTTCGATTAGATTGATGCGGTCGGTTGGAATGCCCATATGGTCAAGGGCCTCGCGGCCAAAGGTGATGCCGCTTTCAAATGTTTCGCGGATATGAAAGTCCACCTCGCGCAAGGTCAGTTCCATGGCATGGGCCCGGTCTGTTGCCCGGCAAAAGATAGCCGTCTTTGGAAAGGCCTCTTTGATCAAATCAATGGCACGGGCCATGACTTGTTCATTTTCAATGCAAAGGGCGATCAGAATGGACTGATCTGCCCCTGCTGCATGCAGCACATCTTCGCGGGTTGCATCGCCATAATAGACGGGCAGGCCATATTTGCGAGCGGTTGCAATGCGGTTTGCATTATTGTCAATCGCGACAATATTGAGGCCCTCTGACATCAGCATTTGCGATACAATCATGCCAAAACGTCCAAAGCCAACCACAAGCACATGGGGGGTGCTTTCGTCAAAGGGCTCAATGACATGTTCGCCGTTTTCCGTCTCATTGCGGTTGACGCGCTCGGCAATGAAATCATGCACTTTTCCGATGATTGGCGTCAGCACCATCGTCAAAATCACGATGGCAGACAAAATGGTGTTGGTTTGTGCGCTGGCAATGCCAGCACTGGCAGCGGAGGCAAAGAGGACAAAGGCAAATTCCCCTGCTTGTGGCAAGGAAACGGCGATGCGGATGGCGTCTGGATTGGAAGATCCGGTTAAGCGTGAGAGGGAGAAGAGAACAAATCCCTTGATGCCCATAACAATTGCGACGCCAGCCATGATCGTCCAGAGATATTCCAGCGTGATGGGCAAATCCAGCGTCATGCCCACCGTCATGAAAAATAGACCCATCAACAAGGAGCGGAATGGATAGATATCGGCTTCCAAAGTGTGGCGGAAACTGGATTCTGCCAGCATGATCCCGGCAAGAAAGGCCCCCAGAGCCATGGAGAGGCCCGCGCCATGCATAATAGCTGCGCTGCCAAGGGCAACAAGAAGGGCGGCGGCTAGCATAATCTCGCGGGCGCGGGTGCCTGCCAAAAAGACAAAAAGCGGCGAGAGCAAATAGCGTCCGGTGCCAATCACAGCCGCAACGGCCACAATGGTGATGCCGATTTGCATCAGAATGTCATCAAGTCCGGCAGAGCTGGTGCGGGGGGACAGCAGCGTCACCATGGCAAGCAATGGGACAATTGCGATATCCTGCATCAACAGGATGCCAAAGGATCTTTGGCCATATTGGGCGGAAAAATGTCCCCGGTCTTTGAGAATTTGTACGGCAAAGGCGGTGGATGACAAAGCCATGCCAAATCCGCCAATCAGGGATAATTCCAGCGAAAAATTCAAAAGATACATCAAGCTGGCCAGCGCCAGACCGGTCAGGAGAATCTGACTGCTGCCAAGGCCAAAAATATCGGCTTTCATGCGCCAGAGCCGATTGGGCTTTAATTCCAGCCCTAATACAAACAGCAAAAGCACAACGCCCAATTCCGCCACCGGTAATATGGCTTCGGCGGATTTGACGACTTCCAATCCAAAGGGGCCAATTAAAATTCCTGCGCCCAAATAGCCAATAATAGACCCAAGGCCCAATCGTTTGGCAATGGGAACGGCCACAACAGCGGCAGAGAGATAGACAATGGCTTCATAGAAAAATGGCGGGGAGGTAGCTGCTGCCATGTAGATATAGGGCCTTTGATAAGAGGTCGATTCTAAAAGACATTATACAGGCCCTATGTCAGAATGATATCATCGGATGATGATCAATGAAGGATATGATCGTGCTGCGCCATCTGTCACAAACACAAAAACGAGCAGTATTGCAAAAAAAGCGCCGAAAATATCCGGCGCTTTTTTGTTATATTTGTTATCTCTTTTCAAACGTCTAAAGCGTTAAGTAAGCTGTTAGCGACGTCTTGCAGAGCGTCTGCGCTTTTTCTTTTTGCCGCATCCCCAATGCCAGTCACGGCGTTTGCCGCTGTCCAGATGGACAAAGCCTGACCGGCAATAGGTGCCAACGCCGCCAATGCCCTTGATTGTGCGGGCATAGCGGGCAAGGGCATGTTTGGAGACGCCCGGCACCCGAATATCGGCGGCCTTGCAATACATATGTTGGGAATTGCGGGCGCCACGCACCCGGCGATTATAGGATTTGGAGCGATAGCCAGAGGTGATAATCACCTTTTTGCCATAGTGCCGCTCCACTTTTTTAAGGATGCGGACAATGCCGGGTTTAAGGCAGCCAAGCTGAACGCGCGCATGGGCGCGTTTGAAGCCGTGTTTGCCAGTGATCAATCGCGCACGTTTGCTGGTGCGGCCCTGTGCATAGGCCGTCATGCTGCGATTTGACATATCAATATGGGTGCTGACCGAGCTGGTTACACCCAGTTCGGATTGTCCGCCTGTCGTTTTACAGGCCGCAAGAAGCCCCATAGCGCCAATGATGGCGCAAATGCGAATTACTCGTTTCATACTTACCATACAGGCTTTGCAAGCCTGTCCCATTCTTGTGTGGGCCGTTGGCAATAAGGCTGTTCTGTTTGGAAGGTGCGGGGGTGCAAATTCTGTTTCGCGTCATGCGCGTTTGTTTGCTGGCCCTCTTGTCGATTTCACATCATTCGGTCCGTCGCAAATCATATCCGCTCGCTCGAAAAAATATCAAACGACATGATATGACTTTGCTAAAAATTGGATCATATCAGATGAAATCATGTTCTTGTGATATGGTCCAACAGGTTAATCCGTTTAATCCTCATGGCTTATCTCATGCGGTCTATGTCGCGTCAGGAGTGCAACCTAAGGAAAATTTGGGCGTTTTTATGACACTTGAATGACAAGCGCAAGAAAATAATAAAGACAAGTACGTAGAATGGTAAATGAAGAGCAAGGCAAACCAAATAGAGCCGCCAAACAGCCCCCGAAATCGTGCCCGAATTCTTGCATGAGTTTAGAGACTGGCAGGCGGCTCGCAAAATGTTTCAATGGCGCATTTCAATCAGAATGATGAATGCTTTTATTCTGTCAGGATCGGGCGGTTTTGCCTACCAGTGGCCAGTATTTTCCATGGAAAGCCAAGGCTCGCTTGGTGGCAGAGCTTCGCCTTTTTGCAGCAATTCAATAGAAATGCCATCAGGAGAGCGAATGAAGGCCATGCGTCCGTCACGGGGGGGGCGATTGATCGTAACGCCTTGATCTGAAAGGCTTTGACAAAGTTCATAAATATTCTCAACCTCATAGGCAAGATGACCGAAATTGCGCCCCTCGCCATAGCCTTTCTCATCCCAGTTATGTGTCAATTCCACACAATTTTCATCGCTTCCATCGGCAGAGAGAAAAATCAACGTGAAGCGCCCTTGCGGATAATCGTGACGCTTGACTTCTGTCAGCCCCAATTTGTTACAATAAAAGTCCAGAGAGGCGGGCAGATCAGAGACACGCACCATGGTGTGAAGATATTTCATTGACTGGGGAACTCCTGTTGAAATGTCAACGAAAGTATAAGGTATCGAGCATGGATTTCAATTCCGGTCAGCAGATTTTATTGCAGGCTCTTGAGGATGCGTCGCGTATCATCGTTTTTACCGGCGCTGGCATCAGCACAGAAAGCGGCGTGCCGGACTATCGCTCGCCCGGTGGCTTATGGCAGACATTTGAGCCAATTCTTTATGAGGATTTTCTGTGTGATGAACAGGTTCGCCGGGAAGATTGGCGTCGACGTTTCATTCTGAATGAGGAATTTTCCAAAGCAGAGCCTAATCAGGGCCATCTTGCCATTGTCAAATTGCAAGAGCAGGGGAAGCTGTTGCGGCTGATTACCCAGAATGTGGATGGATTGCATCAACGCTCAGGTGTTGAAGAGAACAGGATTATAGAGCTGCATGGCAATTGCACCTATGCGACATGTTTGAACTGCGCCAAAGAGTATAGTCTGGCAACCTGCCAGCAGAAGATTGCCAGCACCGATCAAAGTCCGGTTTGTGATCATTGTGAAGGTTTGCTCAAGGCTGCGGTCATCAATTTTGGGCAGGCTATGCCGTTGGAAGCGATGATGCAGGCCGAAGAAGATGTAAAGGCTTGCGATCTGTGTCTGGTTCTGGGCTCTTCGCTGCAAGTTTATCCCGCTGCCGCCTTGCCACAAATTGCCAAACGCAATGGCGCAAAGCTGATCATCATCAATCGTGAGCCAACGCCATTGGACGATATGGCGGATCTGGTTCTGCATGAAGCATTGGGAAAAAGTCTGCAAATTTTATTGGGCTAAAAGTGAACGGGCTTTTTATCACATTGGGTTCCACGCCCGGATTTGGACAGCTTTGTTTATGCGGAAATATCCAAAGATTAAAAAAAAATGAATGACGATCCCTCTCTCAATGCTATGCTGGG
>JAOXSG010000218.1 GCA_025800105.1 Cohaesibacter sp. | reverse complement strand
GTATCCATCCGTTTCTTCATGGCCTTATAAGCATCAGGGCTGTAGGGTCAGGCGATCATTGCTGACGGACCAGCCGCCCAGCTTTTCCAGATAACTCATACCCAAAAGGCTTTCGCTCAAGGCACCGGGTTGAGAGACCATTGCAGGAATCCTACCGCGTTCAATGCCTCCCACATCAACAGAACGAAGCCGAATAGTGGCTGCCTTGGTACGCCCATTGGCGGTGGAGACCGGGGTGGAAAATTGTAAGCGATCAGGATCAACACCAACCGCTAGTGCATCTTCATAAGACAACACCACAGAACTTGCGCCAGTATCCACCAGCATTGGCACATCTGAGCCATTGATTTTTGCCAAAACCATGAAATGCCCATTGTCCGTACGTGGAAAGGTCACGGACCCGGCAGTGGAGGGAATGCCCATGCCCGGCACCAGCTCACCGGCGACACGGCTCACAAGCATCTTGGCATCATCTTTAAAACTATAGGCAAGAATAAGGCCAAAGCCAATCAAGACCCAAATGGCTAGTTGTTTAAGGGATTGGACGATTTTTCCAACAGAGCCAAACCGACCCGCAGCCAGATAAATCAACAAGGAAGACAAGACGGTGATGCTGGCAACATGCTCAATCGGTAAACCAAACACTTCTCCCGCATCATGATTGAACATCAGGATAGCAGCAGAGGTTACAATCAAACCCATCAAAATATAAAACAACATGCGCTATGGCCCTTTATATCGCCTTATGGAATGGATAGCCTTTA
>JAOXSG010000209.1 GCA_025800105.1 Cohaesibacter sp. | reverse complement strand
CGTTCATTCCTTTGGGATGCATGGTCTCGTGGCCGAAAATTAGTTGCGCCTCCGCACGACGTCGCTGCAGTGTATTGCCGGCAAAACCAGCACAGATTACGATGGAGACTAGCATAGCAAATAAGAGTGCACAAAAGGTTTACCTGCACTTCAACTGATCTGGTGTACACCATTTCTTGCCGTGTATGTCACCTGTGTTACATGGGGCAAACAGGAAGACGCCTTAGCGACAGATTTCGGGAACATCTGCGGTCGGTGAGGGGCAACATGGATCTCCCTGTTGCGAAACACTTCTCGTCCGCAGGTCACGATGCGGCAGATATGCTAGTCTCCGTAATCTGTGCTGGTTTTGCCTGCAATACACTGCAGCGACGTCGTGCGGAGGCGCGACTAATTTTCCGCCACGAGACCATGCATCCCAAAGGAATGAACGTAGACTTTGCGTTTGTTTAGTTGTACTTTACGGCAGCACGCGCTCATGTCGAAGATGCAATTTTGACATTTTAAACCATCGGCGCGTGCAGCTGTTTAACAGCACACACTGAAGAAGAGACAGCAGTCTCGAAACGTCTGTGACT
>JAOXSG010000201.1 GCA_025800105.1 Cohaesibacter sp. | reverse complement strand
AGCAACCTGACCTGACACAAGCTTCAAATTCTTGGGCGCTAAGTTCCGATGCATTCAAAGGACCAAAGCCATTGCACCACATTCCGACGCCCCAATCAGCTTCGCAAAAAGTCTCTAAAATTGCGGAACTCTGTTCCTGATCTGCAATTTTCACCTGTGGTAGTTGATTTGTGTGGATTTGGTTTAGATTCAGATCAAATTTTTGTTTGCAGGCAGGTGTCTGTTCCTGGCCGATTGACTCTCTTTGTTTTCTTTGAGTGGAACTCACATTGTTGACATCACGTGGCCAGCCTACGAACAATCCTTTATCCCGGGTTTTGGTTTGACAGGAGTCTGTTCCTGATCTGCCATTGAACTTGTGATAATTGACTTGTTTTGAGTTGCCCATCGATCAGTGACTGTTCTTGATCGACTTGCTTCTCCTTTGGTTGTGTGATTTTTCCATGGTAAGTTCCCATTCTTTGCGTGAGAGTTGTTGCAGGCAGGAATCTGTTCCTGACCGCTTGACCTAGTCACTGGCTTGGAGATTGGTGATGGCCTTTCATCAGACAGGAAATCGTTTGGTTGTCATCTGGAAGTCTTGATGTTTCACAGTTTTTTATCTGGAACGTTTTTTGGATTGGCTATCATCTGTGTTTGTCTGCAAGTCATTGCCAGGTTGGTGGTTTTTACTGGGCCTGTCGCGGATGAAAATTTGGAACCTCTGTTTTCAAGGTTTGTGGTGGTTGCTGGCTGGACCTGTCACAAGTGGAATTGTCGCGGATGAAATTTTGGAACCTCCATTTTCAAG
>JAOXSG010000188.1 GCA_025800105.1 Cohaesibacter sp. | reverse complement strand
CCAGCTCCATCCCCGCCTCAACCGGTGGAGATAAAGGCGAGGGCGCCGTTTCAAGGGCCTTGACATAGGTGCCGCGGCCAATCTCTCCCTGAACCAGCCCCATTTTTTCTGCCCGTTCATAGGCGCGCGTCACAGTGCCATGCGTGCAGCCAAGCTCCCAAGCCAGCGCCCTTTGTGGGGGCAAACGAGTGCCAATAGCAAGCCGGCCTGAGGCAATATCACGGGCCAAGTGATCGCAAAGGGCTTGGTAAAGCGGTCCTTTGCGATCTGACAAATCAGGCAGCCAGCTGAGACGATGGGCCATAAGAGAGATCCTTTTGAAGGCGCGAAGAGAAAGGCTGAAATATTGTTCTGGTAACAATCTAATATTTGACCAGATAATAGAGCAAGTTATAGATTTTAAAAAGTAAAATTGTATCAATTGTATTGATGAGGCAGACATGAACTTTTCTGAATTTCTGGCTTTCATGATGTTTGTCGCCGTCATGACCGGCACACCGGGCCCCGGCAATCTCGCCTTCATGGCCATTGGGGCGCAAATCGGGGCAAAGGCGGCATTCAAACCAATTTTGGGTGCTGTCTTGTCTGGTATTGTCATGAATTGCCTGATTGCCTTTGGCCTTGGGGCACTTCTGTCCCAAGGAGGATGGCTGACATGGACTCTGAAAGGGGCTTCCATGGCCTATATGCTCTATCTGGCATGGCGTGTGCTGACCCTTGCCAAAGGGCAGGCAGGCAAGGCAAAGCCGCTCTCCTTCTGGGAGGGAACTTTGATTCATCCTTTAAGTCCCAAAACATGGGCCATGGGCGTGATCGGATATTCGGTCTATTTCAGCCCAACAGCCCCTTTGTGGGATGAAGCATTTTTGCTAGCCGCAGGCTTTGCCATTGGTGGACTGGTCTCCCATTCAAGCTGGGCATTGGCAGGATCAGCCATCATGCAAATGTTGGGGCAGGGCCGCGCCTTTCAGACTGTGACCGCAACAATGGCAGTTTTGATGGTTGGCTCAACCGCATGGTCTTTATGGCTGCAAGGATAGGGGGGAAACGAAAAAAGGCGAGCATATGCCCGCCTTAATTTCGAAATCCTGAGTCAGCCCAAAAGCCTTATTAAATCACAATCACTCTGGTGCCAACTCGGACCCGTTCATAGAGATCTTTTACATCCTGATTGCGCATACGAATACAGCCTGAGCTAACCGCCTGACCAATAGACCATGGCTCATTGGAGCCATGAATGCGATAGAGGGTAGAGCCAAGATAAAGCGCGCGCGCACCCAGCGGATTGCGGGGGCCGCCTTCCATAAAGGCAGGCAAGCCTGGCTGACGGGCGCGCATTTCTGCTGGCGGTCGCCATGATGGCCATTCCGCCTTGCGGGTGACTTTATGCTTGCCAGCCCATTCAAAGCCGGGACGCCCAACACCAACGCCATAGCGGCGCGCGGTGCCGTCTTTCTCGATCAGATACAAATAGCGTTCATTGGTGTTGACGATGATCGTGCCAGCTTTATGTGGCCCATCATAATCAATCACGGTTGGCAGAAAGCGTGGATCCATTTGTGGCACACGCGGCTTTGCCTTGATCGCAGACAATTGCTCGGTGCGACCCAAAGAGCGAGTGTCAGATCGGTTGTTAAGGCGCAAAGCGCGGCGTGAAACCCGCGGACGATGATCCTGAACATGCGGACGCACATGTCCGGGGCGCAATTGCAACACCCATGGATCAATCCGGTCAGGACTTAGAAGAACAGGAGGGGGCGCTGCATAGCGCACCGAATTGGCCAATGTCGGCACAGTTAGGCCACCAAGGCCAACCGACAGGGCGCAGGCAAACATATAAAGGCGCTTCATCGACATACTCACTACATATTGCGTCAAAGCCAAAAGGGAGCAGGACTGATGAAGCCTTTCGGCCATCTCCACCACAAACAACACGCGGCACAGCCCTTGCCTTGAGCGCATAATAAAGCAAAACCGCCAGCAAGTGGTTAATCAAAGCTTGCCAAAACCAGTGATTGGAAACAGCGTAAAAGAAGGGTAAAACAGTCTCTTTTATACGTTAATGACTAAAAGGAAAGGTTTTAGATCCTTGATGTCATGGATGGCGCGCAACAATCGCTTTCGCATCGCGCAAAATATCCATCGCCATGGGCTGAACCTGCCGCCATGTCATGCCCGGCTTGACACGTTTATGATACAGCATATTAAGGATCAGACGATCAAAGCGGGTGAAATAGTCAAATGTCGAGCGGTCATTGAAAACCGAATAGAGCAAATTATCATCATCATTCACCGGGCCTAAGCCTTGCAAAATTTCCTCGACCATACAGCGACGAAACAGGGCTTTACCCTGATTGGCCACCAGCACGGCATCACTGCCCAAAATGCCAGAGCGGCGCGATAAAACACGCACAATACATTGTCCGGGCACTTTGATCGCATCATTGCGAAAAATTTCGGTCCGCACCGTATGCGCATAATCTGTGTCATCAACAATGAAAATGCGAAAATTGGCATCTTTGCGCCGTTTGACCAGATTGAGCTGCAAGGACGGGATATAAAGGGGCAGGGATCTGACAAACCGTCGAACCTGAGCTTTGCGATTCACCCGCGAGCGATTATCAATCCAGATTTTGATGGGTGTGACATATTTTTTGACCCGGTTGGTCTGACTACCCCAGCTTAAAGCGCGGATTTCAGAGCCAAAAACGGTACGATAAAATCCTTCAGTAACAAGAGCATCGGGAAAATGAGCGGGCGCGCTAGAGGCAAGATTGGCCGAAAAAATCAGGAAAAAGCCAAACAAGCCATGCAGATAAAAATGCGGCTTGGCAAGTCTGCCAGCAGAAAGAGAAAAACAAAAGACAAGGAGGGGAAGGAAGCGCACGAACTCTAACTCTTTGAAACAGGCAGCAAAGCAGGATACAAACGCGCCAATACGCACAGGATGGCATGATGTTTGAAATCAAGTTCCAAAGCCCCGTTCATATCATATGCCACAATTGCCTATTTAGGGCATGTTGGTCAATCAGGTATGATGACAAATATTATGGCAGAAGGCGGGGTGATCAGAGCTCAATCTTGCGCAACAGCCTTGTCTCAAGAATATGGCATTTGTCAGGCACATCATTCATTTATTAGGCACATTATTTATGTGAGTTATGAATAACAATTGTCCCCAGCTGCAAAAGCTTTCTCGCAAAGACCGCATTTTACCTTTTAAGACAACTCATTTTTAACCAAGCCAAATTATAGTCAGCTCAAGTGATCTTGCGAAAAGCAGACAAAATCTTCTGCAAATGAAGCTTTGCGACCAAGGAGAATGACGGGATGGCGAGGGCGAACAGACCTTTTCGAATCGAACAGATTTTGGGTGATACCAGTCCGAATCAACCCATATCTGCGCCATCAGCGGGCGGTGCAGCTATGTCTTCTGGTCAGCATAGCGAAATCATGTCAGAGCTTGCTAGCTTGCGACGCTTGATTGAACCTGCACAGGAATTGAACACATCTCTGGTCGAGACATATCGGGCCGAAATGGGCGAAGCCCTCAAGCTCAAGGCAGAGATGGACGAAATTTACTCAGCCATTGCCGAAACAAAGCGCGAAATTGCCACCTTGCATGTCAATGGTTTGCACAGTGCCGAGATGAACCGCGTAACCGATGAGCTGGACGCCATCATCCATGGCACCGAGCAGGCAACGGAACAGATTTTGGCCGCTGCCGAGGTGATTGATGAAAATGCCGGCAAATTGTCTAAAACCCTGACAGGGGAAGAGGATGATTGGACCCATGAAATTTCCGAAAGTGTTGTCTCGGTTTTTGAGGCCTGTAACTTTCAGGATTTGACCGGTCAGCGCATCACTAAAGTGGTCAATGTCTTGCGGTTCATTGAAGAGCGCATTGTCTCAATGATGGAAATCTGGGGCGGCATCGATCATTTTCAGGAAATCGAAGTGGACAATCCGCTGGAAAAAACCGGCGACGATGCCTTGCTCAATGGCCCGGCCCTGCAAGACGAAGAAGGTGTGGCCAGTCAGGACGATATCGACGCCCTGTTCGATTAAGCGAGCAAATCATTGGATCAAAATTTTGCAAAGCAGGCTCTTGGGTCTGCTTTTTTTATGCGCTGGCTTGATCATCACCGCGTTCCGTTCTACTCACATACAGCAACAGTGAAAAACACAATCCACCCTTTATATCAATGAAACACAAGGGGAATGAGGAGAGACTTCCATGCGCCCAAGCGATTATTTGCGCTCCCTTGCAGATGAAGATTGGCAAGCAGCCACACATCATGCTTTTTGCAAGGAATTGGCAGACGGAAGCCTGCCACTAGATAAAATGCGCTATTATCTGGTGCAGGATTATAAATTTGTCGATGGTTTTGTGCGGCTGTTGGCCTCAACGATTGCCCATGCCCCAACATTGGCTGATAGTGTGCCCGCAGCGCAATTTCTGGCAGTGATTACCGGCCCTGAAAATACCTATTTTCTGCGTTCTTTTGAGGCCTTGCAGATCAGCGAAGACGCCCAGAATGCTCCCGCCTCTCCTGTGACAACAGCCTTTCAGGATATCATGGCAAAGGCCGCAAAATCCGGCTCTTATTTGCAAATGCTGGCCGTTCTCAATGTTGCCGAATGGTCCTATCTGACATGGGCAACCCCCTTCAATCCCCCCGCCAAGGATTTGCCTTTCTGGTTTGCAGAATGGATCACCTTACATGCCGGAGAAGGCTTTGAGGGCGTTGTGGCCTATTTGCGCGAGCAATTGGACCAAGCTTGGGACAAGGCAGATGAAGCAGACAGGGAAGCGGCCAAACAGCTCTTCATCGAAGCGGTCTCGCTAGAGCGTCAATTCTTCGATCTGGCTTATCAGACACAATGATCAAAACAAAAGCCCGGTACATGGCAACTGGGCTTGCTTTGCTTGACAAAAATCGACATAGAAATTAGAACAAATAATGAACAGTAAAATGATGTTGCATGTTTAAATTATACGGCAGGAGAGGCAGATGTCAGACGGCTTGATGCTGGGCGAAGATGGAAAGATGCGGTGCTGGTGGCATGGCGGCAAAGAGGATTATATGGCCTATCACGATCAGGAATGGGGCCAGCCGGTGGGCGAGGATCGCACGCTTTTCGAAAAAATCTGCCTTGAAGGTTTTCAGTCCGGTCTGTCATGGTACACAATCCTCAAAAAGCGCGACAATTTCCGCGCAGCCTTCGCAAATTTTGAAATCGATCAGGTTGCCGCTTTCACCCAAGACGATGTCGAGCGATGCTTGCAGGATGAGGGCATTGTCCGCCATCGCAAAAAAATTGAAAGCACCATCAACAATGCCAAGCGTGCACAAGAGCTGATCGCTGAAAAAGGCTCTCTGGCCGCCTATTTTTGGCAGCAGGAGCCACAGCCCCATGATCGTCCGCAAAGATTGGATTATGCAACCGCCAGAACTTTGGGCAAAACCGATCTATCGACAAGACTATCAAAAGATCTGAAAAAACGTGGCTGGTCTTTCGTTGGCCCCACCACCGTCTATGCGTTCATGCAGGCAATGGGATTGGTCAATGACCATTTGGAGGGCTGTTATTGCCGCGAAAAAATAGAAGCGACAAGAGCAGCCTTTCAGCGCCCCGGATAGACAATCCAAAAGCGTCAAAATCGGTCTGATTTTGCACGATTGTCTCGTTATTGTCCCGTTTATGTGGCATTTCAGTGACTTTTCAGCGCCATTCTTGGCTCTGACAGCGCTCCTCTCTTGCAGATCATCTCTCTTCGGGCTAGACAATCCAAAATTCTCCCAAAAGAGCACGCTCTGTTCATCTGATCGAAAGTGACCTGACCGAAATGGCAAAGAAAAACAAGCCTCAAAAGCTCAAGGCCCGCCTGCCTCGCGGATTTGTTGACCGGCTTCCAAGCGACATTCGCGCCGCAGAAGACATGATCGCCAAAATCAAGGCGGTCTATGAGCATTATGGCTTCGATCCGATTGAGACACCGGCTTTTGAATATACCGATTGCTTGGGCAAATTCTTGCCAGATACCGACCGGCCCAATGCGGGTGTTTTCTCGGTGCAGGATGACGACGAGCAATGGATGAGCTTGCGCTATGATCTGACCGCACCTCTTGCCCGTCATGTCGCCGAGCATATCAACGAAATCCAGCTGCCATTCCGCTCCTATCGCGCCGGATATGTGTTTCGCAACGAAAAGCCCGGCCCGGGTCGTTTCCGCCAATTCATGCAATTTGATGCCGATAGCGTTGGCGCGCCGGGTGTGCAGACCGATGCAGAAATGTGCATGATGATGGCCGACACCATGGAGGCCTTGGGCATTGAGCGCGGCGATTACGTCATTCGCGTCAACAATCGCAAGGTGCTGGATGGCGTCATGCAAGCCATCGGGCTTGGCGCAGAAGAGCATGCCGAGACCCGTCTAACCGTGCTGCGCGCCATTGATAAGCTTGATAAATTCGGCCCCGAAGGCGTCAAGCTGCTGCTATGTGAAGGCCGCAAGGATGACTCCGGCGATTTCACCAAAGGCGCAGGCCTTAGCAATGAACATGCCGATTGGGTGCTGGGCTATATGGCAGGCACCCAAGACATGGACAATGAAGGCCAGCGCGAGCTGGAGGTCATGCGCTCCATTTTTGAAACATGCGGCTATGGGGAAGATCAAATCAAAATTGATCCATCCGTCGTTCGGGGTCTGGAATATTATACCGGCCCTGTTTATGAGGCCGAGCTGACCTTTGACGTGACCAACGAAAAAGGCGAAGTGGTGCAATTTGGCTCTGTTGGCGGTGGTGGCCGCTATGACGGTCTGGTCAAGCGCTTTGTGGGGCGCGATGTCCCGGCAACCGGCTTTTCCATCGGCGTCTCTCGTCTGATGTCCGCGTTGAAAAATCTTGGCAAATTGGGCGAAGATCCAATCCTCGCCCCTGTTCTGGTCACCGTTATGGACGGGGATGTGACATCCCTTGGCCATTATCAGAAAATGGTCATGGATCTGCGTAATGCTGGCATCCGCGCAGAAATGTATCAGGGCAATTGGAAAAAGTTTGGCAATCAGTTGAAATATGCCGATAAACGAGGCTGTCCGCTGGCCATCATTCAAGGCTCGGATGAACGCGAGCAGGGCATCATCCAGATCAAGGATCTGGAAGAGGGCAAGCGCCTCTCCGCCGAGATTGAGGACAACCAGACTTGGCGTGAAAGCCGTCCGGCGCAAGTCGAAGTGCCTCAAGGAGATCTGGTGGCCAAAGTGGCCGAGATATTGGCCGCACAGGCCAAAGATCGCCAGAGCCAATCATAATCATTCAGGGTAACTGATCTGGAACAGGACAGAAAGGGCGTCACCGTGACCTATGTGAGCGACGATATGCGCAGCAAACTGGCCGCTTTGTTTGACAAGGCAAAAGCCACCGCAATTGAGCTGCCCATTCTCCATCACGCCGATCTGTTTGTGGATCTGATTGGCGAGAACATTCGCCGACGCCTCTATGCTGCGCCCGGTGCCAATGGCCAAACCATGGCCTTGCGCCCGGAATTTACCATTCCCGCCTGTTTGCATCATTTGCAAACGGGACAGGCAGAGAGAAAAGCAGCCTATGCCTATCTCGGTCCGGTTTTCCGCCAGCGCTCGGACGATCAACCCGGCGAATTTCATCAGGCAGGGCTTGAGCTGATCGACCCACAAGGTGGGGCCGATCTCAATGCCCGCAGTCTGGTTCTCTGTGCCTCGGCTGTGAAAGATCTGTCCAATCGTCAGGTTTTGGTGAGCATTGGCGACCGTGCTCTTTTTTCTGCCCTTTTGGAAGCCCTAAACGCCCCCAAAGTCTGGCAGCGCCGTTTGGAAGGGGCCTTTGGCGACCGTGCTGTGCTAAACCGGATGCTGGAGCGCTTGGCAACCGGTGGCTCCCATGATCATGGGGCCTCAGTCGGTTTGGCGCGTATTTTGGAAGACAAAGCCGCAGAAGACGTGTCAGCTGCGGTAGAAGAAATGCTGGAAATTGCAGGCCTCAGCGCCGTTGGCGGGCGCTCGGTCAGTGATATTGCCGAGCGCTATCTGGAAAAAGCCGAACTGGCCGCCAATGCTGGTTGGGATCAGTCCAAATTGCAAATTTTGCAACACTATCTGGATTTGCAATGCACGCTTGAGGAGTTGCCCACCTGTCTTGAGGCATTCGAAACAGAGCATAATCTGACGCTAGGCAAGGCAAAACAAGCCTTGTTGGACACAATGGCTCAAATTCAACACCTGCTTACCGAGCAAAAACCAACAAAGGCCGTGACATTCAAGGCCGATTTTGGTCGTCGTCTGGATTATTATTCCGGCTTCAATTTCGAATTACGCTTCCAAGAGGGTGATAAAGCTGTGGCCGGTGGCGGGCGCTATGATCGTCTGCTCGGCCTTTTGGCAGAAAAACAGCATTTGGACACATCCCCACATTCTGTGCCAGCCGTTGGATTTTCCATTTGGCTGGATCGCGTGCAGGCGTAAAGAGAGAAGGAAATCTGACCATGAGCAACAGCCCATTGATCATTGCAGTGCCTTCCAAAGGCCGCTTGCAGGAAAATACCAATGCCTTTTTCGCCCGCGCTGGCCTGAAAGTCGCCCGGCCCGGCGGCGCCCGCAATTATCGCGGCCATCTCAAAGGCGTTGAGAATGTGGAAATTGCCTTTCTCTCAGCTTCTGAAATTGCCAAAGAATTGAAAGCTGGCTCTGTCCATTTGGGCGTAACCGGAGAAGATCTGGTGCGCGAGCATCTTGCCAATCCGCAAGATTATGTCGATCTGTTGCTCAAATTGGGCTTTGGCCATGCCAATGTGGTCATCGCCGCGCCCAAAGCCTGGATTGATGTGCGCTCTATGGAAGATTTGAGCGATGTCGCGCTGGATATGCCTGCCCGTTATGGCCATCGCTTACGGGTTGCCACCAAATATGTGAACCTGACCCGCGCTTTCTTTGCTCGCCATGGCATCGTGGATTACAAGATTGTCGAAAGTCTGGGTGCAACAGAAGGCGCGCCTGCCGCTGGCTCTGCCGATGTGATCGTCGATATCACTTCAACTGGCTCAACGCTGGAAGCCAACAATCTCAAAATTCTGGATGACGGCGTCATGCTGCGCTCGGAAGCCAATCTGGTTGCCTCATTGACCGCCAGCTGGTCCGATGAGGCACTGGCCGCTTTGGCAGCCATTCTCGATCGCATTCAGGCGGAAGAGGCTGCCCGCACCCGGCGTCTGATCCGCGCAAAAATTGCTCAGGCCCCGGCGGTTTTGGCTAAGCTTTTGCAAGATTTTAAAAGTGGCGAGATTGTTGCGCCCTTTGCAGAACAGGCCGAGCAGATCGAGCTGCATGTGATGGATCATGCCGTCTATGATGTGGCCAGCGCCTTGCGCAAGCATGGGGCAATCTCTGTCTCTGTCTCAACGCTGGATTATATTTTCGAAGCACAAAACCCACTTTTTGAGCATATCAAAGCCCGTTTACAGCGCTGATAGACAGAATTGGCCCCAATAGCTCTTAAGTAGCTCTTAAGCAGCTTTGCTATGGAAGGATGAAAAGAAGGCTCAAACCCTGCCATAAGGACATGGTTTGACCATAGTTTCTGATCACAAAAGCGCAAACAAACAGCCATCAAAAGCGAATCGCACAAGCACTATATAAAGGGGCGTGATATGTCTCAGCAGACACAAAAGAGCGGCCCATCCCGGCGCGATGTCCTGATCCAATCTGGAAAAATCGCCCTTGCAACGCCTGCTTTGCTCTCTGTCAGCACCATCGCCAATGCCGCAGAATTGGAGCGCCAAATCGGGGCTTTGCTGATGGTGGGCTTTGCTGGCAAAAGCGCCAAGGGGCGATTTGCTCGCCAAATTGCAGAGCATGTTCGCAAAGGGCGGGCCAGCTCCCTTGTCTATTTGGGCAGCAATATCGGATCTGGCCGTGATGTTGTCGGCCTGAACCGGCTTTTTTCTTCCGCAGGGGCCCATCATATCGCCATTGACCATGAAGGCGGCGCAGTCCAGCGCCTTCGCCAGCAACATGGCTTCATGCGCTTGCCTTCTGCGCTGAAAGTGGCACAAACAAAAAGCCCCCTGCAAGCACAAGCCCTTTATGCAAAAGCAGCAAAGGAACTGGCCGGGGCTGGCTTCTCCCTTAATCTGGGGCCAGTGGTCGACCTGCATCGACCCTCCAATCCCGTTATTGGCCGCAATCATCGTGCCTATGGTGCCAAAGCCCCAACGGTGACCGCATATGCCGCAGCTTTCATACAAGCGCATCGCCATTATGGCATCCAGACCGCGCTCAAACATTTTCCCGGCCATGGCTTGTCAAAAAAAGACAGCCACAAAGGCTTTGTTGATATTCGTGACAGCTGGAACCCCGAAGAATTGCAGCCTTTCACACAGCTCATTGCCAATGGGCTGGCCGATTGCGTGATGTCAGGCCATCTCTATGTGCGGGTGGCAGAGCAAGACCAGGGGCAATTGACGACCTTTTCAAGACCTTTGGTGCAAGATGTGCTGCGCCGTGGGTTGCGGTTTCAGGGCATGGCCATGACGGATGATCTGGATATGGGAGCCGTGCGCAAAATCGCCTCTTTGCCAGACGCCACCATTCGCGCCGCTCAAGCAGGCTATGATCTGCTGCTTCTCTCCAACAGTCTAAAACCCGACCCGGACCTACCTGTCAGGGCCATTGGCTGGATCTCCCAAGCGGTAAGGGATGGCCAAATCCCCGCCCGTCAGATTGCACAATCCGCCGAGCGGGTCTGGCGATCTAGGACGTAAACTCATAAATCTGTTGTATTTGGCTTTTGTTTGCTCTCTTGAGCGATTTTCTCAGCCTGATCCGCATAATGATAAACAAGCGCCGCAAACAGGGTCTCATCAATGGCATGGGAGAGGCCTGCGCGGATCATCGCCGCGCACACGGACACCCGTTCTTTGAGACTGGCAAGGGAAAAGCCGGACCGCGCCCCCAGCGCATAAGCCGACTGGAAAGACAGAACCCGAATGCGAAATCCTGTTTGCAAGATAATCAGACAATCCTTATCCGGCGGGCTGGACAAGACAACCTCTTTTTTTGCAGGCGTGTGAAAGACCTGATCAAACAGACTTTCAAATTTCAAATCCCGTTCCGGGTCAAAAGCTTCAAACATAAAATCCTCCGAACTGGCCAGATCGGCCAAAATTGGGAAGACTGGCGACAATGGAAGACGATCCGCTTGATTTGTGAAAAGGCAATCTCTTCACCACATCCCGATGATCGGTGCCACCTTGCCGCGGTCGGCAGGTTGGCGAGGGCGCCAGCCCTTCTCTTGATGGAAACCCAACTGTAAGAGTATTTTAAAAGGAAATCAAGGCAGCCAGTGAAAGCGATCAAAACAGGTAGAAAGAAAGCAAAACAACGCCTTTATATAGAAGAGGCCGCCGTTACCGACGACCTCTCAAGACGGTAATGTTGTGGGGACCGCCTCTTGGGAAGCCAAAGTTAATGCAACAATCGCTCTGCATTCACAATTTGGGGGACGAATGCAGCCTCAGGTTACGTTTGCCTTCCTGAAAAATAGTATAGGTCAGGCAACAGTCTTTTGCCATATCAAATCTGTTGCAATCGTTATAGAGGGTAGTTTGAGATAACATTGGCGTAATTTTCGAAACTAATCATATTAGGAAATAAGGTATAAATTAGATTTATATTCTAAATTAATTAATTTTAATGATATTAAATTTCATTTATTGGCAAAATATGAGCCATTCAGCAAGTTTATCGTCAAAAGAGAGACATTTAAAGCATGCGTTAACATGAAGAAGAAAGATAGGCCAAAACGTGATTGTTACTGTGAAAAACCATCCAATAATGAGGGGCGAACCTCATTTTGCGATCATAACCAGGACAAAGAATCGTCGATTGGCAAAAAATATCGTCTGATATGAGACCATAAGAAAGCCTTCCAAAAAAAGCGTTCACACCAGATCTCGTGCGGTTGAATAGGGTTTTTCTTCCTCGTAATAGGCATCAAAGCCAACAATTTTCTTCAGATCAGCGAAATCAAGAAGCAAATCGTCAGGGTGGCGTCCTTGCTTGAGCAGCTCAAGAGCTGTGGACATGGCCTTTGTCGCGACTGACAGCAAGGTCAAGGGATAAGCGGCCAGATGATAACCCGCCTCAAAAAGGCAATCGGCCCCAAGCAAGGGTGTATCGCCGCCTTCCACCATATTGGCCATATGTTTATGAGGCACGGCCTTGGTGATCTCTTTCATCTCATCAAGACTGTGAGGGGCTTCAACAAACAAAATATCCGCCCCCGCTTCCTTAAAAGCCGCAGCCCGTTCAATGGCTTCATCAAGGCCATAATGATGACGGGCATCGGTGCGCGCCATGATCAGAATATCCGCCCCTTCATTACGGGCATCAACTGCCGCCTGAATGCGCGAGACAGCCTCGGAACGCTCCACAACCAATTTACCCTTGGTATGGCCGCAGCGTTTGGGGGCCAGCTGGTCTTCAATCATCACACCGGCAAACCCTGCCTGTGCGTAGCCTTTAACTGTGCGTTTCACATTCACAGCATTGCCATAGCCGGTATCGCCATCGCCAATGATGGGGAGGCGGGGAGCCGCCGCGCAAATATTGCGACCACTATCGACCATTTCTCCATAGGAAATAAGGCCCACATCAGGTTGCCCAATGCGTGAGGCAGAGACCCCAAAGCCGGTCATAAAGCCCACATCAAAGCCATGTTGCGCAATCATCCGCGCCGACAAGGCATCAAAGGCGCATGGCATGATATGGCAACAAGGCTTCTCCAGCAGGGCACGCAAAGCTTGAGCGGGACTATGCGCCATCTGTGCAGGCGGAAGGGGGAAAGAGGAAGACATGAAAAACTCTTGGCATATTGGCAGGGATGGGCAGGGATAAGGATGCAATGCACCATACCATATTCTAGGCTCAGGACTCATTAATTTATCCTATTCTGTTTGTCTTGAAGCATTCAGATAGAAGAGCCAAGAGCAAAATAAGGGTGGTTCCCTTTTTGCAGGTCTTGGTTCGATAGATGAGCGCTTCAAGACAAACCCGAAGGGCGAGGCATTTTTTCGCAATGAACTACGTCGTAAAATCTTGAAAATGAACC